>NZ_VDGL01000009.1:0-90367 GCF_006228115.1 Halomonas sp. BL6 | reverse complement strand
GGTGCTGATTGCCCACGGCGATGTGAAGGTGGAGAGCGGCGACCACGTGATTCTGTTCGTGATCGACAAGCGGCGTATTCGCGACGTGGAGCGCTTATTCCAGGTCGGGTTGAGCTTTTTTTAACAGCGGCTGGCGACGTTAGATTTCGACCGCGCGGCCAATGAACTCAATCGGACCAGTGGGCAGCCCGGTGGGCGAGCCAGTGTCATCTTCCAGCGTCAGCTCGAATAGCTGATTATCTTGCAGCGGCGGCAGCTGATCCAACCGCAGGCGCAGCGGTTGCCCCGGCTCGACGAGCCCCAGCGAGACGGGCGCTTGCCAATCATCGGCTTTGGTCCAGAACTCCAGCGCTTTGCCCTCCGGTACCTCGAAGGTGCCCAAAGGAATTAGCTGGATCTCCTGGCGATTCGCGGCCTGCACCACCCACCCCGCCGACTGAGTTTGCGGTGCGAGCAGCACCACCATGTACTCTGGCGTTGCAGGTGCGGTCGTCACGTTGGTCAACAGCACGCCCATGGCCAGCGCAGCCGCTAATCCTGCCCCTGCCACCCCTCGCCAAAACGGCAGGCTCTGCATCAAGCGGCGGCGTGGTCCATTCGGCCTGGGAGCGCGTGTGGGCACGGATGACGGGGCACGGGTAGCGGAGGCTTTGAGACTGCGCTCGATGCGCGGCCAGAGATAATCGGAGGGCGTGACCGGCTCCACCATCGCGGTGTAGGGGAAAAAGCGCTCTTCCCATGCCGCCACCGCTTTTTGCAGCTCAGGGTCGTTGGCTAAACGCGCCTCAAAGGCTTCGCGCTCGGCCATGGGCAGCGTGCCTAGCACGTACTCACCGGCCAGGACATGAAGATCATCGGGTTCGTTCGAAGGGCTCATGCCATACACTCCCGTAAGCGAAGCAGGCTGCGCTTGATCCAGGCTTTGACCGTACCTAGCGGCGCGCCCGTGTGCGCCGCAATCTCTGCATGGGACAAACCATCCACATAGGCATGCAGCACGCAGTTACGGCGTTCGGTTTCCAACTGCTGCAGGCACTCGTCCATCCGTTGGCCGGTTTGCCAATCGAAGGCATCCGTCACTTGCGACGCCTGCTGGAAGGTATCGTCGTCATCGAGTTCGTGGGGGTCGTTCAGGTCGACGCTCACTTCGCGGTCACGGCCGCGGATGGCATTCAGCGCCAAGTGACGGGCAATGCTGAAGATCCAGGTTCGGGCTGTCCCTTTTTGCGGGTCGAAGCTGTCCGCGCGCTGCCAAATGTTCAGGCAGGCATCGTGAACGATATCTTCCGCCATGCCTCGATCCTTCACGATGCGCAGCACGACACCCAGCAGCTTGGCACCTTCCTGTTGATAGAGCCGTTGCAGCGCTGCGTGCTCCCCCCGGGCACAGCGGGCGAGCGCATCAGCGTAATCGAATTCTTGAGCGGGCCTTACGTGGCCGTTATCGGTGCTAATGGTGTTAGCCTTACCTGTTTCAGGCATGTCACGTTCAGACACATCTTCGCTCCCTGGTAACGCGCCGCATCGGTCGTCGCACTGCCAGGAGCATAACGGCTAGGGAGCCTGGTGACGAGTCCCTAGCCTTACGAAGCTTAATAAAAGTGAGTCAGTGTTGGAACGCTTAGTTCGCGGTCCAGAAGATGTAGTCGGCTTGATAGGTGACGACCGCAGTGGCGCCGTCGTGGCCCTCGTCGCAGGCAACGTCAGGGGCAACGCCACCTTGGGTGTTCAAGCGCTGGATGTAGCTCACGCCGCTCATTGCGCCTTCGCCTTCCGCCGGGTTGGCTTCGACGAGCTGCAGCGGAATGTTGCCATCGCCATTCGGCGCCACGGCTAGCTGAGTGCCGGTAATTTTAGAACCGTCCAGGGCTTCCCAAGTGGCGGGCGGGCCGTAGTAGCTGCCGACCTGGGTGCCTTCGCTGTCGTTCAGTGCAGCGTGTGGGCCTTTAAATACCCAGCCCATGGTGCCGTCGTCCTTGGCTTCACACATGTAGGTAATCGCACCCACGCCGACGGTTTCGAGAGCGACGGTGTTGCCGTCCGGTACTTGGACGTCGGCGGGGGGCATGTCCGCCAACGCGGCGTGACTGAAGGATGCAATCAAGGTAGCGGCGAGCGTCGCACGCGTCATGTGTTGGATGGTCATTTCAGTCTCCTTGGGTTTTGTTCAACCGCTTTGAGTAGCGGCTGTATAGGGGATACACACAAGGAGACCGATTGGATGCACTCTTTTTGAAAAAAAGTTTGAGTGTTTAAAAATTAACGGCTCACCCCATCCACCGTGACCTGGCGCGGACAGGCATTGCCGTTGGCATCAAACAGGTGGCAGCGCTGGCCAGCGATTCCCAAGCGCGAAACCTGGCCCTCTTCCAGCCGTGTCAGGCCATCCAGCCGCTGGGTCACGGGGGTATCGATGCCCGCCAACTGCCAGTGGGCGAGGGTTTCATAGCCCAGCTTTTCGGCCACCATCAGCGTAGCGCTCAACGTTGCATCCGCTTGCTCAGCCGCCACGAAATCCTCGGCCCGCAGTCCCAGGGTGGCCCTATCGCCTGCCTGAAGCTGATGACCGTTGACCGCCACCGCCAGCGTTTCACCGCTATGCAGGCGCACCACGGTCTGACGCTCGCCGGGGTCGACCACCGTTACCGGCAGCGTATTGATCCGCGGCGAGCCGATGAACTCGGCGACTTCCAGGGTGGTAGGAAAGTGATACAGCGACAGCGGCGCGCCTACCTGGGCAATACGTCCTTTCGAGAGCAGCACGATACGGTCGGCCAGGGTCATCGCCTCCACCTGATCGTGGGTGACGTAGATCATGGTGGCGTTCAGGCGCTTGTGCAGCGCGGCGATCTGTACCCGCATATCCACGCGCAGCGCGGCATCCAGATTGGAGAGCGGCTCGTCGAACAGAAACACGGCAGGCTCTTTGACCAGGGTGCGGCCAATGGCCACCCGCTGGCGCTGGCCGCCGGAGAGGTCTTTGGGCTTGCGCTCCAGAAGGTCGGTGAGATGCAGCATCTCGGCGGCGTGCTCCACGCGGCGACGGATCTCCGCCTTGTCGGTACGCGCCAGCTTCAAGCCAAAGGCCATGTTCTCCGCCACGCTCATGTGCGGGTAGAGCGCGTAGGATTGGAACACCATGCCGATGTCCCGCTCCTGGGGCGGTATCTCGTTGATCCGCTGGCCATCGAGCTGCATATCCCCGGTGGTGATGTCTTCCAAGCCTGCAATCATGCGGAGTAGCGTGGATTTACCGCAGCCGGAGGGGCCCACGAAAACGACGAACTCGCCGTCTTCGATGGTGAGGTCGATATCCCGTGAGATTTCGACACCATCGAAGGATTTACCGATGCCGCTGAGGGTTAAACGTCCCATGGCGCATCCTCCTGGGTTTGCGGGCAGCGGGCAATCGCCACCCCAAACGGCGGCAGCGTCAGCGTACCTGCCTGCCACTCGCCGTTTAGCCACTTAGGCGCATCCTCCAATGCTTCAGCACCCTCGGGAGCCGAGCGGGTCACGGTTTGATCGCTAAAGTTCAGCGCCACCAGCAGGCGAGTTTGCTGATGGGTGCGCTCCAAACAGAGCACCTCGTCGCGTACCGGATGGTAGTCCACGTCGCCTTTCACCAGCGCAGGCTGCGTGCGGCGGAAGGCTAAAAACGCGCGGTAGGCATTGAGCAGCGAATCGGCATCCTGCTCTTGCTGGTCCACCGCCAAACTTGCGTGGGAATCGGGCACCGGCAGCCAGGGAGTAGCGCTGCTAAAGCCCGCATGGCGGGCGTCCGCCTGCCAGGGGTGCGGGGTGCGGCAGCCATCGCGACCTTTATAAGCAGGCCAGAAGGTGATGCCCGCCGGATCGACGAGCTGCTCGAACGTCAGCTCCGCCTCGGGCAGGCCCAGCTCTTCGCCCTGATAGAGGCATACGCTGCCCCGCTGGCTGAACAGGAACACCAAATAGAGGCGCAGCTTATCGAGCTGCCCTTCCGCCTGCCAGCGGGTTGCCAGCCGCGTTACGTCGTGGTTTCCCAGCGCCCAGCAGGGCCAGCCATCGCCAATGCGCGCTTCCATTTCGGTAAGCGTTTCGTGCAAGTAGCCAGGGTCGGCTTTATCGGTCAGCAGGTTGAACGAGTAGCACATGTGCAGGCGCTTGCCGCCCTGGGAGTACTCCGCCATCACGCCGAGCGCATCGTCGTCGCCCACTTCGCCCACGCTGGTGGTGCCGGGGTACTCATCCAACAGTGCCCGCAGCCGCTCCAGGAAAACGAGATTTTCCGGCTGAGTCTTGTCGTAATGGTGGAGCTGATAGCCGTAGGGGTTGTCAGGGCGAACGCCTAGGAAGCTCTCGGTGATTTCCTGGCGCGGCGGATTGTCTTTTAACTCGCCGTGGGTGCAGAAATTCACCGCATCCAGCCGGAAGCCATCCACGCCGCGCTCCAACCAGAAGCGCACCTCTTCCAGCATGGCGTCGACCACGGCAGGGGTGCGGAAGTTGAGATCCGGCTGGCTGGCCAGGAAGTTGTGCAGGTAGTACTGGCAGCGGCGGGTATCCCACTGCCAGGCGCTGCCGCCGAATACCGACTGCCAGTTGGTGGGCGGCGCGCCGTCGGGTTTGGGGTCGGCCCATACGTACCAGTCGGCTTTTGGGTTGTCGCGGCTTTGGCGGCTCTCTTCGAACCACGCGTGCTGGTCGGAGGTGTGGGACATCACCTGATCGATCGTCACTTTCAGCCCCCGCGCGTGGGCCGCTTCGACCAGGCGGTCGAAGTCGTCCAGCGTGCCGAACATGGGGTCGACATCGCGGTAGTTGCTGATGTCGTAGCCGAAATCTTTCATCGGCGAGGTAAAAAACGGCGACAGCCAAATCGCATCGACGTTTAATGACGCGATGTAGTCGAGCTTGTCGATCACGCCTTGCAAATCGCCAATGCCGTCGCCGTGACTGTCCATGAAACTGCGCGGGTAGATTTGGTAAATCACCGCGCCGCGCCACCAGTCGGCCCCTTGGCTGCCAACGTAGTGAGAAGTAGAAGGTGTCTGCATCATGATCCTTATCCTTGTTATTGCCGTCGGTATCTCGATGAATAGAGAGATGGCCCATGCTCGGCATGATGCAGGCTACGCCGCTTGATAGAATCCTCCCCCACTGGGCATACCAGGCGTAGGCCCGGGGAGGAGTGATCACACGGCGCCTCACTCCCCCTGAATATGCGCCATGAGTTGCCCTGCCAGCGCAATGGCTTCGTCCCGGCGGCGAATGCTCTGCTTTTGGTAAAGGCTGCGGATATGGGTCTTGATGGTCGTCGGCGCCACCGAGAGCTGTTCGGCAATCTGCTCATTGGAGAGCCCGGCGTAAATCAACCCCAGGATTTGCCATTCGCGTCGGGTGAGCGGCGAGGTGCGAATCAGCTCCGGCACGTCAGGTCTTGCGACAATATCGGCGATCACCGTTTCATCCAGCATCAAGCGTCGGGCGCTTCCAAAATCTTTCTGCTGACCCGCCAGCGCCAGCAGCCGCTCTGCCCTCGCCTGCTCCAGCGCTGAAAGCGGACCGTCCGTCAATACGCCCGACAGCAGATCTCCCAACGGTTTGCCCATGCGCAAAAAGCTGCCTATCAACGCCGTGCGAGACGCCAAACTGAGCGCTTGATGCATGTGGCGGCGGGCTTGCGCCTCCTGGCCAGCCGACCACGCAGCGGCCGCGAGGCAGAGCTGGTTGCGATTGGCATCGGTGACCAGCCCAAGTCTTTGAGTATGGACTTCGAGCGCTTCCAACAGCGCGCGGGCCTCATCAAAGCGGCCCAGCAGCGTGAGCGCCCGGGCGTGATTGCGTACGTTACACTGCGCAAAGTGGTTGGTGGCCCCGTCGGTGATGGGGGTGGGCGCTTCCTGACGCCAGCGCTCTACCGCGTCGAGGTCTTGCGTGGAGTGCCACCAGGCCAGCAGCGTGGCGTGGGCATTGGCCACCCAGTCGATATGGTAATCGCCTTCGGCCAGGATTTTACGCAGCCGCCGAATATGATCAGCGCACTGAGCCTGATCGCCACGGCTCTGGGCAATTTTGGCCAGTTGAATGTGGCACTGTAGCGTCCAGCGCTCGCCCTGGTTGTCGAGCACGGCAATGCCTTTGAGCGCGGCCTGCTCGGCTTCATCCAGGCGGTGCCACTCCCAAAGCACCTGGCTGCGAATCCGGTAGAGAAACTCCGCCACGGGCAGGTGCTCGAGCTCTGCCCGCTCCAGATGGGCAAAAGCGCGCTCTTGAATATCGTAAGCGGCCTGCAAGCGCCCCTGGGCCACCAGCGTTTCCGACTGATGGCAGAATGACCACAGCAGTAGCTGGTGATCTTCTCGCTGGCGTGCCAGACGCTCCACCTCGCGCACCCGTTGCAGCGACTCGTCCAGATAGCCCAGCACGAAACGCGCCTCGCTCAAGATGGCGGTCGCGGTCAGCGGGGTGGAGGCTAAATAGCGGGCGGGCACGGCGAGCGCCTGTTCAGCGAGCGGCGCAGCGCGCTCGGCGTTGCCCTGATTGATCGCTAATTGGGCGCGCAGGGTGGCAAACTCGGCCGTCAGCCGCTGCCACTCTGGGGCCTCCAGCTGCGCTTCGATCCATTGGATGACTCGTGCGGTGATATCGAACTGGAACTGCGCATGGGAGACCCAGCCGTAGAGCAGCGCCAGCTCTGGGCGTGTCGAGATTTGCGGCTCCCCCAGCAGCCCAAGCCCTTGAGCCAGCAGCGCGTAGGCCCCGCTGGCCAACAGCGCTGGCCCTTGCGCGACCAGTAGACTGGCCACCTCCTCGGGCGATTCCGCCAAAATGGCTTGGCGCAACGCCATGATCGGGTCGTTGAGTGCCAGCCAGGCTTGGCTGGCCCGCTGGTGCAGGGTGCGCTGGGTGGCCAAGCTAAGCTCGTGGCGGCGGTGGCGCAGGTACTCCCCGAACAGCCGTTGAAAGCGGTACCACTGGGCGTGGGGGTCGGGCCGCTCGATGAATAGCCCCGCTTGCTCGAAGGCATCGAGCCGCTGGGTAAGCCGCTCGCCCTCCAGCAGGCGCGCCATCAATTCAGGTGAGAAGCGCTCCAGCACACCGAGCTGCAGTAGTAGCTCTCGCTCCTCAGGGGGCAGCGCCTCGGCCAGCCGTTCATCGAACCAGGCCACAAAATCGGGATGACCGCCGTTTAGCCGCTCGACCAGCGCATCGAATCCGGCGCGAGTCGTCGTACGCTCCACCAGCCAGTTCAGGGCCATCACCCAGCCGCCGCTGCGGCGCAGCGCCCGCTCCAGGCTCACCCGAGTAGGCGGAAAACTGAGCTGCTCGGCGCAGAGGGTTTGCGCCTCTTCGCTATCGAAGGCCAGGGCGCTTAGATCGATCTCTTCGAGTTCGCCCCGCAGCCGCAGGCTGGCAAGGCCCAGCGCAGGCCGGGAGCGACTGGCCAGGGTCAGGGTCAGCCAGGGCGGCTGATGACGCAGCCAGTGGGCAAGCCCCGCCAGAATATCGGGGTGCGTCAGGTGCTCGAACTCATCCACGACCAGCCGACAAGCCGTCCGCTGCTTCGGCAGCTCGCCCAGCCAGCGCTCTAGCTGCTCCACGCAGTCCGCCGCCTCAGACAAAGGCGACAGCGGCGCATCCTCACGTAACAGCGTATCGATGGCGGCTTGCCAGTAGCGTAAAAAGCGCTCGGGCCGATTGTCGCGCTGGTCCAGGCGCAGCCAAGCGGCGTCTTGCTCCAGGGCGGGTAGGCGTTCTGCCAGTAGCGTGGTCTTTCCGTAGCCCGACGGGGCTTGAACGAGAAGCAGGCGCACGCGCTCGTTCAATGCAAAGGCATCATTGAGGCGCGGCCTTGCCACGACGCCCAGTGGCAACGTCGGTGCGGTAAGCTTTTCTTGTAGCAGCGGCATGGCCCTCTCCTATGTGTCTACCAACGTCCTCGTCTATGACTTAGGCTACTTATTTGGACAATAAAAAGCCCGCGACGAGTCGCGGGCAACCGGCATGGGCAGATGGCGCTCATGCCGCCATGAGATCGAAAGCAGTCTTGCTAGCGAGCGGTACTCCCCTAGAACCATACTTCGGTTTGGACACCGAAGGTGAACTCACCACCTGTGAAGCCGTCGCTGCCCAGCGAGCTGGCACCGTAGCTATTCAGGCTCTCATCCCAGTCGCTGTAGGTGGTGAACAGACGGATTTCAGGACGCTTCCAGAACCCGCCCACTTCCGGCTTGAAGGTCGGGGCGATGGTGAACTTCATGTAGTCGCCGTCCACCGCATTGCGGCCGCTGTAACCCTGCGGTTCGAAGTCCATCCACTGGTAGCTGGCTTCGTACTGCATTTCGAAGTTTTGGTTGATTTCGTTCGCCAGGCGAACGTTCAGCGTGGCCCAATCATAGCTATCGCCACTAGCAAAACGGTCGTCGCTGGTTTCCGCCAGGATGGCCGGCGCAATGCGCCACTGCGGGGCAATGTAGGTCGTGCCGTAGAGGGCAAGGCGCGTTGCGCTGGCATCATCGGTCAAGTCGCCGTTGCTACCCAAGCCTTTCACCTCGGCACCCAGGCCTTGGCCGTGCAGTACGGCGGCCTTGAAGTTACCGTCGCCCAACCCAAAGAAGCTATCACCGTGGTAGGCCACCATGGTGTGCCAACCGGTATCGGCAGCGGTTTGGCCGACGCCGATGTCGCGCTCGTCGTTATCGGCAGCGGACATGCCGTTGACCATCACCTGCCAGTTACCGAAGTAGTTGTTGGAGGTCAGGACAAGGTTGTCGGTATCGCTGTTTTCGCCGTCCAAACCGGGGTTTTCACGGTTGACGACCGGGAAGTCGCTGAAGCTGCGACCATAGAGCGAGAAGTTGGTTTTCCAGTTCTCCGCCAGCTGCACGTCGTACACACCACCACCGGTACCGGCGAGAAAGACCACGTCGCTGTCAAGCCAGTGAATGTCGAAGTTATTGCGATCGAAGCGCTTACCCGCCCAGATCGAGGCGTTCTCGAAGGCCCCTGTAAAGCTCGGCAAATCGCTGAACTCTGCGTACACCTGACGCACGTTCAGGTTGGTGTCATCGCCCACCCAGTCGTTGCTGGAGTTGGTGCCATGGGCCAGCATGGTGGTGTAGCGGGCTTTGGCGCCGTTATCGAACTGCATGCGGTAGTTCAGGATCGCTTCAGAGTAGGTGTCCGGCTCGTTGCCCAAACGCCCCACCGCCCCACCGTTACCACCGGCGGGCGTTAGGTACGGGCCACCCGGTGCACTTTTGCCATCTTCACCAATCAGCAGGCCAGATCGGGCGTAAACGTTAAACGAAAAGCCCTCTTCGCCGCTGGCCTGGCGTTCGACGCGGGCCAGGCGCTCTTCGATATCGGCATTGGTAGTCGCCGCAGCCGGGGCGCTGGATGCAGGCGCGGTTCCGCGACCTTGCTCGGCTAGCTCGGCGCGGCGCTCGGCCGCTTCAGCTCGCTGCTCAGCGGCTGCAATGCGTGCTTCCAGCTCGGCAAAGCGCTCTTCCAAGGTCATGTCAGCATTGGCGGCACCGCAAAGACCGAAGCTGGCAGCGGCGACGGCAATGGCTAAAGGTGTTTTGAACGTCATTTTATGCATTGTTTTTCAACCCTAGTGTTAAATCCTATTGTTTTTTATCCCGAACGCCCGAACCGTTTGGCTCCCTACTTTTTGATCACCGGCCCCAAAACCGGTGTAAAAAAAGCCAGCGTTTCAGTGCTGCCACCCGTGTCGTTACTTCGACTCGCCGAAGCCTGTGCCCAACAACGCGACAAGGTGATTGACCCAACGTGTTGCAAAGCAACTTTCGTGTTGTGTGAAGATAGAGTGACAGTTGAAACTTAATCGATTAAGAGCACGTAAACCAACAAGCTTTTACTAATTATCGACCAATGTCTAAAAGGTTATTTATCTTAGAGAAATTGAATTGACATAGATTAGACAAAAGTCGCTATTGAACTTCACGACGACAGACGGCTAACTGGCAGCGTACTTAATCGTTTAAGTAGGCGCTATGAGCGCATTGATACCCCATCACCCACAACAATAAACGCCGAGGAACGCCGTAATGAAAAAGACACTACTCACTTCAGCTATTGCTTTGGCCAGTCTTGCCAGTGCCACCGGGTCTGCCCAGGCGGCCGAACTGACGATCTCCTGTGGTGCAGTTGGCGCAGAGTTGACCCTTTGCCAAGAAGGCGTACGCGCCTGGGAAGAGAAAACCGGCCACAGCGTCGATGTGGTTTCAACGCCCAACTCGTCTACTGAGCGCCTGTCTCTCTATCAACAAATTCTCTCCGCTAACTCCAGCGATATCGATGTGATGCAGATCGACGTGGTATGGCCCGGTCTGCTAGCCAACCACCTGCTCGACCTGCGCGAAGTACTGGGTGAAGACGCCGCAGTCGGTCACTTCGACACCATCGTGACCAATAACACCATCGATGACCGCCTGGTCGCCATGCCCTGGTTTACCGATGCGGGTGTTCTTTACTACCGCGAAGACCTGCTGGAAAAGCATGGCCACGAGGTGCCCACCACGTGGCAAGAGATGACGGAGATCGCGCGCGATATTCAAAACGCCGAGCGTGAAGCGGGCAACGACCGTATGCAAGGCTTCGTGTTCCAAGGCCGCGCCTACGAAGGCCTGACCGTCAACGCCCTCGAGTGGGTTGCCAGCTTTGGCGGCGGCACCGTGGTCGATAACGAAGGCGAAGTGACCATCAACAACGAGCGCGCTGCCCAAGCGCTGGATCTGGCCGCCTCTTGGATTGGCGACATCTCCCCGGAAGGCGTGCTGAACTACACCGAAGAGGAAGCACGGGGTGTTTTCCAGGGCGGCAATGCCGTCTTCATGCGCAACTGGCCCTACGCGTGGTCACTGGCCCAGAGTGACGATAGCGACGTGCGCGGCAAAGTAGGCGTCGTGCAGCTGCCTGCCGGCGGTGAAGAGGGCCAGAGCGCCGCGGGCCTGGGCGGCTGGAACCTGGCCGTGTCGCGCTACAGCGAGCATCCTGAGATCGCCGCTGACCTGGTGGCGTATCTGACCGGTGAAGAAGAGCAAAAGCGCCGCGCCATTCAGGCTTCTTACAACCCGACGATCGATTCGCTCTACCAAGACCAGGAAGTGCTGGATGCCGTGCCCTTCTTCGGCACGCTTTACGATACGTTCACCAACGCGGTGGCCCGCCCCTCTGCCCCCACGGGCGATGCCTATGGCCGTGTCAGCAACGCGTTCTTCAGCACCTCTCATGACGTGCTGTCCGGCACCAAAGATGGCGCTCAAGCCGTCGCCGACCTTGAAGGCGAATTGCTGCGCCTGAAGCGTCGCAACTGGTAAACGCGGAGACACCTATGTCGAGCTCTTCTCACCACTCTCACCAAAACGCGCCCCTCGGGGCGCGTTCCGCCACGCCAGCGCGGCGGCAACGGGGTACCAAGGTCCGCCGCCAACGCGTCAAGGCGGCGTGGCTGTTCTTAGCCCCCATGCTGATTGCCCTCACGCTGGTGGCGGGCTGGCCGTTACTACGTACGTTTTTCCTGAGTTTTACCGATGCGTCGCTCTCCGATTTGGGCTCGGCGAATCTGATCGGTTTCGAAAACTACCTGGTCTACGACAACGGCCGCTGGTTTGGCGTGCTGGCGGACCCAGTGTGGTGGCAGTCCGTGTGGAACACGGTTTACTTCTCGGTGGTGTCGGTATCGCTGGAAGTCGTTTTCGGCGTCATCGTCGCACTGATTTTGAACGCAGAATTCAAAGGCCGCGTGATCGTTCGGGCGGCCGTGCTGATTCCCTGGGCCATTCCTACCATCGTGTCGGCTCAGATGTGGGCGTGGATGCTCAACGACCAGTTCGGCATCATCAACCACCTGCTGATGATGGTCGGTATTATTGATAACCCCATCGCTTGGACCGCGAGCGCCACCTACTCCATGTGGGCGGTGATCATGGTCGACGTGTGGAAAACGATTCCCTTCGTGGCTCTGTTGGTCCTGGCCGCGCTGCAGATGCTGCCCAAAGATTGCTACGAAGCCGCCGAGGTGGATGGCATTCATCCGGTGCGCGTGTTCTTCAAGGTCACGCTACCGCTGATTACCCCGGCGCTGATGGTGGCGGTCATCTTCCGCCTGCTGGATGCCCTGCGGGTCTTCGACGTGATCTACGTGTTGACCTCCAACTCCACCAGCACGATGTCGATGTCGGTCTACGCGCGCCAGCAGCTCGTCGAGTTTCAGGACGTCGGCTACGGCAGCGCCGCATCCACGCTGCTGTTCTTGATCATCGCGCTGGCCACCGTGGCTTATCTCTACCTTGGCCGCAAACAGATTCAATTGGGAGGTGACTGATGAACAGCCGTCAGTTAGCCAAAGTAGCGAAACGCGTCGGGTTCTGGGCACTGATTGCCGTCATCATGGTGTACGCGGTCTTCCCGTTCTACTACGCCGTCATTACCTCGGTAAAACCCTCCAGCGACCTGTTCCGCGTGGAGCTATGGCCCTCGACCTGGAATCTGGACAACTACGCACAGATCTTTAGCCAATCGAGCTTCGTGAGGGCGATCTTCAACTCGATCATCGTCGCGTTCAGCGTGGTATTCATCGCGCTGCTGCTAGGCATCACCGCTTCTTACGCGCTGGGTCGGGTACGCTTTCGCGGCCGCTCCACCGTGCTGCTGGTCATTCTCGGCGTGTCGATGTTCCCTCAAGTGGCCGTTCTCTCTGGGCTGTTCGAAGTGATTCGCGCGCTGAACCTCTACAACAACCCGGCAGGCCTCATTCTCAGCTACACCATCTTTACCCTGCCCTTTACGGTGTGGGTGCTCACCACCTTCATGAAGCAGCTCCCCATGGAGCTGGAAGAGGCGGCGATCATGGATGGGGCAACGCCCTGGGT
Organism: Halomonas sp. BL6; assembly: GCF_006228115.1. Classification (NCBI taxonomy): domain Bacteria; kingdom Pseudomonadati; phylum Pseudomonadota; class Gammaproteobacteria; order Oceanospirillales; family Halomonadaceae; genus Halomonas; species Halomonas sp. BL6. Next base: position 77,483 of record NZ_VDGL01000009.1, on the reverse strand, counting down.
GACCATCACCAAGGTATTTCTGCCGCTGATGTGGCCCGCCATGGCGACCACGGGCCTGCTCGCATTCATCGCCGCCTGGAACGAGTTTCTGTTCGCACTGACCTTCACACTGACCGATGCGCAGCGCACGGTGCCGGTTGCGATTGCCCTTCTGTCAGGCGGTAGTGCCTACGAACTGCCCTGGGGGCCGATCATGGCAGCCTCCGTCGTGGTCACCGTACCGCTGGTGATTCTGGTCATCATTTTCCAGCGCCGCATCGTGTCCGGCCTGACCGCGGGTGCCGTGAAGGGCTAACCGCCTTCACACCATGGTCCCATGAATTCGCTGATCAAACTCAGCAACCGTTTTTAAGGAACACAGTAATGCAAGACAACATGATGTGGTGGCGCGGCGGCGTTATTTATCAAATCTATCCGCGTAGCTTCTTGGACAGCCGCGGCGACGGCGTAGGCGATCTGAACGGCATCACCGAAAAGCTGGATTACGTGGCCTCCCTCAACGTGGACGGCATCTGGCTATCGCCCTTCTTTACTTCTCCGATGCTCGACTTCGGCTATGACGTGAGTGACTACCGCGACGTAGACCCCATGTTCGGCACGCTGGAAGACTTCAAGGCGCTGCTGGAAAAAGCTCACTCGCTGGGCTTGAAAGTGATGATCGACCAGGTGATCAGCCATACCTCCGATCAGCACCCCTGGTTCCAGGAGAGCCGCCAGAATCGCACCAATCCTAAAGCCGACTGGTTCGTATGGGCCGATCCGAAACCCGACGGCACGCCGCCCAACAACTGGCTGTCGATTTTTGGCGGCTCGGCGTGGACCTTCGACTCCCGGCGCCAGCAGTACTATCTGCACAACTTCCTGACCAGCCAGCCGGACGTGAACTTCCACCACCCGGAAGCCCGTCAGGCGCAGCTCGACAACATGCGTTTCTGGCTGGATTTGGGCGTAGACGGCTTCCGCTTGGATACGGTCAACTTCTACTTCCACGACGCCGAACTGCGGGACAACCCGCCGGTACCGACAGGCGAAGCCAAAACCCTGGGGGCACCGGAAGCGAACCCCTACACCTGGCAGCGCCATGTCTACGACCTCAGCCGGCCGGAAAATCTGGACTTCCTCAAAGACCTGCGTGCGCTGATGGATGAGTACCCCGGCACCACCACCGTGGGTGAGATTGGCGACGATAATCCGCTAGAACGCATGGCCGAATACACTGCCGGTGGCGATAAGCTGCACATGGCGTACACCTTCGACCTGCTCAACATGCCCCACTCCGCCAGCTACCTGCGCGAAGTGATCGAACGCTTCCAACGCTTGGCGGGCGACGCCTGGCCTTGCTGGGCCACGTCCAACCACGACGTGGTGCGCAGTGCGACCCGCTGGGGCGCTGAGGAAGACCCCCACGCCTACCCAAAAGTGATGCTGGCCATGCTGTTCTCACTGCGCGGCAGCGTGTGCCTGTACCAAGGCGAAGAGCTGGGCCTACCGGAAGCGGACGTGCCCTTCGAGCGCATTCAAGACCCCTACGGCAAAGTGCTGTGGCCCGAGTTCAAAGGCCGCGACGGCTGCCGCACGCCCATGCCCTGGACCGACGGCGATCAGGGTGGCTTCTCGCCAGTAGAGCCGTGGCTGCCCATGGAAGCTCGTCACTTGGATTTGGCGGTGAGCCGCCAGCAAGACGACCCCAACGCCACACTCAATACCGTACGCGCCCTGCTGGCGTTCCGCCGCCGCCACCCCGCCCTCTTCGATGGCGATTTATCGTTGGTCGACGTCGGTGACGACCTGCTCGGCTTTACCCGTCAAAAAGGCGACGAGATCTTGCTATGTGTTTTCAACCTGACCGGGCAAGAGCAGCAAACCACCCTGCCCGTGGAGGTCGCCAGCGACTTGCCGGTCGCCCATTTTACCGCCACGCGAGACGGCAGCACACTCACGCTGCCCGCGTACCAAGCCGCCTTTATGCAGGTTGCCTAAACGCCGCCCATAACAGTTAATAACGATAGCCGACCCGCTCAGGTCGAGGTCGGCAAGGAGTTACCATGGCAAGTGTTACGCTTGAAAAGGTCAACAAGGTATTTGGCCGCGACCACATCATCAAAGACGTCGATCTTTCCATTGGCGACGGCGAGTTCGTCGTGTTCGTGGGTCCCTCCGGCTGCGGTAAATCCACCCTACTGCGCCTGATTGCAGGGCTCGAATCGATCACCGATGGCGACCTGAACATTGGCGGCACCGTGGTGAACGACCTACCCCCCCGCGAGCGCGGCGTCGGCATGGTGTTTCAGTCCTACGCGCTCTACCCGCACATGACCGTCTACGACAACATGGCCTTTGGCCTAAAGCTGGCCAACACTGCTAAAGAGACCGTTCACGAGCGGGTAATGAGCACGGCCAAAATCCTGCAGCTGGAAGAGCTGCTGCACCGCAAACCCAAAGCCCTCTCTGGCGGCCAGCGCCAGCGCGTGGCGATGGGACGTGCCATGGCGCGGGAGCCGCGCATTCTGCTGTTCGACGAGCCGCTCTCCAACCTGGATGCCTCGCTGCGGGTGCAGATGCGTAACGAAATCGCCCGCCTGCACAACCGTCTTGGCTCTACCATGATCTACGTGACCCACGATCAGGTCGAAGCCATGACCCTGGCGGATAAGATCGTAGTGCTCAACCGGGGCCATGTGGAGCAAGTGGGCAGTCCCCACGAGCTGTACCAGCGTCCGGCCACCCAATTCGTCGCGGGCTTCATTGGCTCGCCTACCATGAATTTTATGCCCGCCGAGCTGATCAGCGGCGCCGCCGAAGGCTGCCGCGTCAAAGCAGCGGGCATCGGCGAGGTCTCACTGCCCCAAGCGGGCGACGCTTACTCACAGGGCACCTCGCTCACGCTTGGCGTGCGGCCCGAGCACCTTCGCTTGGAAGCGCCTCAAGGCGATAACTGCTTCGATATCGTCAACGTCGAGTACCTGGGCAACGAGGTCTACGTCTATCTGGAGCCGAAAGCGGGCTCGACGCTGCTCATCCATCGCAGCGAAGCGCCCAGCCAGTGGCAAGAGGGCCAGCAGGTGTCGCTGGTACCGGATACCGAACACGTCCACCTGTTCGATGAGAGCGGCGCCGCGTTGACACTAGCCAAGGCGCGCTCGGCCGCTTAAACACGGATAGAAAGACCCATAACGGCCTTGGCTGGATGAGGCACCTTGCAAAGAGGGTAGTCGTCAGACCGTCAAGGCCGTTATTCTTGTGCGCGACAATTCAATAATTAGCCTGCGCTGTAAAGGCGTCCGGCACGCACTCTCTCCGCCCATACTCTTCACCAGTTTAGGAAGCTCCGTGACCACCCCTCGCCGAATGACCTTAAAGGACCTTGCGCTCGAACTCGGCGTTTCTACTGCGACGATTTCCAACGCCTTCAATCGCCCCGACCAGCTCTCTCCGCTGCTGCGCGATCGCATTCTCAAAGAAGCCAAACGCCTGGGGTATAACGGCCCCGATGCCAAAGCGCGCAGCCTGCGCACCGGCCGCTCCAGCATCGTGGCGGTGATTCTGGCCGAAAGCCTGACTTACAGCTTGAACGATGCCGTCGCCAGTGAGTTTCTTTCCGGTGTAGCGGAAGTCCTGGATGCCCATGGCCATACCCTGCTGCTGCTTCCAGGCCGGGGGCACGCATCACAACCGCCCGGCTCGGCCAACATTGCCGATGGCTTCATCGTCTACGGCCTGATGCCCAACAATAAACTGTTGAACGAACTGCCGTCGCAGCGTCCGCTGGTCTCGGTCGACTTCGATATCGACGGCTGCCCCACGGTGCATATCGATGACCGTGACGCTAGCTACGCCATGGCCATGCATGCCCTTAAACAGCGTCCTACCCGGCCTGCCATCATCAACCTGCGGCTGACCAGAGAGCCCTGTAATGGCCGAGTAACGAAGGCGCATACGTTGCTTCCCGACAGCAGCACGATCAGCCGAGCACGCCTCGCCGGGTTTCACGCCGCGCTCAGTGAACACGGGTTCGATACCGATACCATTCCGCTATGGAACATCGAGGAGAACGTGTTCGATGTGTGCTCGCCGGTGATCACCGAGATCCTCGATCAGCCAGCAGAGCAGCGTCCCGATCTGCTGCTGTGCATGTCGGATCGGATTGCTCTGACCGCGCTGACGCTGGCGGAACAGCGAGGCATCCAGGTGCCGAAGGCGTTACGCATCACGGGGTTCGATGGCATTGCCGAAGGGCAATATCGTGCCCCTCGATTGACGACCGTGCGCCAGGACAGCGCGGGCAAAGGACGTGTCGCGGCCAAAATGATTCTGGGGCGAATACCCAAGACCCAACAGCTGCTCCAGACCGAGCTGCTGTTGGGCGATACCTGTCCTTAGCGGACAGCCCCTAAACGGCGGGATTACTGCGCAGTTTTCTGCATGGCGATGGCGGTATCCAACATGCGGTTGGAGAAGCCCCACTCGTTGTCGTACCACGCCATGATTTTCACCAACCGGCCATTAACGCGGGTGTGATTCGCGTCAAAGGTAGACGAGTGCGCATCGTGGTTGAAATCGATGGAGACCAGCGGCTGGGCGTTAACCGCCAGGACAGGGGAGTTCGCGGCGGCTTTCTCGACGATCTCGTTGATCTCCTCTTTGGTCGTATCACGTCCTGCCGTGAAAGTCAGATCCACCAGAGAGACGTTGATCACCGGTACGCGCACCGCCAAACCGTCGAACTTGCCCGCCAGCTCCGGTAATACCAGACCTACTGCAGCGGCAGCGCCGGTCTTGGTCGGAATCATGGAGTGGGTAGCGCTACGGGCACGGTAGGGGTCGGAGTGGTACACATCCGACAGGTTTTGGTCGTTGGTGTAGGCATGAACCGTGGTCATCAGGCCGTTTTCGATACCAACAGCGTCGTTCAGCGCTTTGGCAACCGGTGCTAGGCAGTTCGTCGTGCACGACGCGTTGGACACCACGGTGTGCTCAGCGGTGAGGATGTCGTCATTCACACCGTAAACGATGGTGGCATCCGCGTCCGGGCTGGGAGCTGAGATCAGCACACGCTTGGCGCCCGCAGCAATATGCTTGGCAGCCGCCTCGCGCTTGGTGAACAGACCAGTACACTCCATGACGAGATCGATATCCATGGACGCCCAGGGTAGGTTGGCCGGATCACGCTCGGAGGAGATCGTAATACGATCACCATCTACGCTGATGCTTTCGGCGTCATGCTCGACACTGAAGGGGAAGTGGCCGTGAACCGTATCATGACGCAGTAGATGGGAATTAAGCGAAGGGTCACCCAGATCATTGATCGCAACGACCTGAACGCGATCACGGTAGCCGTTTTCATACAGTGCACGCAGTACGTTGCGGCCAATCCGTCCAAATCCGTTAATGGCAACTCTTATTGTCATGGTAGCACCTCAATCAAGCAGTGGTCGTAGATGGCGTATCCAGTAAAAAAATTACTAAAAATACGTATTTAATCACCTGTAGGCCGATTAAAACCTGCCATAACCGCCCCTAAAGGCTAATAACTATCCAATATGTAGTAAAATTACTATATAAAGGCTATCGTAGTCCAATACTTAATCAACGATTCACCCGCCCTTTATCGGGCCACGTTCAGCAACGCTGCCCCCAGGAGCCCCTATGACACGCGCAACGTCCTCGACTCCCCTACGCCGTACCAAAATCGTCGCCACGCTTGGCCCAGCCAGCGACCGCCCTGGGGTATTGGAAGCCATGCTAAAAGCAGGCGTTGACGTGGTGCGCCTCAACTTCTCCCATGGGTCTGCCGATGATCATCGCAAACGCCTCAACGCTGTCCGCGAGATCGCCCAGCGCCTGGGCCGCAGTGTCGCCGCCCTCGGCGACTTGCAGGGCCCTAAAATTCGCATTTCGCGCTTTGCCGAAGGCGCCGTTCATCTAGAGGTCGGTCAACCGTTCGTGCTGGACATGGCACTAGATGCCAATGGCGGCAGCAGCGAGCGCGTCGGCTGCGACTACAAAGCGCTCATCGATGACGTCACCCCCGGCGACCGTCTGCTGCTGGACGATGGTCGCGTCGTGCTGGACGTCACGTCTATCGTTGGGCAAGAAGTTCACACCCGAGTTCACGTGGGCGGCAAGCTGTCCAACAATAAAGGCATCAATAAGCAAAGCGGCGGCCTTTCCGCCCCAGCGCTGACCGATAAGGATAAAGAAGACCTGAAAACCGCCATCGAGATTGGCGTGGATTACCTCGCCGTTTCGTTCCCACGCAGCGCCGCCGACATGCAGGAAGCGCGTGCTCTACTGGGTGACGAGGGCAAAGAGATCGGGTTGGTGGCGAAATTGGAGCGTGCCGAGGCCGTCGCCAACGACGACACCTTGGACGCCATCATCGAAGCATCGGAAGCGGTAATGGTCGCTCGCGGCGACCTGGGCGTAGAGATTGGCGATGAGGCGCTGATCGGCACGCAAAAGCGTATTATCAAGCATGCCCGTTCGCTGAATCGCGCGGTGATCACCGCCACCCAAATGATGGAGTCGATGATCGAATCGCCGCTCCCCACCCGTGCGGAAGTCTTCGACGTAGCCAACGCCGTGCTCGACGCCACCGATGCCGTCATGCTCTCGGCAGAAACCGCAGCGGGCGACTATCCGGTGGAAACCATCGAAGCCATGGACCGCGTCTGCCTGGGTGCCGAGCGCGAGCGCATTGCTCAAGCCTCCGGCCACCGCATCCATGAAGGCTTCGAGCGGATCGATGAAACCATTGCGCTCTCCGCCATGTACGCCGCCAACCATCTGACCGGCGTACGCGCCATTGCCTGCATGACCTCCACCGGCTACACGCCGCTGATTGCCTCGCGCATCCGGTCGGGCCTGCCAATCGTAGGCTTGGCCCATAGCCCCATCGCCCAGCGGCGCATGGCGCTCTACCGCGGCGTGGTCTCGCTTCCATTCGATACCACGCACATGGAGGCGACCGAAGTGAACCAGGAAGCCATCAAGCTGCTGAAAGCCCATGGATTGGCACGCCCAGGCGAGCATGTCATTCTTACTCGCGGCGACCACATGAACGCCCATGGCGGCACCAACACCATGAAAGTACTGGCCGTCGACGCCGAATGAATAACCGTCTCGACGGACGATGAATAACAAGCGAATGACCAGGAGAGCCATGCCATGAACGATGCCCGCCCACCCCGCCAAGCGGTGCGCACGCTGCAACCGCGCAAGCGTATTGCGTTGATAGCCCACGATGGCAAAAAAACCGAGATGTTGGAGTGGGCGACGCGCTGGCAGGAGACGCTGAGCCAGCACACGCTGATTGGCACGGGCACTACCGCCGGGCGGCTGAAGACCGCCCTGGGGCTAGAGGTAGAAGGCTTGATGAGCGGGCCGCTGGGCGGCGACCAGCAGATCGGTGCACGTATCGCCGAGCAGCAGCTCGACGTGCTGATTTTCTTCTGGGACCCCTTTGCACCGCAGCCCCACGACCCGGATGTGAAAGCGCTGCTGCGTTTGGCGGCGCTGTGGAACGTGCCGGTGGCCTGTAATGCGGCGAGTGCTGACTTTCTGCTCTCCTCGCCCTACTTGGCCGAACGCTACGATATGTCGATCCCCGACGCGAATGCCTGGGCAAATGCCCGCACGGTATAACCGCGCGCACCTTTTGCTTAACGAGTACGCAGGTGGCGTGCCACCACCTGCTGACCGCATTGGTAGCTTCCGTTCATCGCGCCGAGCGCGCACTGAAGCGTCAGCTCGGCGATGCGGTCGTAATCTTGCCGTGCCGAATTGACCGACTGGGGTAGAAAATCCAACAGGCGATGATCGCCGAAGGTGGCTAACCGAAGTGTCCTCGGCATCCCACCTCGAGCCAGCAGCTCATCGAAGACGCCCTCCATGAGTGCGTAAGAGGCGGTGACCAGCGCATCCACCTCGCCCGCCGCAAACGCTTGCTGCGCCAGCGCCACGCCCACATCCCGCTCGTAACGCTCGCCGCTGAAGGTGGTCGCCTCAACCCCCTGGTCTTCCAAGGCGGCAAAGAAACCCGCACGGCGCTCACGGCTCACCGAGAGCTCGGGCATAGCATCCAACCAGGCAATGCGACGCGTTGACCCCTCCATCACCGAGCGCGTCAGCGCGTAAGCCGCCTCTTGGTCATTGCTCACCACGCTGGCAAAACGCTCGGGTGTCAGGCCACGGTCCATCCCAACGACGCTCCAGCCTTCGTCGGCCAAATCCGTATAAAAAGTGTCGCTCTCTGGCAGACAGCTGGCGGTAATCAGCACCTCACAGCGCTGGGCGCGCAGCGCCAAGGCCAGCGCGCGCTCACTATCCGCGCAGTCATCGGAACTCACCACCAGCAGCTGGTAGCCGCGTTCGCGGGCACCGCGCTCCAGGCGCTTGGCAAGGCGCGCATAGCTGATGTTCTCTAAATCCGGCACGATCAAACCAATCAAACGGCTCGCGCCACGGCGCAGCGCGGCAGCTTGAGGATCGATGTGATAGCGGTGCTGACGCACCACGGCCATCACTTTATCGATGGTGGCCGGGCTAATACGCCGCTGTTCGGCCTGGCCGTTGATTACATAGCTTGCCGTGGTGCGCGAAACCCCGGCAAGCCGGGCAATATCGGCAAGTGTCATGCTGGTTTCTCCCTAGATGAAGACGGCAGTTTAGCAGCCGTTTTACCCTCTTCAGACCAAAGTCTTAAAAGACAACCCTTGTGTCGAAAAGTGAATCGATTCAGCATAGCCACTATACACAGGTGACACGATTCATCCAGTTAACCACAACGATCTACGACTAACGTTTTATGCGCGCACTTTCGCCGCCAATCGCAGACGTTGCCGTTGCCTGACCGCGTTTACAGGAGACCCCTATGTTGACACTCGGCCCCGATGACATCTTGCTCGACCGCCATGCGGACAACTGGCAAGCTGCGCTCGACAGCGCCGCCAACGCTCTGGCAGAGGCTGGCCTGGTGGCGGCCGAGTACCGCGATGGCCTCCACGCCCGCGAAGCGCAGTCCTCGACGTACTTAGGCAATGCCATTGCGATTCCCCACGGCACCCCGGAAAGCCGCCAACACGTCAAGCGTACCGGCGTGCGGGTGCTGCAGTTCCCTGAGGGGGTTCAGTGGCACGACGGCAACACCGTTCACGTACTGGTCACGATAGCGGCACAAAACGACGAACACCTGGATATTTTGCGCCAGCTAACCCACGTCCTCGACCGCGACGGCGTGGCAAGCGAGTTGGCTCGCGCCAGCTCCGCCGCCGATGTTGCACGCCTGCTCTCTAAGCCGTCACTAGCCCCCCGCCTGGATGCCGATACGCTATGTATCAACTTCCCCGCCCGTGACCCGCAGGAGCTGGCCCTGGCGGCGGCTGCGCGGCTGCGTCAAAGCGGCTGCGTGGATAATGGCTTTATCGGTACCGTGGCGAGCGCCCAGCCCCAGTGGCTGGGCAAAGGCCTGTGGCTCTCGAGCAGCGCCCAAGGCGTAAACCAACCCGCGCTAGGCGTTGCCACCCCCGCCGATAGCACGCTCGAGCACCGCGGTCATCCGGTGCATGCGCTGTTCTGCCTCGCTGCCAGCGGTGACGCTCACCTGCCGCTGCTCGAACAGTTGATGGCGGTACTGGAAAACGGCGAAAGCGACAGCTTCTTAGGCAAAAACAGTGCTCAGCTACTGGCGGCACTGGCCGGTGAAACCGCCAGCACCCAAACCCGCCGGGTGCGCGTTCTGAACCCCCACGGCCTGCACGCTCGCCCGGCCAAACAGCTGGTACAGATCGCTCGTGCCCAGCCCATGCCCATCAACGTGCGCCTGGAAGAGGGCAGCGCCACTACCGTCTCCGCCGCAAGCTTGACCAAAGTGATTGGTTTGGGTGCGCGCCGCGGCCAGTGGCTGATTTTCTCCGCCGAGGGCGAACAGGCAAATGCCGCGTTAGACGCCATTGCCGCCGCCGTCGAGAGTGGCTTGGGTGAGAAAGTCACGCCCTTCGATGGCGGTCGCGACGCGGCCCCAGCCGCTAGCACCAGTAAGCCCGCCGTCGAACCACTCGCTGCCGATACGCCCCATTCCGGCGTTGCCGCCTCGCCCGGTTTGGCGATTGCCCCGGTGTTCGTCATTCGCCCGATGCAGTTCGACTATCCTGAGCACGCCAATCAGCCCGACGACGAGATCGCCCGCTTGGAAGCGGCCCTGAAAGAAGGCGCCACCCAGCTTCAGGCGCTGGTACATAAAGCGCCCGGCGGCGAAGTCGCGGACATTCTCTCCATGCATGAAGAGATGCTCGACGACCCCGAACTTCACCAGGCGGCCATCGACGCCATTCGTGAAGGCCGCTCGGCGGAAGCGGGCTGGTGGGAAGCCATCGACACCGCCGCCCACGCTCAAGAGATGCTGGCCGACCGACTGCTGGCCGAACGCGCCGCCGACCTTCGCGATGTCGGCCGCCGCGTGCTCGGCGTGCTTTGCGACGTCAGCCTGCCCGAGCCACCCGACCACCCCTATATCTTGGTCATGGACGATATCGGCCCCTCTGACGTGGCCCGCCTGGATACCTCCCGTGTGCGCGGCCTGCTGACCGTGCGCGGCGGTGCAACCGCCCACAGCGCTATTTTGGCCCGTGCGCTGGGCATTCCTGCTGTGGTCGGTGCCGGTGAAGCGGTGATGGCGCTGCATAACGGCGGCATGATGATTCTGGATGGCGAGCGCGGCCGCGTGACGTCGCAACCTTCCGAGGAGCGCCTGCGCCGCGCCGAACAGCAGCTGCTCGACCAGCAGCAGCGTGAAGCGGACGCCTGGGAGCTGCGATTCGAGCAAGCGCAAACCCGCGACGGCCACAAGGTGGAAGTGGCTGCCAACCTCGGCAACACCGCCCACGCCGCCGATGCGGTCGAGCGTGGTGCGGAAGGCGTCGGCCTTTTGCGCACCGAGTTTCTGTTCATGGCCTACTCCAGCGCGCCGGATCTCGCCACGCAAATCGCCGAATACCGCGAAGCGACCGATGCCCTCGACGGCCGCCCGCTCGTCGCCCGCACCCTGGACGTGGGCGGCGACAAGCCGCTGCCTTATTGGCCAGTGCCCCAGGAAGACAACCCCTTCCTCGGCCTGCGGGGTATTCGCCTAGCGCTGACCCAGCCGGACGTGCTGGAAACCCAGATTCGCGCACTGCTGATGGCCGCCGTCGGCAAACCGCTGCGCATCATGCTGCCGATGGTCAAAGACGTGGCCGAATTCCGCGCGGCGAAAGCGATCTATGACCGCCTGCTCACCGAGATCGCCCCCCAGCAGCGCGCCACCGACGTGCAGCTTGGCGTGATGATCGAGGTCCCATCGAGTGCCTTGTTAGCCCCGACGCTGGCCGCCGAAGTGGACTTCTTCTCGGTCGGCACCAACGATTTGACCCAGTACACACTGGCCATTGACCGCGGCCATCCAGAGCTCTCCGCTCAAGCTGATGGCCTGCATCCGGCGGTACTGCGCTTGATACAAATGACCGTAGAGGCCGCCCATGCACACGGTAAATGGGTCGGCGTGTGTGGTGAGCTAGCCTCCGACGCCATGGCCGTGCCAGTGCTGGTGGGCCTGGGTGTCGATGAACTCTCGGTCAGCGCGCGTCAAATCCCGTTGGTCAAAGCTCGCCTGCGTGAATTCGACTTGGCAGATGCCCAGGCCACGGCGCAGCTCGCGCTCGGCAAGGCGACCAGCGACGAGGTACGCGACGCCCTGGAGGCCCGCTAATGGCACGAGTCGTCTGTATTACGCTCAACCCCGCGCTGGATCTCGCTTTCAATCTGGAGGCGCTGACGCTGGGACACGTCAACCGCCCCACCACCGCGCAGCTAGAAGCGGCCGGTAAAGGCGTGAACGTCGCGCGGGTGTTGGCAAGTTTAGGTCACGAGGTGATCGTGAGCGGTTTTTTGGGCGAAGAGAACGATGCTCCGTTCAGCCTCGCCTTTCCCCGTTACGGCGTCATCGACGCCTTCGTGCGGGTGCCGGGCAGCACGCGCATTAACGCCAAACTTGCCGAGCAGAGCGGCCGCGTGACCGATATCAACGGCCCCGGCATGCCCATCGAAGCTGCCCACCTGGAGGCTTTACGCGCTGCGCTCGGCGGCTTGTTCGATGGTAGTGCGCCGCCCGAGGCCGTGGTGGTGGCGGGCAGCCTGCCTCCCGGTATCGATCAACCCGCGTTCGGCGAGCTGCTTGCCTTCTTGAAAGGTTTCGCAGTGCCGCTGTGGGTAGATACCAGCGGTCCGGCGCTGCTCACGGCGATTGCCGCGCAGCCTGCCGCAGTAAAGCCCAACGAAACCGAGCTGGCCGACTGGGCCGGTAGCACGCTCGATACCGACCAGCAGCGCCAAGCTGCCGCCGAACGGCTGCACGCCAGCGGTATCGAACACGCGCTGATTTCAGCAGGTGCCGAAGGCGTTCTATGGGTGAGCCAGCACGGCACTTGGCAATCCACGCCGCCCACTGTCACCGCCACAAACACCGTTTGCGCGGGTGACACCTTTGTGGCGGGCATGCTGCATGGGCTGCTGAGCCAGCACACACCCGTCGATACGCTTCGTTTTGCGACGGCGCTTTCTGCCGAAGCGGTACGCCACGTCGGGGTGGGCACCCCCCACGCCGATGATTTCGACTCACTCCAACAACAGACCCGGGTACGGCGTCTTGACGACACCCACACCGAGGGAGCCACGCGATGAACCTCATTCTGATTACCGCCTGCCCCAGCGGCATGGCGACCACTTTCCTGGCCGCCAAGCGCCTAGAGCAAGCCGCCACGCGGCTAGGCTGGAACGTTCATGTGGAGATGCACGGCGAAATTGCGCCGCTGCAAGCCGCCAGCGCTGAACAGATCGCCAACGCCGATTTGATCGTCGTAGCTGCCGACCACGTGCCCGCCCCGGAGCGGTTCGAAGGCAAGCGGCTATTCCAGGCTCCTATTGCCAGCGCCCTGCCCGACCCCAGCGCCTTTTTAAGCCAAGCTAAGCGGGAAGCGCCGATCTACAGTGCCCCGGCAGCCACAGCGGCTGCCCCGACTAGCAGTGCGGGGGGTAAAAACATCGTTGCCGTCACCGCCTGCCCCACCGGTGTTGCCCATACCTTTATGGCCGCCGAAGCGCTGGCCGAAGCGGGTAAGGCCATGGGCCACCAGATTCGTGTGGAAACCCAAGGCTCGGTGGGCGCGCAAAACAAACTCACGGAAGCGGAAATCGCCGCCGCCGATGTCGTCGTGCTGGCCTGCGATATCGAAGTCGACCCCTCGCGCTTTGCGGGTAAGCGAATTTACCGAACGTCGACCGGCAACGCGCTCAAAAAGCCGCGCCCGACCCTGGAGGCCGCCCTCACTGACGCCGCCGTGGAAGACGGCACCAGCACTGCAGGCAGCGCCACGGCCAAAAAAAGCATCAAAGAAAAAGGCATTTATAAGCACCTGCTGACTGGCGTGTCGTTCATGCTGCCCATGGTGGTCGCAGGCGGCCTGCTCATCGCCCTCTCGTTCGTGTTCGGTATCGAGGCCTTCCAGGAGGAAGGCACCCTGGCCGCCGCGCTAATGCAGATTGGTGGCGGCACGGCCTTCGCGCTGATGATTCCCGTTCTAGCGGGCTACATCGCCTACTCGATTGCCGACCGCCCCGGCATTGCCCCCGGCATGATTGGCGGCATGTTGGCCGCCGAGATTGGCTCCGGATTTATCGGCGGTATTCTGGCCGGTTTCCTGGCGGGCTATGTGGCACTCGCCGTCACGCGCTACGTGAAGCTGCCCTCCAGCGTCGAGTCGCTCAAACCGATTCTGATCATCCCGCTGATTGCCAGCTTGGTCACCGGCCTGACGATGATCTACGTGATTGGCGAGCCGGTGGCTGCCGTGCTGAGCGCGCTCACCAGCTTCCTGGAGTCCATGGGCTCGACCAATGCCGTGCTGCTGGGCATTCTGCTCGGCGCCATGATGTGCTTCGACCTGGGTGGCCCGGTCAACAAAGCGGCCTACACCTTTGGCGTCGGCCTGTTGGCCTCTGAAACCTACGGCCCGATGGCCGCGATCATGGCGGCAGGTATGGTGCCCGCCATTGGTATGGGCATTGCCAGCTTCGTGGCGCGCAACAAGTTCTCCGCCCCCGAGCGGGAAGCGGGTAAAGCCTCGTTCGTGCTGGGCCTATGCTTTATCAGTGAAGGCGCGATTCCCTTCGCTGCGAAAGACCCGCTGCGCGTGATTCCCGCCTGTATCGCCGGGGGCGCGGTCACGGGTGCGCTCTCCATGCTGGTGGGTGCCAAGCTGATGGCCCCCCATGGCGGTATCTTCGTGCTGCTGATTCCTAACGCCATTACTCCCGCTCTGCTTTACCTGGGCGCCATTGTGGTGGGCTCATTGATCACCGGCCTGGGCTACGCGTTTATCAAACGTGGCGCTGCCCAAGTAGCCGTTGCCAGCTAAAAGCGGCACACTAAGGGCGAGGCAATCTCGCCCTTTTGTTTTTTCAGTCAGCCGTTCAAGACGACCGCCACCCCGCTGTTTTATTAACCATTTTTCTTACCATGTATCGCTAACTGTTGTTCTCACGCGCGCAATATGTAGTATTTTTACATAAAAAAAAGCGACGCCAGGGGTCGGACACGCCCCGTTAGCGATAACGATGTAAAACAGATGTAAAAACAACAGGACCGCCCGTTATGTTTCAACTCACTCGCAGCGTTACTTGGCAGGCCCTAGAGCGCCTGCGCGATAAAACCGCCAATGACCGTATTCGTGACTACTTTACGCATGACCCGCAGCGCTTTGAAAAAATGAGCCTGCGCGTCGGCGGCCTCTTTTTGGATTACTCCAAGCATCAGGTATCGGACGAGGTGCTGGCCAAACTGATCGAGCTGGCCGACCACTCCGCCCTGGTGCAGCGCCGCGCCCAGATGTTCTCTGGCGACATTATCAACGTGACTGAGAACCGTCCGGTACTCCACACCGCCCTACGCCATTTGGGCGATGAGCCGGTGTACGTGGACGGCGAAGACGTGATGCCAGAAATCACCAGAACCCGTGAGCAGATCAAACTGTTCTCCGAAGCGGTGCGCAGCGGCGAGTGGAAAGGCTATAACGGCCAGCGCATCAAAGACGTGGTCAATATCGGCATTGGCGGTTCGGATCTCGGCCCCAACATGGCAGTGCGTGCGCTGTTGAAGTATCGCCACCCGGAGCTGCACTTCCACTTCGTTTCCAACGTGGACGGCACCCATATTCAAAAAGTGCTCTCCCGACTCGACCCCGCCACCACACTGTTCATCGTCTCGACCAAAACCTTCTCCACCCAGGAAACCCTGCTCAACGCCAAGACCGCACGCCGCTGGTTTCTGGAAAATGCCGGAGATGATGCCGACGTGGGCGCGCATTTCATTGCTGCCTCCACCAACCGCAAAGCGGCCATGGAGTTCGGCATTCGCGAAGAGAACGTATTCGAGTTTTGGGCCTGGGTGGGTGGCCGCTACTCCATGTGGTCGTCCATTGGCCTACCCATTGCGCTCTCGATTGGCTTCGAAGGCTTTATCGAGCTGCTGGAAGGCGCCCATGAAATGGACCGCCACTTCATCGAAGCGCCTTTCGCTCAGAACATGCCGGTACTGATGGCGCTGATCGGCATTTGGTACATCAACTTCATTGGCGCGGAAACCCAGGCCATCGTGCCCTACGACCAAGCGCTGAACCAGTTGCCTTCTTTCCTGCAGCAGCTGGACATGGAGTCCAACGGTAAGTCGGTGGATATTTTCGGCCACCCGGTGAACTACAAAACCGGCCCGATTGTATGGGGCCAAACCGGCTCCAACGGCCAGCACGCCTTCTTCCAGCTGCTGCACCAGGGCACACGCTATGTGCCCATCGACTTTATTGCCTCGCTCAAGCCGGAGCCGGGCGTGGAAGATCACCACTTCGCCCTGCTGACCAATATGCTGGCCCAAGCCAACGCCTTTATGGAAGGCAGCCAAGGCGACAGCAAAGAGCTGAGCCAGCTCGACCCCTACAGCTGCCCAGGCAACCGCCCTTCCAGCACTTTGTTACTCGATGAGCTAACGCCGAAAAACCTGGGCGCGCTGATTGCGCTCTACGAGCACAAGGTGTTCGTTCAGGGGGTAATTTGGAACATCAACTCGTTCGACCAGTGGGGCGTGCAGCTCGGCAAGCGCATCGCCGGTGAAATCAGCGAGCGCATCGACGCCAACGCCGCGGATTTCGACGCGTCTACCCAGGGGCTTTTGGAACTCGTACGCGCCCACTTCCCTAGCAGCGCGCGCAAAGCCGATAGCGCCGAGCCAGCGAGCAGTGATAAAAAACCGGTGCGGAAGAAGCGTTAGGTTAAAAGGTAAGTAAGCACAGCGCCTTGGCAAACGACCAGGGCGCTTTTAGGTCAACGCCTATGGAATGGCGCTCACCCGTCGAAAATCGGCGTGTCGTCTTAGCTTATTGAATAGTGTGAAAAGGTGACCCCATGCAGCATCTTCACCAAGCCATCCAGCGCTGCCCTCGAGTCGCGGTGTACGGCACGTTAAAGCGCGGCCACCGCAATCATCATTGGTTAAACGGCGCTGACATGCTGGGTCAAGACTGCCTAAACGAGATTACGCTCTACGATCTTGGGCCCTACCCAGGCGCCAAGCTCACGCCGTCTGCCGGTGTGAGCGTGGAAGTGTACGCCATCGACGCCGAGCGATTAGCGCGGCTCGATGAATTGGAAGATTACCTGCCCCTGGCCCCCGCAGAAGGCGTGTACGACAGGACGGTGCTGGCAACACAGTATGGCGATGCGTGGTGCTATATCTACAACCCAACGGTTGAGGCAACGCAGCTGATTGAGAGCGGAGAGTGGTAGAACGATCTACAAAAAGGCGAGCTAGGTAAGCGGGAAAGATGACGCACATGCACGACGGGCTCATCGCGGTGCCGCCAAACGGTCAGCAATCGCTGAATATTGGTTTCTGCTTGCGGGTTATTGCGCTCTCCCGCCTCCTCCGTCGCCATGCCTTGCTGCATGTCGATAAGGATCAGCGCTACACGCTGACTCGTCGTCGCGGACATGCTCTCTCCCTGACGTCATCCCAGTAAGTCGTCCTCTTTTGCCAAAAATACCATGAGCGCTGTCGTGGCTGTACTGCCCGCTTG
This sequence comes from Halomonas sp. BL6, assembly GCF_006228115.1. Lineage (NCBI taxonomy): Bacteria > Pseudomonadati > Pseudomonadota > Gammaproteobacteria > Oceanospirillales > Halomonadaceae > Halomonas > Halomonas sp. BL6. The sequence continues at coordinate 60,327 of NZ_VDGL01000009.1, read as the reverse complement.
GTTGCGGTGCTGAGAAAACCTCATATACTGTATGCATGAACATATATTTCAATGCTACGTACGAGGTGGCAGATGACATCATTGGACCTCTCTCGCACTACCGTGCACAAAGGGCGCGGTGCTACCTACGACCCGCATAACCGTTTTGCCCCTACCCACAGCGTGGCGGAGGATGACGGCTGGTGGCAGGAAGAGGCCGCCACCTCGCTGGCAACGGAAGTGCGTGAAGAGCCCAGCAAAAGCGCGCTCTCTTGGAACCAGTCGCCCGACCTGCCCTTCGACCGCTCGCTCAACCCTTACCGTGGCTGTGAGCATGGCTGCGTGTACTGCTACGCCCGCCCTTCCCACGCTTATTGGGATTTATCGCCGGGGCTGGATTTCGAGACCAAGCTGATCGCCCGCAGCGGGTTGGTGGAGCATTTAAAAGAGGAGCTTTGCCACCCTCACTACGTTTGCCGTCCCATTAACCTTTCTGGCAATACCGACTGCTACCAGCCGCTGGAAGCCACTTACCAAACCACGCGCCGCCTGCTGGAGTTTCTGCTGGCGTGCCGACACCCGGTCACGCTAGTGACGAAAAGCACGCTGATTTTGCGGGATATCGATCTACTGGCAGAAATGGCGGAGCATCGCTTGGTGCGGGTGTTCGTGAGTTTGACCAGCCTGGACGCTAACCTCAAGCGTACGCTGGAACCCCGTGCGGCATCGCCCCAGGCGCGTTTGAAAGTGATTCGTGAGCTAAATACGGCGGGAATTCCGGTGGGCACGCTGGTATCCCCCATCATTCCTGGCCTGACCGACCATGAGATCGAACGCATTCTGGAAGCCGCGAGCCGTGCCGGAGCACGCACTGCCACTTGGATGCTGCTGCGGCTACCCCACGAGGTCGCGTCGCTATTCGAGGCGTGGCTAGAGGCCCACTACCCCGAGCGCGCCGCCAAGGTAATGAGTTTGATGCGCCAGTGTCGGGGCGGTAAAACCTACGAGGCGGCCTTTGGGAAGCGCTTTCGCGGCGAAGGGGTATTCGCCGATTTGATTGCCCAGAGGTTTCAGCGTGCTAGCCGCCAGTGGAACATGCAGGCCCGCACCGATCAGGGGTTGAATACCCGTGATTTTCGTCCGCCCCGGGCGCAGTGGGATTTATTTGATTAGACTGCTGGAATACCCATCACTAAGAAGACGTTATCTCCATGTCGCTTAGCAAAACGAAATCCAGTTTTTACCGCCGCCTTTACGTGGCTCATTTGATCGAGCAAGGCGTGGCCAGCGTGCCCGCCCTGATGGAAGCCACCGGCATGCCCAGACGCACCGCACAGGACACCATTACATCGCTAGGGGAACTGGATATCGAGTGCGTGTTCGAAAAAAGCGACGGCGAACGCCACAACATTGGCCACTACACCATTAAACAGTGGGGAGCGATTGACCCGCAGTGGGTGACGTCGAATGCGGAGCGTTTGGGTCAGGCGCTGGGATATCGCTAGTCTTGCTAGGCTCTGACCATGCAAGTCGCGCTGCATTTAACGTCACGCTGAACGAGCTTGCCGCCATCGCCAGCACGGCGGCTAAGGGCGGAACCGCCATGATGATCACCAGCCCCAGCGCCAGCGTGTTATAGAGTGCCGAAAATACTAGGTTCTGCATCATGACTCGGCGTGTGCGCTTAGCCAACGAGAGTAAACACACTACACCACTCACCCCTGGCCGAAGCAGCTGCGCGGCGGCACCTTCACGGGCGGCGTCGCTGGCTTGCATGGGGACGACGCCTACCCCGGCTTCGGCAAGGCTCAAGGTATCGTTCACCCCGTCGCCCACATAGAGCGTGGGCGATGGCAGCGCTTTGAGCAGTGCCGCTTTGGCTTCCGGCGAACGCTGGGCGTAGCACGCATTGTTTGCTAACCCTACCTGCTGGCCAAGCCAGCCCACCGGGCCCTGGCGGTCGCCGCTGATCAGCGCCACGATGTACCCTGAGCGCTTTAATTCGGCAAGGCTCGCTGTCGCATCGCTCACCGGCTGGTCGGCACAGTAGAGCGTGGCGAGCCAACCATGGCTATCCGCCACGACTACCTGCGATGCAAAGGCGTTGTCAGGTTGATGAGCGCTATCTGGCAAGGGCGCGCCAAGCTGCTGCTCTATCCATACGGCGCTACCTAACCACCACTGCTCTGCGTTTTGAAACGTGACTTGCTGGCCTTTGCCGGGATGCTCCTCAATATGCAGAACGTTATGAAACACGTTGGACGGCGCCGCTGTTTCAACCGTGCTGGCCCAATCCCGCAATCCGCTGGCTAACGGGTGCTCGCTTTGACTGACGGCGCTGCTTAGCATCGCCCGAAACTGCGTGAGGTCTTCGCTTTGGCGCAGCGCGGCATTCACTACCTGATGCTGCCCACGGGTGAGCGTGCCGGTTTTATCGAAGGCAATGCCGCGTACGTTGGCCAGCGTTTCAAAAGCAGAAGGGTCGCGCAGAGCAATGCCCTGTTGTAACGCCTGGCTGCTACCGGCGAGGCTTGCCAGCGGGACCGCCAATCCCACCGCGCAGGGACACGCCACTACTAAAACAGACAGCGCACGCACGGCTGCGTCTTCCAAACCAAGGCCCATCAGCAGCCCGAGCGGAAGTGTCAGCACCGCCAGCAGCAGCGCTACGGGGCTTAGCCATGAGGCAAAGCGGTCGGCCAGCTTGTGCAATTCGCCCTTTTTTGCCTGGGCGCGGCGCATTTGCTCGCACAGTTTATCCATCCGCCGCTGGCCGACGGTAGCAGTCACAATCACCTTCAAAGGCGCAGCGTTTAGCCTCGCCGCATAGCGGCAGCCCGCATAGACGCGCTGCCCGGCATGCAGATAACGGGGCACGCTTTCCCCGGTTAGCGTGGCGGTATCCAGCCAGCCGGGCGTGTCCAGCAGGCCATCCAAGGGCACCTGCTCACCAGGGGGTACTTCAATCACGGCTCCTATGGCGACTTCCCCAACGGGCTGCGTGTCGCGCTGCCCGCCTTGGCAAACTACGACATCAGCCTCCGGCAGCCTTAGTGCATCAAAGGCTTTGAGCCCCCGCTGCCTGCACAGGGTTTCGACCAGCCGGCCCACCAGAAGTAGCACGATGAGCATCACTGCGGTATCGAAATAGACCTCGGAAGAGCCGCGTAGGAGCAGCCCTACCGAGACCACCATGGCACCAAGCACCCCCAGGCTTACCAATACATCCATGCCGGGGCGCTGGGCCAATAGCGTGCGCCACCCCGCTCGATAAAACGGCAGACCGGAATAGACCACTACTGGCAGCGAGAAGGCACCGGCCACCCACGCGACGACCAGCTCTATGGCGGCATTAGGCAGCGCGCCCGCATAAATCAATAGCGACGCTAGCATGGTCCACATGCCCAATACCGCGCCCACGATAAGTCGCAACGATAAATAGCGGCTCTCTTTGGCAAGGCGCTGTTGAGCATCGTGCACAGGCTCCAACTCGCTTAGCCGATAGCCTAGCCGCGTCACCACGGGAGCTAACGCCGCCAACTGCGTTGCAGCGGGAGTGCCGTTTACCCATACCGTTGCGGTCGGATAATGAACGCTGGCCTGCACGACGCCTGGAAGGCGAGCTAATGCGCCCTCCACCGCCAGCGCACAGCTGGTGCACCACATACCGTGAAGCGTATAGAGCGGCGCCTCTTGCTTGGTAGCAACGTGTTCGGCCTCGGTTACAGGCAAGGCGGCACACCTATGATCGGCAGCCCCGCAAACGCCACCCCAAAGGCCGAGAACAGGTAGAGCCAACCGGATACCACCGCATGGAAGCGCTGTCGCCCCTGGTGCTGTTTGGCCGTGCGACAGCTCCCCCAGCCCAAGAGCACAAGCCCGGCGGCACAGATTAGGGTAAAACCGCCCAAACCTACGTTGAGGAGCGTTAGCGCTCCCGCCTCGGGCGGAGGGGGGGTGACCGCGCACGCCACGGAAAGGCCGCTATACACGGCCACGAACCAAACGCTCCAAAGCGTTAGCCCCACCGCCAAATGGATAGGATGAGTAAAGTTGAGTCGTTCCATCGCCCTACCCTCCTAACACGCGGGGCAGCACCGCTAGCGCCGCTATTAATAGACCAAAGGTGACCACGTTATAGCGCCACAACAGTGTTACGACGCCAGGCTCAAAAGGCGCATGAGCGCCTACATAGCCATAGCCCACTCGCAGCCCTTGTAGCACGGTCAAGATGACGGCTAAACCGCCGTGGAACAGCGCATAGACAAGGCCGACCAGCATCACTGCGTCATGGGAGGTTTGCGTAGGAGCAAGCTCAGCTTGCCAAAGCGCCCAGCCCGTTAGTCCCACCTGAAGTCCGCCTAACGCAGCGGCTAGATAGAAGCCTGCGCCTAGACCAGCATCACGCTGCTGGCGCAGCCCACGCACGAGTTTTTCCATCACTGCGCTGCCGACTAAAACCGCCACGCCAGCCACCCCCATCAATAAAAGTGAGAGCGGCGGCGTCTCAGGCATGCGCCACTCGGGCGAAACGGTCCAGAGATAAAACCAACCAAACAGATAAGAGAGAAAGAACGAGCCATTGGCAATCAGGAAAATCCCCATCGCCCAGAGGCCGGGGCCATCCATGGTGCGCGAGTGAAGCGGTGGGTCGCCGGGTTTGACGCCTGCATCCGGTGCCGCCTTGGGGTGGGCACCGTTCTCCCAAGACCAGCGCAGCAAAAAGATACCGGCAATGATCACGAATACACCTGCCAGTAGGTACACACGGGTGAGAAGACTAAGACATACCACCGCCAGGGCCGACGCGGCAAACAGTGGCCACCAGGAGTTGCCAGGCAGATGAATGATTTCCCGCACGCTGCCGGAAATCGGATCGGTGCCCCACATCTCCCGCCTGCCGTGTGAAGCAACCGCCAGCGAGTGCTTACCTTCGGCCATGGTATGCGGTAGGTTGGGGTCATCCCACAGCGGGTGTCGGGTTTCCACGCGGGGTAGACTGACGAAATTATAAGCGCTGGGCGGCATGGTATTCGCCCACTCCAGCGTGTCGGCATTCCAGGGATTATGCTGGGCGGGCTTACCAAACCGGAAGTGTAGCGCGATATCCAGAAGCACCATGGCAATCCCCGCTGAAAGCACGAAACTACTCACCGACGAGAGCAAATTGAAAATTTCCCACCCAGTCCCCGCTTCATAGGTGTAAATCCGTCGGGGCATACCGAGCAGCCCGGTCCAGTGCATGATCAAAAACGTGCCATTAAAGCCTAGGAAGGTCAGCCAGAAGCCCCAACGCCCCAGGTTCTCGGAAGGCATTCGCCCGGAGAAGAGCGGCAACCAGTAGTACAGCCCAGCAATCAGCGGGAAGAACATGCCGCCTACCAGCACGTAGTGCATATGGGCCACCACGAAGTGAGTGTCGTGCACCTGCCAATTGAACGGCACCAGCGCCAGCATGACACCGGTAAGCCCACCACACACGAAGATGACCAAAAAGCCCATCACCCATAGCATGGGCAGCTTCATTTTGGGTTTGCCGAGCCAGAGCGTAGCCAACCAGACAAAGACTTGAATCGCCGTGGGCACGGCCACTAGCATGCTGGCCGCCGAGAAAAACGCCTGGGCCAGTTGAGGTATGCCGATGGTGAACATGTGGTGAACCCACAGCCCAAAACTGATAAAGCCCATGATGGTAATTGCCGCCACTACCCAGCCGTACCCCACGATGGGCCGTCCGGCAAACACGGGAATCAACGTCGAAATGATCCCGGCAGCAGGCAGAAAGATGATGTACACCTCTGGGTGGCCAAACAGCCAGAAAAGATGCTGCCATAACACTGGATCGCCGCCGCCCGCAATTTGGAAGAACGGCATGCCGACCGCGCGCTCGAGTTCTAACAACACGCTGCCCAAGATCAGCGGTGGGAAGCCCACCACGATCATTAGCGCCATGGCGAGGATGTACCACGCAAACAGCGGCATCTTATGCAGTGCCATGCCCTGGGTGCGGGTGCGTAAGATAGAGACGACCAGTTCCACCCCCGCCGAGAGCGCCGAGATCTCCACGAAGGTAATGCCTAGCAGCCAGAAGTCAGACCCAAGATCCGGTGCAAACTCCTTACTGCTCAGCGGCGTGTACATGAACCAGCCGCTGGACGGTGCCATCTCGATGATCAAACTCGACGTCAGAATGATCCCGCCAAACAGATAGCAGAAGTAACCCAGCGAAGTAAGGCGTGGGCATACGAGATCCCGGGCACCGATCATTTTCGGAATCAGATAAATCGCCAGCCCCTCCAGCATGGGGATCGCAAACAGGAACATCATCACCGTGCCATGCATGGTGGTCACCTGGTTGTAGATCTCCGGTGACATGAAGTTTTGGTCAGGCATCGCCAGCTGGGTGCGCACTAGCATGGCGAGAATGCCGCCAATCAAGAAAAATACCATTCCTGTGATCATAAAACGCAGGCCAAGCGTCGTATGGTTCACGATGGTGAGCGACTTCAAACCCTTTGGGTTGCCCCAAATATCGTGCAGGTCTTCGTGTAACTGCTGCGGGTCCTGCTCTATTGCTTCTTGATTCACGCTTTTCATGGGGTCAAGGTCTCCAGCCAAGCACCCAGGGCATCCAAGGTGTCCGTGTCGATGTCGTTATGGGTAGGCATTTTGTTACCTGGCTTCAACGCTTGGTGGCGTTGCAGCCACTGGCTCACCGCGCCCTCTTCCATAGCCATTGCGCCCGCGCCGAGCGTTGTTCGGCTTCCCACATCCGAGAGGTTTGGCCCGACACCGCCTTCACTAACGCCCGCCACGCGATGGCAACTCGCGCAGTGGGTCATAAAGGCGTCTCTAGCATCGTCATGAGTTGAATCTCGCGTTGCCAATTCGCTTAGCGTGGCTTCCTGCCGAGCCGCCAGCCAGGCCTCGAAGTCGTCACGGGGTACGGCTTCAACGTATAAATGCATATGCGCATGGCCTACTCCACAGAGCTCGGCACACTGGGCACCAAACACGGCGGGCTCATCGGCTTCCAGGCGAATTTTATTCACTCTTCCCGGCAGCATGTCGATTTTGCCGCCCAGGCGCGGCACCCAAAATGCATGTATCACATCCGCGCCGCTTACATGAAAATCCACAGGCTCTCCGGCGGGCATGACGAGCTGGTTAGCAGTGACTACCTCGCCCCCTTCGGCACCGGGATAGCGCACCTCCCACCACCACTGATGGCCAATGACTTCGATCACTTCAGGCGGTTCATCGAGCGGCAGCGGCAGCATGCGCTGCCCAGCGGGCACGCCAAACGTCAGCAGCGCCGTAATGCTGGCAATGGGCAAGACGAGGCCACCCCCAATGATCCAGCGCCGCGCGATACGGCGCTCTTGCGCGGGTGTGCGCTCGACGTTATGCGGTTTGAAAGCGTATAGCCAAACCACGGTGACCCCGACCAATACAACGGTGGCAAACACCAGCATCACCCACCAAATTAACCGAACGTCTCTTGCGGCAGGCCCTGCAGGGTCTAAGATAGAGCTGTCGCCGCTGCAACCCGCAACGCCGAACAGCAAGCCAAGCCCAAGCCAACAGGCCGCTTGACGGGTTCGCGGCACGGCGCGATACGACATGCTGGTGGACGTGGCGCTATTGCGTTCCCTCATGAGCGTTTTCCCTGACATGCAGTTGATCTATCAAACTGTTTTGATTTGTCTAACCACAGGAAGTGATCATGACACAGACGCCCCAACGCTCGATCAAAAGCCGCGCATCGCTGGCGGGCCATCCGCTTCATCCAGTGATGATTCACTTCCCAGTGGCGGCGCTGATGGCGTTGGTTGCCTGCGACTTGGCCTACTGGTACACCCAGGATACGTTCTGGCTGCGCGGCGGGCTTTGGCTGGCGGGCGTTGGCGCGTTTGGCGGCTGGGTTGCCTCGGTCGCGGGCATCATCGACTTGGTCACCGTCGCTCGCATCCGCCGACTGATTACCGGTTGGAGTCATGCCATCGTGGCCGTGGTGATGCTCTCTTTGGCATCCCTGAACTGGCTGCTGCGCTTCAACGAACCCAGCGCGGTGCTGCCCTGGGGCTTGGCGATATCGCTGGTCACGGCAAGCCTGATTGCACTGGCCGGATGGCTGGGCGGCCAACTGGTGTATGAACACGCGGTAGGCGTGGAAGTAGAATCGTAGCCGCTCGAAGCCAGCTATCATCTCTGGGGTTGCCATTGAGTTAGCTCCATTCCAGCGGTTTTGAGAGCACAAACCCAAGGACGCCAAAGATACCCAACACCGCCAGCAACAGCGCGCAAAGACTGGCCATCTTGACGCCCTTGAAAATGCCCATTTCCAAACGCAAGATGAGCCAGCCAAAGCAACCATGGGCGACCACCATCACCACCACGGCGCCCAGCTTGAGAATCAACCAGCCGCCCAGCAAGCCGTGTAAAAGAAACAACAGCGTGCCAGAGGCGATGGCAGCGAGCGCAGCAGGCGTGGCAATGGAATTATAAAAAAACCGCGGCATAGGCGGCGTGCCTTGGGCAAACCCAGCATCTTTACGCAGCTGAAGCGCTTGTAATAACAGCGCTGGCAGATAGAGAAGTGAGCCGCACCAAATAACCAGCGCGGCAATGTGCAGCAGTTTTAGCCATGGCATCGGGGCTTCCTTGCGTAACGAGGGCAGTGTCTGTAGTGACTTACTAACCCTAGTCAACCGATGCCACTCTGGCTAGGCAAAATGCCTAATTTTCAGCCGACCGAAATTTCGTAACCCGTGAATTTACGTAGATTAATCACTCCCGTATCAAGCATGAGGTACTGCCCTTTGATGCCCTGGAGTATGCCTTCGACCAGGGGCCGTTTATCAAAGTTATGCGATACGACTTTGCGCGGAAACGTCGCAACGGGATACTCAAACTGCAAAGGCGCTTCATCTAAGGTACGGATGGCGTCCTCGCCGTGTACACGGCGTAGCTGGTCTAACCCATCACCCAGGGTGCCCAGCAAGCGGTCGCGTTCGGCGCGGAGATCGAGTGGTTCGACCTCACCTTTGAGCATCGCACGCCAGTTGGTGCGGTCGGCCACCTGCTCTTTGAACAGCATTTCGACAAACCCGGACTGCTGGCGGGTATTCACTTCGAGAATCGGCAGCGCCTGAATAGCGCCTTGATCCAACCAGCGGGTGGGCATTTGGGTTTTGCGGGTAATTCCCACCTTCAGTCCGGACGAGTTGGCAAGATAGACGATATGAGGCTGAAAACAGTGCGCCTCGCCCCACTCCGGCTCACGGCAGGTGCCTTGGTAATAGTGGCAGGTCTCTGGCTTCATGATGCAGGTATCGCACTGCGCCAGTCGCTTGAAACAAGGGTAGCAGAAACCTTGGGCAAAACTTTTCTTGGTTGCTCGCCCACAGTGAGTGCAGGCAATGGCACCACTCCAAGAGAGGCGCAGCGGCGTACCAATACGCTCGTTCAACGCCACCCGATGCTCACCTGCGCGCAGGTGGTAAACCACCGGTTCGTCTTGGCGGCTAGGCAGCGCCGCCGCCATTTTCTGCAGACATCCTTTAACCGGAGAAATATCTGGAATCAACAGATCAGTCACGCGTGGCATCCCGGCCCAGGCCCGCCATTTCGGGACTCACACCGGCACCCGTCGCACCTGCACCGCAGGTGCGCCGTTCCAAGTACCCTACGCGGCTCTCTTCCGGGACGTTGTTTTCGACTTCGTAACGCATGACGGCTTCCAGACACAGCTCGGTTTGCTCGGTCGTCAGGCGGCGCCCATCGGGCCATTTACGTAGCGAGACTGCCTGTTTCAGACTTTCATAAATCGCTGGCGTCATTTGGTTGATCATTTTATCGAAGGTCATATCGCTCACGGTCAGCACCTCACGTCTTGGCTGCGTTCAAATTGGTGGTATCAAGCTTTGCGTCGTTGAGAAGAATAATACCAGCCTGAGGCGAGCCCCACGAGCAGACCACCCAGGTGAGCTTCGTTGGCCACGTTGCCAAAGCCGACGGTACTGGCGATATCGGTCATGGTGAACACCATCCAACCCAGCATAAAGACCACCAGCATTTGCGGCACGAAAAAGCCACTGTTTGGGACACGGCGGGACATGAGCCACACATGGCCCAATAGCGCATAGACCACGCCGGACATACCGCCAAACAGCACCGTTCCGGTGACGTATTGCGCCAAGTTGGCACCGATACCGGCGACGAGAAGCAGGAGCAGCATCGTTTTACTGCCTTGCAGCAGCTCGATTTGCCGTCCGAAGTACCACACCCACATCAGATTGAATATCAGGTGCATCCAACCAAAATGCAGGAATGCGGGGGAGAGCAGACGCCATACCTGCCCTCCCAGCACGGTATCCGCTAACGAACCGTACACCAACTGGCCACCGGAAATACCCACTGGCACGATGGTCAGGGCCACCACCAGTAGATCGCCCAGCACACCACTCAAGGCGAATATCAGCAGGCTAACGCCGATCATGAGTGCCGTGATGGGTACTTGGCGCAGAACAACCGCCCAATGTTGGGTACTGCGGGGTCGACGGGGACGCTCCTGCTCCCGAATGAGCGGTTCGCCGCGCTCCCATCGCTCGACCACGGCCCGCAGCTCGTCATGCTGGCGAGGGTCGGCGACCCACAATAGCTGGCCCTCCGCTTCGTCGGTGATGCGATGACCAATGCGGTAGTGCCACAACGCTTTGCGCAGTGCTTGTGTATCTGCGCCCGGGGGTAAGAGCATGACGGGATGCATGGCATCTCCCTAGTATCCAAGTGGTCGTGCAGCTTGCGGCCCGTTGCCAACGGAGAAGCAAAAAAATCCGGCGGAGGGGGCCGCCGGATAAAAGCAAGGGATCATTCAAGGGAACACTTACTCTGATATCCAGCAAGAGGGTTAGTTCAGCCGTTTTGCAAAAATTATGTAACCTTATGTAACCATTCTGCTTGATACTCAATCAAAATCGATTTCCCAAGGCTTGGGCAGCGCCCGCTCCTCTCTAGGCACTTGAATCCAAACGAAATGGTCAGCATTCAACTGTGTTTCACCGCTCCAACGATACGCCACTAACCGGCCAAACTTGACGGCGCTATAATCCAAACAAGCGATATTGGAAGCAGGCAGTGCAGGAATACCCTCACACCAGTAATGACCGATGAAGAGCGGCGGCTGATCGGGGCCGTAATAACTAAGCCGCTGCCGTTCGCTTTCGCTGAGTGGCTGCGTCTCTAAATCACCGGGAAGGTTATCAGGCTGAAACACCACATCGCCCCACTGCTGTGGATTGGCTGACCAAAAATGCGCTCGAAAAGTTTGCCGGGTAAAGCCATCGCCTGAATGGATCGCCACCCCTTTCGGTAACCGTATATGGGGACCGCGGGTGAGTCGATCAAGGATGCGATATGCCTGAGAGGACGGGTCAGTGGACTCCACCAAAAACTGGCTATCCATACGCGCTGTAGGCGCGCGCTGCTTGAGCTCATGGATCAGCGCGTCGTCCCAGCAGGCGTGCACGACACGGATTCCATCCAATTCCAAAAAGAGCGGAATGGTTTTGAACCACGCCAGCGTATCCTCCCACTCGTTGGTGTGATCACGGTACTGATTCAGCGTATCTTGAATGATGCGGTTGTGGCGTGGCGTATGCTCGCGAAGCCAACGCTTGCCGCTCCCGGCAGGCGCTGGGTGGGTATAGGCCAACGCGTTGTACTCGTGATTGCCCATCACGATGTGCGCCTCGCCCGCCTCTACCATGCGTCGTGCAATCGTGACGGCGAGCCGGATGCGCGGTCCGCGATCGATGAGATCGCCTAAAAAGATCACTTTGCGCCGAGGATGGCGGTAGACACCGCTACGCTGGTGATACCCCAACCTCTCGAGCAGCGTTGCTAGCGTTGCGCCGCAGCCATGGACATCGCCGATTAAATCATAGCCCTCCATATCAATCCCCTAGCCGATGGCTCCAGCCGAGTTTACTGCGCAGCACATCGTAAAAATTGTGCCCAATAGGGTGCACTAACTGAACGCGCTCTGGCTTACGGGTAATGACCAGCACATCGTCAGGTTTGGCCACCGCACGTGTTTGGCCATCGCAGCTAATATGCGGGTAGGTCTGGTTGGTTTCGCCGATGTGAATACGTATTTCGCTGGCCGCATCGATCACGATGGGACGACTGGAGAGGGTATGCGGAAACATGGGCACCAGCGTCACCACATCCAATTTTGGGTGCATGATAGGCCCGCCGCCTGACAGTGCATAAGCAGTTGAGCCGGTCGGCGTGGCGACAATTAGCCCATCGCTACGCTGGCTATAAACGAACTGTCCATCGATGAACAGCTCGAACTCGATCATGCGCACCGCTTTGCCAGGGTGTACGACGACCTCGTTCAAGGCGTCACCGTTGCCTACCGCTACTCCGTTGCGGTAGAGCACTGCATCCAGCAAAAAACGCTCTTCGACTTCGAATGCGCCTGCCAATACCTCGCCGACCCGGTTTTCGAGCTCATCCGGTGAGATGTCGGTGAGAAAACCCAACCGCCCACGATTGACCCCCAGGATCAGCGTCCCGCTGCGGCATAGGGTTCGTGCGGCACCGAGAAGGCTACCATCCCCACCCACGACGATCACTAGGTCACATAATTCCCCCAGCATTCGACGGCTCGCTTCAGGTACGCCGTGATGGGACAGCGCCGTAGCGGTACGGTCTTCGATGAGTACTTTATAGTCATGCTCGGTCAAGTAGCGGACCAAGCGTTGAAGGGAGTCAACGACTTTGTCGCTGCCCAGACGGCCAATCAATCCAATCGTCTTGAACGGCGTCGCTGGATGACGAGGGCTACCAGAGGGGGAGCCTTGCGATGGGGTGGTGGACATGGGCAACTCTCGCTAGCATCAGCCCACATTATGGAGAGGAAGACAGTCACGAGCAAATTACCCGGCGCGATGGCGGCTTGCACGGCGCCGGGAAAAATCAGCGATTTAGCTTAGCTCGCCGCCCACTGGCGGCGCTGCAGCCACCAGTGGTTCAACCATAGCGAAGCGCCCATGATGGCAGCCCCCAGCAGTAACTTGCCAAGATCGGCATCGCGGTTCCAGATGACGAGATTGACGACCAGACCTGCAGGCACAAGCGCGTTGTTCATGATGGCCAGCGTACCCGCATCCACCTTAGTGGCACCCTGGTTCCAAGCGAAATATCCCACCCCCGACGCGACGAGGCCCAGCCACGCCAGAACGCCCCACTGAAGTGACGTCGAGGGTAGCGCCGCACCGTTGCCGAACAGCAAAAACGCAGGCAACGCCACCAGCATGGCGCCAATGAAGAACCAGCCAAACACGTTGTGCCACGCCAATGTCGGCGGAAGATCGGCTGCAAGACGACGGTAGCCGACTTGGCCAATGGCAAAACATAGGTTCGCGCCCTGCACGACCAAAAAACCTAACCAGAAACCGCTATCAACGCCATCGTAGCGAATGACCCCAGCCCCGATCACCGCGAGCACGGCGGTGACGAGATAGATAGGTGTAAAGCGCTTGAACATCAAATCGTCCAGCAGCGCGATGTAAACCGGCGTAAAAATAGTGAACAAGAGCACTTCTGGCACGGAGAGCAGTAAAAACGAGTGATAAAAGAAGGCATACATCACACCGAGCTGAATCGCGCCCAGTGCCATCAACGCCAGCCGCTGCTTACCGCGCAGCAGGCTTGGTCGTAAAAAAGGCAGAAATACCAGCATGGCCAACGTCACGCGCACCAGCACGGCAAAGTAGCTATCTACCTGCCCAGCGAGGTAGACCCCAATCAACGAGAACGAAAACGCCCACAACGCCGTAACGCCTACTAGGTAGCCCATCAGTAAACCCCAAAGAAGAAGATAGTTGACGACAATTATACGTCATTCACCTCTCCTGCCAATGCGCCAAGAGCGCAAAGCGGATTTATCGTTTACTCAACCAGACCAACGCGTAGATGATGCCTGGTATCCAACCCGCCAACGTCAGTAGCACACTAATGATCACGCGCCGCGCACCTCCGTCGGTCAGCCCGAGGGCCAAGGGTGGTAGCAGTACGGCCAGTGCTCTATAGGCCCACTCGAGCGCTGCCGGCTCGTCAGGAGTTACTCGGCTATGGACGGCAGGGGCTGGCTGCGCGCTGGCGGTGGCCTTTTCGACCATTGGCGGAGGCGTAAAGTGCTCGACGGCAGCATTGGCCTGCTCAGAGGCCGCTTTCTCACGAGCGAGCGCCTTACGATGTGCCTCTTTGTCTATCTTTTGCTCTAGGGTGTCGGCACCTTCGGCAAGATCGTCATGGAAACGCTCCCAATCCTCCCAATCATGCGGAGTGCCTGATTTGGGGCGCTGCTGACCCGAACCTCGGGCACGCTCCCAGGCTTTCTCTTCCAGCGTATTGGGCTTGTCAGGATCTCGGTCCAAGCCCACGCCCTTGCGATTCAGGTATTCACGAGCGTCCATCACGACTCCTCACAGCATTCGAGGCTGATTTGAAAAAGCAAAGCGTTGAATAGAGACAGTATGGGGGCAGCGCAGAGTGAGTTAAATCACCTACAGTAAGAGAATCGGCCGCGGCCTGTCGATCACGATGAGGAGTGCTCTCATGAACAAAAAAATTCCGGATACCGTTAGAGACATCATGTCTCGTGACTGCTACCGCGTCTCAGGAGAGACATCCATCACGACGCTTGCCCAAGGGCTTGCGTTACATCGCCTGCCGGGGGCACCGGTCGTCGATATGTCGGACCGTTTGATCGGCTTCATCTCCGAACAAGATGTCTTGGGCCGCGTACTCGACAGCATTTACCATGACCACGAAGCCCCTCTGGTGAGAGAGCTGATGCGTCAAGACGTGCTGACCACCACCCCCAATAAAAGCGTGACCGACCTCGCGCAAGAAATGCTCGGCGCCAAACCGAAGATTTACCCCGTCGTCGAGCAGCATCGCTTGGTAGGGATCGTCACACGTCGTGACATTCTCATGGCCTTACTCACGATTCGTCGTCATTGAGTGCGACAACACCAAAGCGTTAGAGTCAGCCCAACGTACCTACAAAAAAAACCGCTGCTTGGGATAAGCAGCGGAAGCAAGGGATCGAAAACAATAGCCAGAACAACACTATTAGCGACTGCCATCGCTATGTTGCCTGTACACACTCAGACACTGCTCAGGGAAAAAGTTCGCAAAAGGTTAAAATTTTCGTCTCGGCGGGGGCAGGCGTATACTGGGCAATGACTCTGATGCGGACGCCACGAGTGACGTCCATTCTGATGCGGCCGGGAGCGTGAGATGGCACTTTATTTACTAGTGTTGGGCGTGTGTGTACTGGTCATAGGCGCCGTGCTGTTGGTGCTGATGAACGCCGGAACCCCCCGCTACCGCACTGAGCCAAAAGACCTGATTACCCTCTTTGACAAGGCGTTGGAAAGCAGCGTGAGTGAGACCGAGTGGAATGCATTGATCGGTTACCCCATTCGCCACGATGAGTATCTCGACAATATTCGTCGCCGCGCGTCCCATTTGATGGATACCCATGGCAGGCGCTGGCAGATTGCTCAAGGCAAACCGCTGCTCAACCAGGAGGGTTACGCAGAGCTGAAAGCACTGCGCGACCATTTGGCGGCACATACAGCGCTTCGTCAGCGCTAACCACGCTGTAGCGACGAGGAGAACCGTATGCCGAGCACCATCCGACAAATACCTCTGGAAACGGCGACGAAGCATCACTCCCACGACTTTCATCAGATCGTCATTACACTGTGTGGCTCGTCGGAGTTTGAGATCGAGGGCTTGGGTGGGCGTGTGAATGCGTTTTCCGGCTGCATAGTACCTGCCAACCATGAACACTACTATTCGGGCAATGGCCACAATCGCCAACTGATTTTGGACCTGCCCGAGGACGCGCCCGCCCTTACCGGCGAACATCGCGAGCTGGTGGCGCTTTTCGATGCGCCGCGTTTTTTCGCGCTGGATAGCCCACTGCGCCACTATTTAACCTTTGTAGAGAGCGAGCTGGCCCGAGGATTTGACAACTCGGCGACCTCGTTTCAACAAGACCGTCTAGCCGCCACGCTGCTGGGCTCGCTAAAAGCGCGATTGGGTGCGTCGGGCGCGACGAACCAGCGCCGGATCAACCTCGATCAAATCGATCGTTTCATTCGTCGTCATTTGGCTGACGAGCTACGCGTGGCAGATCTAGCCAAACTTGCCTGCCTGAGCGAGGCGCATTTCTCCGAGCGTTTTCGCGCCCAAACGGGTCTATCGCCTTGGCAGTATGTTCGCAGACAGCGGCTACACGCGGCGCGCCAGCTCATTATGCAGAGCCGCCTGCCGTTGACCGATATTGCCATCCAAACGGGGTTTGCCAATCAAAGCGCCCTCTCCCACGCGTTTCGGCGCAGCTATGGCGCTTCACCACGCCAGTTACGGCAAGGCTTCGCGAATCCGGCGCTCGATACCGTCCACAGCTCAACGAACCACTCAACGGTTCTTCCACCCTCCGGTCCATCGGTAAGTCCGGGCATATTCTCTTCGCGCCGATAGGCATTCGGTTATACGAACACGACGCCGTTGAACTGAGCCCTCGCCAGTGCCTGCCAACTCTACTAAAGTCGTAAACAGGTACTGCTTGCCGAGAAATTGACACGTTTTGCCATGAAAACGACATACACCTAACGGCGGCTAGCTCTAAATTCGATCGTCAGACTGGGCACCAGCCCTGCCATCACTTTTTTAACGGTAGCCAACCCAGCTATCGTTAAAGTTGCTCGTTTCAGACCTGTCTTACGGGGGCTCCAATGCTCAATGCTAAGAAAATGCGTGACTCTGCCACCTGGCAAACCGACCTCGATACACTCATGCAGCGTGTCAGCGAACACTACATCGTCGACGAAGATGCTTACGTGGGCGAGCTGATCAAGCTGCTCAACGCCGATCAGGACGATTTCGCGCGCATTGAAGCCAACACGGCAGCGCTGGTACGCGACGTTCGCAACATGGACACCGCTGTCGATACCATCGACGAGCTGTTGCAACAGTACAGCCTTGATACCCACGAAGGGCTCATGCTGATGTGTCTCGCCGAGGCGATGTTGCGTATTCCGGACAAAGCTACCGCCGATGCACTCATCGAAGATAAATTGGGGCCAGCCGATTGGCAGTCCCACGTAGGCAAGAGCGAGTCGTGGATGGTCAACGCCTCGACTTGGGGCCTGCTGATGACCGGCCGGGTATTGAAGCTGGATCATCCTAAAGAGGGCCAGCCCGCCCATTTCATCAATCGCATGGTGAACCGCATGGGCGAGCCGGTCATTCGTCGGGCAATGACCGAAGCCATGAAAATCATGGGTAAACAATTCGTATTGGGCCGCGACATTAATGAAGCGCTAAAGCGCTCTAAGCCGCTGTTCAATAAAGGTTACACCTACTCTTACGACATGCTGGGCGAAGCCGCCCGCACCCGCGCCGACGCCAAGCGCTATTTCGACGATTACGCCCGTGCCATCGAGCAAGTTGGTAAAGCGTGTAAGTCCCTGGGCGACAAGACGCCTGCCCCCTCGGTCTCCATCAAGCTTTCCGCTCTTCACCCGCGCTACGAATTCGGCCGCCGAGAGCAAGTGCTGGCCGAGTTGGTGGATACCGTCATCCAGCTGGTCACCAAAGCACGCGCGCTAGACGTGGCCGTTACCATTGATGCCGAAGAAGTCGATCGGCTGGAACTCTCACTGGAAGTGTTCCGTGCGATTTATCAAAGCGACGCCGTCAAAGGCTGGGGTCACTTTGGCCTAGTGGTACAGGCTTACTCGAAGCGCGCGCTACCGGTGCTGCACTACATCAACCGCTTGGCCGACGAACAGGGCGATGAAATTCCGCTGCGTTTGGTCAAAGGGGCGTACTGGGACAGCGAGATCAAAGAGTCGCAGCAGTTGGGTATCGATGGTTACCCGGTTTACACCCGCAAGGCGTGTACCGACGTAGCGTATTTGGCCTGTGCGCAGTTCTTGCTCTCTGACGACACCCGTGGCCGCATCTTCCCGCAGTTCGCGACGCATAACGCCCACACCGTCACCACCATTTTGGAACTCGCGAACCACGACAAGCGCCCGTTCGAATTCCAGCGTCTGCACGGTATGGGCGAAGCGCTTTATGATGCGGCCCTGGAGCGTGCGCCCAAAGGCACCTACTGCCGTATCTACGCGCCGGTCGGGGCTCATAAAGACCTGCTGCCTTACTTGGTTCGTCGCCTGCTGGAAAACGGCGCCAACTCATCGTTCGTTCACCAGATCGTCGATCCCGACGTGCCGGTGGAGTCGCTGTGCCAGCACCCCATTGACACCCTGCGTCAACAGAAAACGTTCTATAACAAGCGTATTCCGCTGCCGAAAGACATCTATGGACCCAAACGTCGCAACTCACGCGGGGTCAATCTCAATATCCGTAGCCACTACTACCCGCTGATGGAGAAGATGGGCGGGTTCATGGACAAGCAGTACCCCACCAAGCCGCTGCTAGCCTTCGATGTGGCCGATGACAGCGCCAACACGCATCGCGTAACGTCGCCATTCGATCGTCGCCAAACCGTCGGTAGCGTGCAGTGGACCAGTAAAGAGCAAGCGGCGAAAGCCCTCGATGCCGCCTGGGAAGCCTTCCCACGCTGGGACGCGACGCCCGTCGCCGAGCGCGCGGCGATTGTGCGTCGGCTGGGCGATCTGATGGAAGAGCACATGGCGGAGCTGATGACGCTCTGCTCCCGCGAGGGCGGCAAGCTGCTCACCGATGGCGTCGATGAAATCAAGGAAGCGGTCGACTTCTGCCGCTACTATGCCATGCGTGCCGAGGCGTCGTTTGGCGAGCCGATCGAACTGCCTGGCCCGACCGGTGAGTCCAACCGGTTGACCATGGGTGGTAAAGGCGTGTTTGCAGCCATCAGCCCCTGGAACTTCCCGGTGGCGATCTTCTGCGGACAAATCGTTGCCGCCGCCGTTGCAGGCAACACGGTGCTGGCAAAACCCGCCGAGCAAACCTCGATCGTTGCCCACCGCGTCATCGAGCTGTTGTACGAAGCCGGTATGCCCCGCGACGTGGTGCAGCTGTTGCCGGGCGACGGCCCGACCGTGGGCAGCGTATTGACGTCTGACCCGCGCATTACCGGCGTGGTCTTCACCGGCGGCACCGACACGGCGCAAATCATCAACCGCGCGTTGGCCGCCCGCGAAAATGCGCCGCTACCCACGCTGATCGCCGAAACCGGCGGTATGAACGCGATGATCGTCGACTCGACGGCCCTGCCGGAGCAGGTCGTCGTGGATGTGATTCAATCGGCGTTCCAGAGTGCCGGTCAGCGCTGCTCGGCCCTGCGGGTGCTCTACCTTCAGGAAGACGTCGCTGATCGCGTCATCGAAATTCTTAAGGGTGCGATGAGCGAACTGCGGATCGGCGACCCCCGCGACCTGGGCACCGATGTCGGCCCCGTTATCGATGAAGACGCGCGTAAAGGCTTAATGGCGCACATCGAAAAGCTCAAAGGCGAAAACCGCTTAGTCGCCGAAACGCCTATGGCCGCTGAACACACCCAGCACGGTACGTTCGTGCCGCCAGTGGCCTTTACCATCGATAGCATCGATGCCCTTACCCGCGAGCAGTTTGGCCCCATCCTGCATATCGTGCGCTACAAAGCACGCGAGTTGGACAAGGTCATCAACGACATCAACGGCCGTGGCTATGGCCTGACGTTTGGGGTACATAGCCGTAATGAATCCTTTGCCGCTGAAATAGCGCAGAAAATTCGAGTAGGCAATGTGTATATCAACCGTAATATCATCGGGGCTGTCGTTGGCGTTCAACCGTTCGGTGGACAGGGGCTATCCGGCACTGGCCCGAAAGCGGGCGGACCGCACTATTTGCAGCGCTTCGTGACCGAAAAAACGATTACTAACAACACCGCCGCCCTGGGTGGCAACGCGTCACTTCTGGCGCTAGGGGATGAGTAACGGCTCGTCCATACAACTAACCTGAACTCCTGAAAAGGAACCGTCTCATGGTTGACAATAATAGAGCAACTGCCTTGACGCGGGGGGCCTTCACGGGCCTCCCGCCGGGCACGGGGAACACGAGATACGCACGTACCCATCAACTCTCTCATGCTTTGACGAGCGAATGCGCGACGCTTGGCAGTAGAAGAGCGACTCAGGATTAACAACAACAAGGCTGTTGATGGCCGCCATGGCCTGGCCAACGCAGCCCCTGTCGACGCTCGCCGTGTACAAAAGGGTCAGCACCCGCAGTCGCTTTTGTACGTAGCGTAGCGTCGTCCTCACAAATTGGAGAAGTTTCATGGCTACAGGTGTCTGGATTAGCTTATTTGGTTACTTTGCGCTGATGATCGCCATTGGCGTGTACGCAATGCGCAAATCCACGTCTTCTTCTGAAGACTATATGTTGGGGGGGCGAACTCTTAGCCCACAGGTCGCCGCACTTTCCGCGGGCGCTTCGGACATGAGCGGCTGGCTGCTGCTGGGGTTGCCCGGCGCCATGTTCGTATCGGGCCTGGGTTCCGCCTGGATCGGGATCGGCCTGCTGGTCGGGGCGTTCTTTAACTGGCTGCTGGTGGCGCCACGCCTGCGTGAGCAGACCATCCACTACGGTAACGCCATCACCATCCCGGCCTTTTTGGCCAATCGCTTCCCGACCCGGGCGCTGTCACTGCGCACGGTATCGGCCATCGTCATCGTGATTTTCTTCGCCGTTTACACGGCGTCGGGCCTCGTCGCTGGCGGCAAGCTGTTCGAAAGCGCATTCACGGGGGTTTATAACTTCGGTGACATGAGCAACTACGCCATGGGCGTGGTCATCACCCTGGGCGTGGTATTGATCTATACCGTCGTGGGCGGCTTTTTGGCGGTGAGCATGACCGACTTCGTGCAGGGCTGCATCATGATGTTGGCGCTGATCATCATGCCAGCCGTAGTACTGTTCGGCGAAGGCGGCGGCGGTTTCTCCCAGGCCTCCGAAACGCTGAATAGCGTTGACCCCACCCTGCTCTCTTGGACGACCGGCTTGACCTTTATCGGCTGGCTGTCAGCGGTTACTTGGGGCCTTGGCTATTTTGGTCAGCCGCATATCATCGTGCGCTTCATGGCCATCCGCTCACAAAAGGATGTGCCCATTGCGCGCAACATTGGCATGGGATGGATGCTGGTATCGCTCATTGGAGCCGTTTCTCTGGGCTTGGCAGGTCGTGCGTTTGCCGTTCGTAATGGGCTGGACGTACAAGACCCAGAAACCATCTTCATTATTCTAGCCAACCTGCTGTTCCATCCGTTGATCACCGGCTTCCTGTATGCGGCGCTGCTGGCGGCCATCATGAGCACCATCTCTAGTCAGCTGCTCGTCTCCTCTTCCTCGCTGACCGAGGATTTCTATCGTCTCTTCCTGCACAAAAATGCCACTGAGCAGCAGTGTGTGGCAGTGGGACGCGTCTGCGTCGTGCTGGTCGGTATTGTGGCAGCCTTTATTGCCTCTGACGAAAACTCCCAAGTGCTGGGTCTGGTCAGTAACGCCTGGGCGGGCTTTGGTGCAGCCTTTGGCCCGCTGATCATCTTGTCACTGATGTGGCCACGTACTAACGGTGCGGGCGCGGTAGCCGGTATGATCGTCGGCGCAGTCACCGTCATGGTATGGATTGCACTGGGCTGGAACGGCTCCTTCATGGGTGGTCCCGGCGTGTATGAAATCATTCCAGGCTTCATCGCCTCGTTCATCGCCATTCTGGTCGTCAGCAGCGTGACGGCAGACGCCGGTGAGTACAAGCATATCGACCGTCAAGAAGCGTAATCCAAGATCGGATGCAAAAAGCTCAGCGGGGCAACCCGCTGAGCTTTTTTGTGCGCGGTACTTTGTGTCGAAAGTTTCGAGCCACAAGAGCACCGCGATTGCTCCAGGTCAAGAACGCCTTCGCCCTGACTCGATACACTGTCCGCATGATTGCTAAGCAACTCACTTCCCTAAAATGAACGGTCAGGAGCGACGCCATGCGCCTTTTATCACTTCCCACCTTACTCGCCACTGGGTTTGCCGCTGCCACCTTGGCCATCAGCAGCCAAGCCATTGCCTACGGTGCCGGCGACTTTTTCACCCGTGTAGGGGTCGCTAAAGTAGCCCCCAAGAGCGACAACGGCTCGCTGGCAGGCGGTGCCTTCGCAGTGGATGTTCAGGATAAAACCGACTTCGCGTTCACCTTGGGCTACCGCTTCCACGATAAGCTGGGCGTCGAGCTGCTGGCCGCACTCCCCTTTGAGCACGACATCCAACTCAATGGCGAGAGCCTCGCCTCTACCAAGCACCTGCCGCCGACCTTAACCTTGCAGTACTATCCGTTGGGCGGAAGCGACGCTCGCGTACAACCCTACGTTGGCGCAGGCATCAATTACACACGCTTCTCCGATGAGCAGCTAGCGATTGGCGAACTCGATCTCGACGACTCCTGGGGCGCTGCCGCCCAAATTGGTGTCGACCTGCTGATCGACGAACATTGGGCATTGAATGCTGCCGCCTGGTACTTGGACATCGATACCGATGCCACCGTCAATGGTGCCGCTGCAGGCACCGTTGCCATTGACCCCATGGTCGTCATGGCAGGATTGAGCTACCGTTTCTGAAGCGACGCAGTCTCCACAAAAAAATGCCCAGGGCGAGCGCCTTGGGCATTTTCGTTGATGAGACGCGCTCTTAATTCTCGGTGACGATTTGGTCGACACGCTCCACTGCTTTGACGACGAGCACTTGGTCACTGGCCCGGAACTTCTCCTGCATCATGTAAGCCGCCACCGCAGGGGCAACGTCGCACTTGGCAGGCATGGCGGCTTTGGCATCGATTAACGCGTTCAGTCGCGCAATGAACACATAACGCACCCATTGAGGCAACGACATGGTATCGATACAGAAAGGCTGCTGGCTGGCAAACGCCGACGCCTCGGGCGTAGGGGTGCGCCATAAATTCGCGGCCTTCATGGCGGCTTCAAGCTCGAGAAGCGCGGTTTGAAGCTGTTGATGGACGCTCATAAACACCTTGGGGTTGAACAATGTTGACATCCATTATCCCAACTCTGTGGGTAAGTTGCCACTCGTACGCCTCTATCGAAGTCGTTATTCACAGATTCACAGAAAACCTGCAAGAGGCTGTGGATAAACTATGGAAAGGTGTCGCCACCGCTACTCTCACGCGGCTTACACCACGTTGTTCAATTTTTAACCACCTAGATAATAAAGCGCGGATTAATCAGCGGTTGCGGCTGACAGTGGCAAACCAGCAAGGTAGAGTGCAGGCTTGAAAAGCGGAAGGATGTCATGCAGCCAATTCACACCCTTGATGAGTTTTTTACGCGCAGCGGTGCGGAGGTATCGCTTTACCATATGGGGCGCCGGGTCACGGCGTGTACACGAGACGTATTGCGCGCTTTCGAGAACGCCGAGCACGCATGGCCCGAGCCTTGGCAGGGTCAGGCACGGCTCGCCATCGTCTTCCGTTTGGGAGCCATGGAAGAGCCTGCCATTTGGTTCTTGGCACTGCCACTGGACGAGCAAGGCATGCTCTCGCCTGCCCAGCGTGACGGTTTCATCAACCGTCTGTTGGAAACGCTTGGGCGCAATGCCGCCGCCACCGACCTGGGCGCCGCCGACACGGCAGACGTCGATCATCTGATGAAAGATAATCCACTGGCGTTTACGCCGGACATTACTTTTCAGGCCATGCTCAATGCCCGGGCTACCCATGCCCATGGCCTATCTGCCAGCCAGCACCTAGAGGCTGTGGAAGCGTATTTGAGCGGCCAACAGACGATCGACTGGCAAGCTTTGGGGCTACAAGGCATTGCCGATTACGTCGTTCGCTTGGATAACGAGACCGCAGAGGCGCTCGCCGGCCGCATTCCCGGCCTGCCGACAAGTGTGATCCACTCCCTCTGCTACTGCTTGGAGCACCAACCCTTGCCGGATGCGCTCGTCGAAGCTCTGTGCGCGCGTGGCGAGGTGGCAGCCAGCGAGGGAGATTTAGAAACGCTGTGCGCCTGCGTGCGGTCCGTTGGCAGCTCCCGTGCAGCTCTAGCAGGCGAATGGTACAGCCACCTGCTAAACGACCCGGCAGCCTGCGGCCCAGATTTGATGGCCGCCATAGCCGGACGCGGCTGGCCATGGCTAGAAGACGCCGAACGCCTTCCCCGGTTCCTACAGCGCTTGGCGGAAGACGAGCGCAGCCACTTTGCCTCCGTGGTACGCGACATTGCGTTGATTCCTCGTCTACGCTTACCCGTTATGCTTACCCTACGTGACGCGCCTGCGGGTTCCGCTATCCAGGCGCGTTTATCGGCCATGCAGTCTTCGCATAACGGCTAACAACAAACGTCATCACTATGTCTTGTTTTTCTTATATCGTCAGGAGTGCACTGTGAAGGAATTACCCTATCAGGCCAAAGCGGTCATCGGCCGCCGCGAAATGGTGACGTTACCTGAGTTAGGGCTTCACCTCTGCTGCAAAGCCGATACCGGTGCGCGCACGTCGGCACTGCACGCCGAAGAGATCGAAACCCACGAAGATGCCGACGGGCAGCTATGGGTGAGTTTTTTGACCCATAGCGGCGGACCAGAAACCCCAGCACACCGCTACCGTTTACACCTACACGACCGTCGACGCGTCACCAGCTCAAACGGCCATAGCGAGTGGCGCTATGTGATTAGAACCCCTATGCAACTGGGCGAACTGAACTTTCCGGTTGAACTCACCCTGACCGACCGTCGCAATATGCGCCACGCGATGTTGCTGGGCAGGCGTGCCATGCGCCGCCTGCTCGTCGCCCCCGGTGCCGCTTTTTTGCACGGCGAGCCTTGAACACTTTTAAACGGCAACTTTTTTAAACCGGAGCCTTGCATGCATATTGCCCTGCTTTCGCGTAATCGCAACCTCTACTCTACCCGCCGACTGGTGGAAGCCGCCGAACAGCGCGGCCACACTGCCCGGGTTGTGGATACCCTGCGCTGCTATATGAGCATCGCCTCGCACCACCCCTCTATTCACTATAAAGGCGCGGAAATCGAGCCGTTCGATGCGGTCATCCCTCGTATTGGCGCGTCGGTGACTTTTTACGGCTGTGCGGTGCTACGTCAGTTCGAAATGATGGGCACCTACGTCCTCAACGACTCGGTCGCGATTACTCGCTCCCGTGACAAGCTGCGTTCGCTACAGCTGCTCTCCCGTAAAGGCTTGGGCCTACCCATTACTGGTTTTGCTCACTCCCCTGACGACATTCCCGACCTGATCACCATGGTGAAGGGTGCCCCCCTGGTCATCAAGCTACTGGAAGGCACTCAAGGCATTGGTGTGGTATTGGCAGAAACCAACCAAGCCGCAGAGTCCGTGATTCAAGCCTTCATGGGCATGAAAGCCAATATCATGGTGCAGGAGTACATCAAGGAAGCACGCGGCGCCGATATTCGCTGTTTCGTCATTGGTGATAAGGTCGTCGCTTCGATGAAGCGACAAGCGGCAGAGGGCGAATTCCGCTCTAACCTACACCGCGGCGGCACCGCTAGCGTGATTCGCATTACCCCAGAAGAGCGTTCCACCGCAATTCGTGCAGCCAAGGCGATGGGACTGCGCGTCGCGGGCGTGGATTTGCTTCGCTCGAACCACGGCCCGGTGATCATGGAAGTCAACTCGTCTCCCGGACTACAGGGCATCGAGAGCGCCACCGGCAAGGATATTGCCGGCATGATCATCGAGCATATCGAAAAGAATGCAGTGCCTGCTCGCAAAGCACCACCCAAGCCTAAAGGCTAACGGTCAATTGTAAAAATAATCCCCATTAGGGGTGGCAAATCAACGCTGCCACCCCCACAATCTGCGTCACCGAAGGAGGTAGACGCTCATGTTTCTCGACAATCGCCAAGTGGCGATGGACAGCGTGCTGGAAGCGCTGGCCGATAGCATTGATTATTTCCAGGACAATATCGAACGCCTGCGCCCCTCGCTGCGCGATGCACTGAAGCCGCACTATACTGAGCGACTCCAACAAATGCGCACGTTGCAGGAGCTTGCCCGTGCTCACCTGAAAATGCTGCCACGGGATGCGGATGTCGAGCGGGACGATTTTCTGTGGCTGTGGAGCCGTTTGAAGAGTTTCGTGGGCAACGATAGCCAAGTATTGATCAATGAGCTGTTGGAACAAGAGCGTGTACTCATGCAGGCCCTTTCAACGCTATTCACTCACCCTCTGCCCGATCCCATCGAGCCGGTCGTGGACGAGTGCATGCAGGGTTGCCGAAAGCTTATCCGGGAGCTGTATAGCCTGCAAAAACGCAAAGCCCGGCGCTAGTATCGGGCATTAGGGGTTAAGTACTCCTCGGCACTCGGCTCTATCCCCCTTTCATCCTCCTGCGTCTGCAATAACAGTAGAGCAGCATCGCTATTAACGGTCGTTTCGAGTGCCGGTTTGCTGCTTTCAGTCGCACTACTGCTCTGCGGCTGTAGATCGATCGGCTCAGCGGGACCAAGAAAGTAAGGCTCCCTTCCCCAGAGGTATAGGTCTCCCAACGTGGCAATGCGTGCGACCCACTCGCGCATCCTCAGCCGCCACTCGTCTGCTGCGGGTTGCTCCTCTGCGATGCAGCCCGTCACGTCCATGCCTAGCGCTCGACCAATAAAGATGGCCCGAGGCAAATGCCAGCTCTGAGTGACCAATAGCGCCTCATCCAACTGAAACACATCTCGCGCACGCACCATCGTGTCGTAGGTGCTAAAGCCAGCGAAATCCATCGTCAGCTGCTCCGCGGACACCCCTCGGCGATACAGGTCTCGCCACATGGCGCGCGGCTCGTTATACGCCTGGGTGCGATTGTCCCCGGAGATCAGCAGATGCTTCACACGCTGGTCAGCCACAAGGCGCGCTGAGGTTCGCATGCGGGCATGAAAGTGAGGGTTGCGCAGGCCACTGCGCGTCCAGTGAGAGGTGCCAAACACAATCGCTACATCGGTCGGACGACACTGCGCCCAGTGGCCGTCGATATAGCGTGTGGTGCTCGCGAGCACCCACAAATTACCGGCTATAAACAGCAATGTCGCCAGCAGCAACAAGGCTCCTAGCGACATTAGCAAACGCTTCATCCAACGTAATAACAGGCTGTGCATCCAGCTCCCCAACAGGGGTTAGAACATGCCGAGCTCTAGCTTGGCTTCGTCGCTCATCATGTCACGACTCCAGGGCGGGCTGAAGACGATCTCGGTATGCACCTTGTTGATTTGCGGCGCTCCCAGGATTTTGTTGCGCGCATCGGCGGCAATCACGTCCCCCATCCCACAACCTGGCGCGGTCAACGTCATACGGATAGTCACCATACGCTCGCCGCTGATCAAGCGCTCGATTCGGCAGCCATATACCAACCCTAGATCAACGATGTTGACCGGTATTTCGGGATCGAAACAGGTGCGTAACTGATCCCACACGAACTGCTCGATCTCTTCATCGCTAGCGCTCTCAGGGAGCGTCGGCCGTGGGAGCGGCTCTAGCCCCAGCGCGTCCAAATGACGTCCTTCGATCAAGTATAAACGCCCTTCGAACCCGACACTGACCGAGCTGCCTTTGGCTTGCATGACGCTGACGACACTATCTTCCGCCAGCGTCTCCGTTTTGCCAAACGGAATGGCGATAGCGTCGACATCTCGTTGCAGCGGTAGTTGTTGGCCTCGTTCGAGGCTGGCCACTTGCTCGATATCCATAGCAGTCCTTAACGTACCATCCCAATCACGCGGTTGAGCGCTGCCACGAAGATATCCACTTCGTCGAGCGTATTATACGCCGCAAACGAGGCACGACAGGTTGCCTCGACACCAAAATGATGAAGCAGCGGCTGAGCACAGTGGTGTCCAGTGCGAATCGCGACGCCTAACTGGTCGATAAGCAGGCCAATGTCCTGGGCATGCGCACCCTCGACCACAAAGGAGAGAACACCCGCTTTATGGGGCGCGGTTCCCAGGATACGCAGGCCGTCGATCTGGTTGACGGCCTGAGTCGCATGGTCCAGCAATACCGTTTCCCAGGCACTAATCGCGTCGACACCGACGCCTTCCATCCACTCCAAGGCGCGCCCTAGTGCCACGACCTCGGCAATGGCGGGCGTGCCCGCTTCGAATTTATGAGGAATATCGGCAAACGTAGTGCCAACATCGAAAGAGACGGTGCTAATCATCTCACCACCACCCTGCCAAGGCGGCATGGCCTCTAGTAGCGCCTGCTTGCCGTAAAGCACGCCTACGCCCGTAGGGCCGTATACTTTATGACCTGAGAAAGCGTAGAAATCGGCGTCTATCTCCTGAACATCGACCTGCTGATGCGGCGTGGCCTGGGCGCCATCGACCAGGATCAATGCGCCGTGCTGATGCGCCAATGCCGCCATCTCTTTCACCGGGTTGATCGTGCCCAGTGCATTGGAGACATGATTCACGGCCACTAGCTTGGTGCGCTCGCTCAACAGCTCACGGTACGCCTGCATATCGAGCGAACCGCGGGCATCGACCGGAATCACCTTGATGGTGACCCCTCGCTCGGCTGCCAACAGCTGCCAAGGCACGATGTTAGAGTGGTGCTCCAGCATCGAGATCAATACCTCGTCACCCGCGCCGAGTGAGCTGCGCCCCCAGCTCTGCGCGACGAGATTGATGGCCTCGGTAGTACCCCGCGTGAAAATGATTTGGCGAGCATCTTCAGCATTGAGAAACGCTTTGACACGATGACGTGTGGTTTCAAAAGCGGCTGTCGCTTCATCGGCCAGCGTGTGCAGCCCACGGTGAATGTTGGCGTTATAGCGCGAATAGTAGTCGCTAAACACCTCGATCACCTGTTGTGGCGTTTGGCTGGTCGCCGCGTTATCCAAATAGACGAGTGGTTTACCGTGCACTTCACGATTTAAAATCGGAAAGTCGCCACGCAGTGCCTCAACGTCATACGCCTCAGTGCTGCCCGCCATGGGCTTCTCAATCACGCTATGGGGCATCGATGACTCCTTGATTAATCGTTGAGCGCAGCCGCCGCTTCGACCAGTCCGGCCAGGTTGAAACGCTCCGGCAATTTACCCGCCACCGCCAACTCGACGCGCTCAGCGACGGCATCCAGTGCCACTTGCTCCAGCACTTCCCCAGCAAACGCCAGTGTCAGAAGGCCACGGGCGGTGGCTTCGTCGATACCGCGGGTACGCAGTGCGTAGATCGCGTCCTCGTCCAACTGACCGGTAGTGGTACCGTGGGAGCACTTCACGTCGTCGGCATAGATTTCAAGCTCGGGTTTTGCGTCGATTTGCGCGCGATCCGATAGCAGCAGGTTCTGGTTGCTCTGGAAACCTTCGATCTTCTGGCTGTCGCGCTTCACGTAGACCTTACCGTTGAAGACGCCGTGAGCGCGGTCATCCAGAATGCCTTTGTAGTTCTCGTTCGAGAACGTCAGCGGGGCGTTGTGGTTGACCTTGGTGTGGTTGTCCACGTGCTGACGCCCCTGGCCAAAGAACAGGCCGTAGAAGTTCGTCTCAGCGCCCTGCCCATTCAAATCGCTGATCAGGTCGTTACGCACCAGCGCGCCACCCAGATTCAGGTTGTGCGAGGTGTAGCGGCTGTCACGATTCTGCTCTACGTGGATGCTCGCCACATGCAGATCGCCGAGCGGCGCCTCCTGCAGCTTGTAGTGGTTCAAAATCGCCCCACGATCCAGCATCAACTCAGCCACCACGTTGGTGAAGTTGGCGGCATCCGCCTCGCCTACGTAGTGCTCGATCAGTGTCGCTTCGCTACGCCCAGCGGCTTCCACCAGAATACGTGGATGGCTCATCACCGGCGTGCCCGCGCGGGAAAGGAACTGCAGCAAAATGGGCTTTTCGACTACGGTGCCGGGGGCGATACGCACCACGGCGCCCTCTTCCATAAAGGCCGTGTTCAGCGCAGCAAAACTCGAGAAGTCGACACCGGTCAAACGACCCAACGGCCCTCCAACGGCTTCATGGTTATCCGTCAGCGCTTTGGAGAGCGGCATGACCTGAACGCTGTCGGGAAGCGCATCGAGGTCCGATAGCGCTGCCGAAAACACACCGTCCACGAACGTCAGCCGGTAAGCATCCAGTGGCAGCGTGAGGGCAGCCGCCTGGGCCTGAGAGAACTCGGCGTTCTCTGCCAAGGCAAAGTTGCCCTGGGCGATGGCGCGAACATCGGTATATTTCCACTCTTCATCGCGGCGGGTCGGGAAGCCCATTGCTTCGAAGCGAGCCGCGCCCGCCTGACGGCGAGCAGCGATCCAGGTAGGCTCTCCAGCGCGCTGCTGACTGCGCGCCGCTAGCGTGTCCAGAAAGGTTTGGGTATCGCTCATGCCACGGACTCCTCAATGCCTTCGTAACCGTTGGCCTCTAGCTCTTTGGCAAGCTCGGCATCGCCGGTTTTGACGATGCGGCCGTCGACCAGAACGTGGACTTTGTCCGGTACGATATAGTCCAGCAGGCGCTGATAGTGGGTGACCAATAGAATGGCACGCTCTTCGGCACGCAGGCTGTTCACGCCGTCAGCGACGACTTTCATGGCGTCGATGTCGAGGCCAGAGTCGATTTCGTCGAGCATGGCCAGCTTTGGCTGCAGCACCAGCATCTGCAGGATTTCATTGCGCTTTTTCTCACCGCCGGAAAAGCCTTCGTTCACCGCACGCTGCAGAAAGCTGGCGTCCATTTTCATGAAGCCAAGCTTCTCTTTCACCAGCTTCATGAATTCGGGGGCAGGCATTTCACCTTCACCGCGCGCAGCCCGCTGAGCGTTCAGCGCGGACTTCAGCAGGTAGATGTTCTTCACGCCCGGAATTTCGACCGGGTATTGGAAACCCAGCAGCAGACCCGCTTGGGCGCGCTCTTCGATTTCCATCTCCAGTACGTCCTGACCTTCGAACGTAATGCTGCCTTGGGTCACCTCGTAGCCATCTTTACCAGCAATAACTGCTGACAACGTGGATTTACCCGCGCCGTTAGGGCCCATGATGGCGTGAACTTCACCGGCATTGATGGTGAGCGTCAAGCCTTTCAGAATCTCTTTACCTTCGACGGTGACGTGTAAATCATTAACTTGCAACATAGTGATCGCCTTTTAAATGCTTGCGGGTCGCGAGCGCGACGCCCTTAAAATGAGTTGGGTGCC
Source organism: Halomonas sp. BL6 (assembly GCF_006228115.1). NCBI lineage: Bacteria > Pseudomonadati > Pseudomonadota > Gammaproteobacteria > Oceanospirillales > Halomonadaceae > Halomonas > Halomonas sp. BL6. The sequence continues at coordinate 29,117 of NZ_VDGL01000009.1, read as the reverse complement.
GGTGCGGTCAGCCCACCGCGCCTTCCAGAGTGACATTTAGCAGTGCTTCCGCCTCAACTGCGAATTCCATCGGCAGTTCCTGGAAAACGTCTTTACAGAAACCGTTAACGATCATGCTGACCGCGTCCTCTTCGGAGATACCACGGCTCTGGCAGTAGAAGAGCTGATCTTCACCGATCTTGGAGGTCGTTGCTTCGTGCTCGATGGTCGCCGTGCTGTTACCGATTTCTTGATACGGAAAGGTGTGTGCCCCGCACTTGTCGCCGATCAGCAGTGAATCGCACTGGGTAAAGTTACGCGCACCCTTGGCACGCGGCCCGATCTTGACGAGACCACGGTAGGACTGGTCGCTCTTACCCGCCGAAATGCCTTTGGCGACGATGTAGGAGCGAGTACCCTCACCAATGTGAATCATCTTGGTGCCGGTATCCGCCTGCTGGCGGCCATTGGTAACGGCAACGGAGTAGAACTCGCCGATGCTGTCTTTGCCACGCAGTACGCAAGAAGGATACTTCCAGGTGATCGCCGAGCCGGTTTCGACCTGTGTCCAGCTGATGCGGGAACGCTCACCACGGCAGTCTCCGCGCTTGGTCACGAAGTTATAGATGCCGCCCTTACCCTCTTCGTCACCGGGATACCAGTTCTGTACGGTGGAGTACTTGATGTAGGCATCGTCCAATGCAACCAGTTCGACCACGGCAGCGTGCAACTGGTTTTCATCGCGCATGGGTGCGGTGCAGCCTTCCAGGTAGGAGACCTCGGCACGATCCTCGCAGATGATCAGCGTGCGCTCGAACTGGCCCGTATTGGCCGCGTTGATACGGAAGTAGGTAGACAGCTCCATCGGGCACTTCACGCCTTTTGGCACGAACACGAACGAGCCATCAGTGAACACGGCGGAGTTTAGCGCAGCAAAATAGTTATCAGCCACGGGCACTACCGTACCCAGGTACTGCTTGATCAAATCCGGGTAGTCACGAATCGCTTCGGAAATGGAGCAGAAAATCACGCCCGCTTCCGCCAGCTCTTTTTTGAAGGTCGTCGCAACCGAGACGGAGTCGAAGACCGCATCGACGGCAACCCCTGCCAGGGCGGCACGCTCGTGCAGCGGAATACCCAGTTTCTCGTAGGTTTCCAGCAGTTTAGGGTCTACCTCGTCGAGGCTTTGGGGACGATCTTCTGGGCGCTTGGGCGCACTGAAATAGGAGATCTCTTGATAATCGATGGGCGGATAGTCGAGGTGCGCCCAGGATGGCTCTTCCATCTTCAACCACTGACGATACGCATCCAGACGCCACTCCAACATCCACTCGGGCTCGCCTTTCTTCTTGGAAATGAAGGCAATGGTGTTTTCATCAAGGCCAGGTGGCAGTGTGTCGCTTTCGATATCGGTTACAAAACCATCTTTGTACTCGCGACGAACCAACTGTTCCATTTCTTCGCTTGCCATGGTGATACCCTCCGGGCAGTTGGGTGGCGAGGTCAGCTCGCCGTCAATAGGGTGATAGACCTAGCGGCTTATGCGGATGCCGCCGATAGGCTAATGCTTTGGATCGGTAACTGTACGGGCAGTTTGATAGGTGTCGTGTCGGCCAAGTGCGCCAACGTCACACTTTCGAGTAACGTGCGAATGGCCAGCGATACTCGCTGCCAGTTGTCGGCCACACCGCAGGTGGCCACCAAGTCGCACTCACCTTCGGCTTGGCTGCACTCGGTCATCGCGACGGGGCCTTCAATGGCACTGATAATGTCAGCCGCCGTGATGTGCGACGCTGGCCGCGCTAGGCGATAACCACCTTGAACCCCACGCTGCGACTCCAAGAGTCCTGCTTTCACCAGCATTTTAAGGGTTTTACTCACGGTGGGATGGGGTAGCTGTACCGCGTCTGCTAAGTCAGCCGCCGCATGCGACGCCTGGGGATGACGGGCAATTTGTGCCATCACCACAGCGGCATAATCTGTCAGCCGAGAAAGCTTGAGCATAGTCACTCCGTTTGCCATCGCGTTGGGCCGAACCGTTGGCCTACCCGCTAATTGGGTACCATTTTAGTCCTGTATAAATTTGATGTGAAGCCCTTCTGCAAAATCCTTATCAAATAGCGCGACTTCTTAGCACGTTCGCGGCTGATAACATCAAAAAAGCCAATCATTATCATTTAGGAAAACTATGACATGGACATAAAAAAGCCTGCTCGCAAGCGGCAGGCTGTCAGAAGGCGGGATTAAGAGGTGACTTTCTTGACGAACATGGACTTCAATTTCATAGGACCAATACCGTCGACTTTACAGTCGATGTCGTGATCGCCGTCCACCAATCGAATGTTTTTGACTTTGGTGCCTACTTTGACGACCGAGGAGCTGCCTTTGACCTTGAGATCTTTGATCACGGTCACCGAGTCACCATCGACGAGCAGGTTGCCGTTTGCATCACGAATGCCATCATCCAAGTCCGCTTCGCTGGCGCTTGGCGCTTTCGACCACTCGTGACCACACTCGGGGCAAACATACTGAAGGCCATCATCGTAGGTAAACTCAGAGGCACAGGTAGGGCAGTTAGGCAGGTCACTCATTAAAGACTCCATCGCAGCAGACAGTCACGCAAACAGTAGCAAGCGACGGAGCCTACACGGCTTGAGCGCAATGCTCCAGCCTAATGCCGGTTTAGCCTCGCTGGTAAGTACCTACCAAGCGATTCATTCCCAGCAGATGGGGTTCCACGGCCTGGAGTAGCTCAGGCAACGTCAGCCCTTCGGGCAGTGACGTCTGCTTGTCCAGCGCCAGTACCCAGAAGTAGTAAAGGTGGCTGCCATGTCCTTCCGGCGGCATAGGCCCGCCATATCCCAATTTACCGAAATCGGTGATACCGGACGTGCCCAGCGCAGTACTTTCTTCCAGCGAAGTGGTCTCACCAGGCAGGTTGTACAGCACCCAGTGAACGAAACCATAACTGCCCTCTTTCACCAGTGGCGCATCTGGGTCATGACAAATCACCGCAAACCCCTTAGTACCTTCCGGCGCCCCCTCCCACGCAAGCGCTGGGGAAACGTCTTCAGCCTCGCCCGTGTGCTTGGCAGGAATCGCTTGGTGATTCGCAAACGCCGAGCTAGTGACGCTCATTGAGGATAGTGCAAAAGCCATCATGCTCTCCTATTCTACGGATGTAATAGCAAGCCATAATGTAGCGAATGATTTAGCGAAACTCTAATCGCGACGAATGGCGTTCCCACCACTGCTGCGCAATTCGCCGATTTGCCGCATTTGCGTTAGGGTCTAATACGGAGGGCAATTGAATGTAGTCACCGTCCGTTTGAAACGTCACAAGCGGATCCTGTGTGGCGAGCTGAAGCGCGTATAGCACCAGCATCAACTCATAAGCGTCATCGGTGTGTAATCTTGAGAACAACAGCGGCACTGCCGGCAGGCCGATGTCGCCTAGTCGCTCGGCGGCGATGTACCAAGGCCTTGAGTTATCGGGGCCTCCATACTGGCTGACGAACCGGCGATCCGCCAAGCGGCTGACGTAATAAGCGGCCTCTTCTTCTGGACTCACCTGCAGTGGCGGCGCCCAATCATCGGCGCGCACCACGGAAGATGGCTGCGCTATCTGCGCGCTAGGCACTGTCGCTACTTGATTGACGGCAGGAGCCGCCGAGCGCTCGTTATCGGCAGGCGGGCGTGATGGGCCGGCACACCCTGCCAATAAGAGTGCCAATGTGCAAAAAGTGGTGATCCCTATCGCTTTGGTCTGCTGGCGCATGACGCAATTCCCTGGTTGATCGTTCAACGCTTGATACCCTATCCAAGATGCCGTGTGAGAGCGTTTGATTGGTTTACCCAAAGGCGACTAGGCTGTGCCATGGAGTGCTTACAGTGTGGCACCTCTTGAACTTACCGCCAATTGCCTGAAGAACGCCGAATGAAACGTCTATTAATCGTGGCCCACTCCCCCTCCATCAATACCCGCGCCTTGAGCGAGGCCGTACAGCGAGGTGCAGAACATGAGGATATCGAGTCAGTGACGTGCATCGTCAAAACGCCTTTCGACGCAGGACCGACGGACATCCTCGATTGTGACGGTATCGTATTGGGCACTACCGAAAACCTAGGCACCATGAGCGGCGCGCTAAAGGACTTTTTCGACCGCAGCTACTACGGCGTACTGGAAGAGAAGCAGGGCCTGCCCTGCGCGCTCTACATCCGCGCGGGCCATGATGGAACGGGTACTCGTCGGGCAGTGGAAAGTATCGTTACGGGACTACGCTGGCGTTGGGTGCAGGACCCTCTGATTTTTCGCGGCGAGTGGCAAGAGGCGTTTATCAGCCAAGCCGAAGAGCTGGGCATGACCCTTGCTGCTGGGTTGGATAACGGATTGTTTTAACATCTTGAAACGAAAAACGGCACCGCTCAGGGTGCCGTTTTCATTACGGGGAAGAGCGCATATTACTTCAAACGCTCGAACACCGTGGCAACCCCTTGTCCCATGCCAATACACATGGTGGCTAGGCCCAGGGTGGTATCGCGCTGCTGCATGACGTTCAGCAGTGTCGTGCAAATGCGCGACCCGGAGCAGCCTAACGGGTGACCCAAGGCGATGGCACCGCCGTGCAGGTTCACTTTTTCGTCCATGACATCCAGGAAGCCTAGGTCTTTCAACACCGGCAGCCCCTGGGCGGCAAATGCCTCGTTCAGCTCGACGGTTTGAATATCCGCTGCAGACAAGCCAGCCGCTTTCAAGGCTTTTTTAGATGCAGGTACCGGACCATACCCCATAATAGATGCATCGCAGCCTGCGACACCGGTTGAGAGTACTTTGGCAATCGGCTCCAGCCCCAGCGCCTGGGCACGCTCGTAGCTCATCACGGCCATGGCGGAAGCGCCCACTGAAAGCGCTGACGAAGTGCCCGCCGTCACGGTACCGTTACGCGGATCGAAGACCGGCTTCAGGTTCGCCATGGATTCCAGGCTGGCATCGGCGCGAATCACCTCATCGTTTTTCACAAGCACTTTGAAGCCACGCTGGTCGTGACCTTCGACGCCGATGATCTCATTGTCGAAGTAGCCCTTCTCCATCGCCGCTTGTGCACGTTGATGCGAACGGACACCGAACTTGTCCTGATCTTCGCGGGAAATACCGTGCATTTTACCCAGCAGTTCCGCCGTGAGCCCCATCATCATGGCGGCTTTGGCCGCGTATTTACTCGCCGCCGGATTCACGTCGACGCCGTGAGCCATCGGTACGTGCTCCATGTGCTCAACACCGCCGATCACGTAAAAATCACCCATGCCCGCCTTAATGTTTGCAGCAGCAATATGCAGTGCGGTCATCGAAGAGCCGCAGAGGCGGTTCACCGTTTGGGCAGGCACCGTACGAGGAATACCGGTCATGATCGCCGCGTTGCGAGCGATGTTCATGGACTGCTCTAGTGTCTGATTGACGCAGCCCCAGATCACGTCGTCTACTTCCGACGGATCCAGATTAGGGTTTCGGGTAAACAGCGCCTGCATCACGGCAGCGGAGAGGTTTTCGGCACGCACGTTGCGGAAGGCGCCGTTTTTCGCTTTCGCCATGGCGGTACGAACACCGTCCACCACCACGATATCTCTCGGATTCAAACTCATCTTATTTCTCCTGTGGGTGGTGACTTAGGCCTGAGCGCTTGCCGTGGCGCCCGCATAGAACTGCTCGTTGCTCTTGGCCATGGCGCGGAGCTTCTCGGTAGGCGCGTACAGCGGCCCTAGTTCTTCTGCCAAACGATCCGCCATCGCGACGAACTCAGCCACGCCCAGCGCGTCGATGTAGCGCAGCGCACCGCCACGGAAGGGAGGGAAGCCAATGCCGTAAATCAGCGCCATGTCGGCTTCTGCGGGCGTATCGACGATGCCATCTTCCAAGCAACGCACGGTCTCAAGGCACAGCGGCACCATCATGCGAGCAATGATGTCCTCATCCGAAAACTCTTTTTGCTCTTTCACCACTTCTTTTACTAGTGCGTAAGCCTGCTCGTCGCTCACTTTCTTCGGCTTACCCTTCTTATCTTCTTCGTAGGCGTAGAAGCCTTTGTCGTTCTTCTGGCCCAAGCGCTTGTTATCGTACATGACCTGAATAGCCGTTTTACCCTCACGTGCCATACGATCTGGGAAGCCCTCAGCCATCACATCATTGGCGTGCACGGCGGTATCCATGCCGACGACGTCCAGCAGGTACGCCGGGCCCATTGGCCAGCCAAACTTCTCCATGACTTTATCGACGCGCTGGAAGTCGGCACCTTGCTCGACCAGGAAGCTAAAGCCACCGAAGTAAGGGAAAAGCACACGGTTGACCAGGAACCCAGGGCAGTCATTCACCACGATGGGGGTTTTACCCATGGCCCGAGCATAAGCCACGGTTGCGGCAACGGCGGCGTCCGAGGTTTTCTCACCACGAATGACTTCCACCAGCGGCATGCGGTGCACGGGGTTGAAGAAGTGCATGCCACAGAAGTTTTCCGGGCGCTTCAGATTCTTGGCCAGACGGTTAATCGAAATGGTCGACGTGTTGGAAGTCAGAATCGTGTTCTCACTTACCTTGTCCTCTACTTCGGTCAACACGGCGTCTTTGACGTTGGGGTTCTCGACCACCGCTTCTACGACCAAATCGACATTACTAAAATCGCCGTAAGAGAGGGTTGGACGGATATTGGAGAGTTTTTCGGCCATCTGCTCGGTGGTGAGCTTCTTACGCTCTACCTGTTTAGCGAACAGTTTGCGGGCTTCTTTGAGGCCAAGCTCGATGGCATCGTCCTTGATGTCTTTCATCAGGATCGGTGTGCCCTTGCTGGCACTCTGGTAGGCGATACCCCCACCCATGATGCCAGCACCCAACACGGCGGTTTGCTTGACTGGCTGCGCCTGTTTCTCGTACTTGCTGCCTTTCTTCTTGACCACTTGGTCGTTCAGGAACAGGCCCACCAAGTTGAAGGCAACGCTGCTTAGCGCCAGTTTGGCGAACGACTTGGCTTCGATGGCTTGAGCGCGGGCGCGGGTCTCACCGGCGCCTTTTTGGATCACTTTGATCGCTTCAACCGGGGCGGGATAGTGCGGGCCCGCTTTGCCAGCGACGTATCCTTTAGCGGTTTCGAACGCCATCATTTGTTCGATGGCGTTGAGTTTGAGCGGTGATTTTTTCTCTTCGCGACGAGCGTGATAATCCAATTCGCCTGCATTGGCGCGGTCGAGGATATCCAGTGCCGCCTCTTCCAACTGCTCGTGGGCAACAGCGGCATCCACGGCGCCTACTTTCAAGGCAGCATCGGCACGGTTTTCGGTACCACCAGCAATCCACTCGACGGCATTATCGGCACCGATCAGGCGCGGCAGACGCACGCAACCGCCCCACCCCGGCAGAATACCCAGCTTGGTTTCCGGCAAGCCAATTTTGGCTTTCTCACTCATCACGCGGAAGTCGGTGGTTAGCAGGACTTCGCAGCCGCCGCCCAGCGCCAACCCGTTGATTGCCGTCACCGTAGGGAAAGGCAGGTCTTCAATGGCGTTGAAGATGTCGTGAACCTTGAGGTTCATCTCCACCAAGTACTCTTCGCCCTTGTGGAACAGGCTGTGGAATTCTGTGATGTCGGCGCCGACGATAAAGGCGTCTTTGGCGCTGCGAATCATCAACCCTTCCAAACCACTTTCGGCCTGAATCGCTTTGACAGCGTCGCCTAGCTCGGCCACGACGGCGCTAGATAGCTTGTTGACGGACTCATCTTTCAAATCGAAAGTGAGCATTGCGATGTCATTGCCACCCTGGGTGTCACGACGCTCCACCGTGATGGCATTGCCTTGATAGATCATTCGCGCTCTCTCCACAAGTTCGGGCTGGCACGTCGGTAACGTGCCCGCCACGCATTTCATACGGTCGTTTGATTGCTTTAGCTTGGTTGAGTTACATCAGTACGTCAAGCCCTGACTTTTGGCTAATTCGCTTGCCCCCCAGTTCACATGGCCATGAGCACATTTCTTGCGCTTTTTTCTTCCACACTTCGTCGTCACATCGACTTTAATCACGATCCCAACGATCATATACGTTTCATTGATGAGTTTTTGACGCTATGGGGACACTCCTCACACCCGCGCGACTAGAAGCACTGCAAGGATGCATAGAACGAATCGTCGAGCGCTTGAAGCCCTGGAGCTGGCTTTGGCCACCGATGGCGTTTGCGGCCGGGCTCGGCAGCTTTTTTTTGGTGGATCGGCAGCAGTGGCTAGGCGCAGCTTTGGCACTCGGCCTGCTGTTCGCTTGGCTACTACTGCTATCTGAAAGTGTGATTGGCCGCTGGCTCTCCCATCGTGGTCACCCGACGCTGCCGAAAGGCGTAACGGCCTTTATTGCGCAAATGATCCACCAAGAGACGCTTTTTTTCACCCTGCCCTTTATTCTAGTCACTACGGTGTGGAACAGTGGACAAGCACTCTTCGCGCTCTTGGTCATAGGCATGGCCGTGTGGTCGATCATTGACCCGCTCTACTACAAACTCGCTGGCCGCTGGCGCAGCCTCTATTTCATGTTTCATGCTCAGTGCGTCTTTCTTGTTCTGCTGGTGATACTCCCCATCATGGTTCACCTGACCACCGGCCAGAGCATGCTACTTGCCTTAGTCTTGACGGTACTCGTGGCGCTGCCCAGCTTCTGGCATCTACTCAAAAAACGCTCTCTCGCGCGCTGGTTGGGATTTTTTGCGCTTACCGTGCTACTGGCCTACGGGGCATGGCTTGGCCGCGTATGGGTACCGCCCGCCAGCCTGTGGATGACCAGCACGGCGCTCTCCCCCGCTTTCGATACGCAGCAGCGCGCCCCGCAAGGGTCGCTGACCCTGACGCCCGAGGCCATTCGCAGCAACGGCCTGTACGTCTATACGGCCATTCGCGCCCCGCGAGGGCTGAGCGAAACGATTTACCATGCGTGGCATCATAATGGAAAAGCGCTGGATACCGTTGCACTGGCGATCAACGGCGGCCGCGAACAGGGATACCGCGCCTGGAGCCATAAACAGAATTTCCCTCAAGACCCCTCTGGCGAGTGGCGTGTCGATATCATGACCGACGGTGGCCAGCGGCTTGGATTGATTCGGTTTACTGTCTCGGAAGATGTTAACGCCGCTACCGTGGCCGATGGCACGGTCCGTGCGAGCGGTTTGAGCGCTCTGAATTTACGTCGTTTCATTCCGGGTAATGGCGCCACCCAAAATGACGCTAATCAGACCGAGTGACAGAACGCCTTGCATTCAGCGGCGCAGCTTATGACAATTCGTTCACTTACACTTTTGGCAGTTAGTTACCTATGGCATCAACAATTGGTTTTCGTATTGCTCGTTTGCCCCATCTGTGGCGCTCGATCCTCGATCGCAGGCTGGCACCATTAGGGCTGACCCAAACCCGGTGGGTGACGCTGTACCATCTTTGGAAACTGGGGGAAGGCAATCCTCAGTGTGATTTGGCGCGCGCGATCGGTGTCGAGGCGCCGTCGTTGGTGCGTACTTTAGGACAGTTGGAGGCGCAAGGTCTGGTCGAGCGTCGCGCCTGCGATAACGATCGACGCAGCAAACGGCTCTATCTTACCCCAGCCGCCATGCCGCTCCTGGAGCAGATCGATAGTGTGGTACTGGCTGCGCGTCAGGAGATGCTAGCGGGCTTGAGCGAACAGGACCTGGACCAGTTGGATAAGTGGCTTGCGCTGATCGAATCCAACGGTCTGGCGATTCAGGCAAGGGATCAAGATAGCCCCACAGCCTAATCATTAGACGTTTCCTTGTTCCACGCCATCTGGCGCTAGCGGTTTGGCGGGTGGGTGGTCTGAAAGGCCGCTCAACGCCTTCTTGAGAGGTTCGATATCCGCCAAATAGCGCGTAAACCGCTCGGCGGTTTGTGATTCCCACCACCATAGCGTCAGCGAATGGGCGTTAGATTCCAATACCAACGCATCCTGAGGCAGACGCTCTAACAGAGTTCGTAAGTGTGTGCTGGCCACATCGGGCAAGGGACGCAGCGGCGCAATGCGCCAGCGCCAGCCTGCATGAAAGGGCTCTAATGCCTCACTGGCATTGGAGTTTCTCACCAATAAAAAATCTGGCCCAGGCGCGGACTGCGCGTAGTGCCAGCGATAAGCCGGCATGGTGCCTCTAAAGTGATGGAGCGGCGGTTTGGCCATTTTGACCATCACCCCCTGACGCGCTGCGCAGGAGCGCAGCGCCATCTGGCGCTTTTGGCGCGGGCTTGGTTTTAACCACATGACTGGCGCAATCACAAACATCAGAATAAAAACGATGATCAACCATTCCATTGCAACGCTTACCCTCTTTTCGTCAAACTCAACTCGCAATATTTAAAAACCATGACCTAGGTCGTTGTTAAGATTCATTTTCAGACCTAAAGTAAAGGTATCGAACAGAGCCTTTCTGTGTGGCACATCACCAAGGAGATACGCCATGAGCTATCGCCATATCCTGGTCGCCGTCGACTTAACCAAAGACTCTCACAAAATCCTTGAGCGTGCGGTGGCGATTGCCGAGCGCAACAACGGCGCGAAAATTTCGATCATGCACACTCTGGAACCCTTGGGATTCGCCTACGGCGGCGACATACCCATGGACCTCACCAGCATACAAGACCAGCTCGATGATCATGCCAAAAAACGCTTGGCTGACATTGCTGCTCCCCACGTCGACGCCGCCGATCAACACGTAGTCGTGGGTATGCCTGACACCGAGATCCACCGTTTCGCCGATGAGCATAACGTCGACTTGATCGTGGTCGGCTCCCATGGTCGCCACGGTTTCGCGCTGTTACTGGGCTCTACGTCGACCGGTGTTCTTCACGGCGCACAGTGCGATGTGCTCGCCGTGCGTGTGGGTAAAAAAGGTGAAAAAAGCGACGAGTGACTTGTCAATCTCAAAGGCCCCTCACGGGGCCTTTGGCATTTCACTACGCGTTCTATTCTCCGTTCGCCATGGCTTCTAACTCCATCCAGCGCTCCATGGCACTATCCAACGCTTGCTGGGCCTTCTCGAGTGACTGTAGCTTGGCAGTGACCGCCGTGGCTTCCTGCTGATAAAAAGCGGGGTCGCCAATCTCTTTCTCAAGTGCTTCCACGTCACTCTCTAGCCGTTCGATATCAGCAGGCAGCGCATCCAATTCACGTTGAAGCTTGTAAGAGAGCTTGACGGTTTTTTTCGCAGGCTCCGCCGCCATTGCCGGTGGCGTTTTTTCTTCCGCTGCGCGAGTAGGCTCCGTTTGTTGACGCGCTGCCCCCTCCCAGGGAGCGGGCGGCAGCTGCCCTCCTTGACGAATCCAGTCGGTGTAGCCCCCCACGTATTCGCGCACACGCCCTTCACCTTCGAAGGCCAGCATGCTGGTCACCACGTTATCCATGAAGGTTCGGTCGTGGGAAACCAGAAGCAGCGTGCCATCAAAATCGAGCAGTAGCTCTTCGAGTAGCTCCAGGGTTTCCATGTCCAGGTCGTTGGTGGGCTCATCCAGCACCAACACGTTAGCAGGCTGCGTGAACAACTTGGCTAAGAGCAGGCGATTGGACTCACCACCGGAAAGCGCTTTCACTGGCTGACGAACGCGGTCTGGGGTGAACAGAAAATCTTGCAGGTAGCTCATGACATGGCGGTCTTTACCGCCCACGCTAACGCGATCACTCCCCTGGGCTACGTTGTCATACACCGTTTTTTCCAACTCGAGGCCGGCCCGTAGCTGATCAAAATAGGCCACTTTGAGATTAGTGCCCAACTGTACGCTGCCTTCGGTAGGGGCCAGCTCGCCAAGCAATATTTTCAACAGCGTGGTTTTACCGGCACCGTTACGCCCCAAGAAGCCGATGCGGTCGCCACGCATCACTTCCAGGTTCACGTTGCGCAGGATCACCTCATCACCAAAGCGCTGAGTAACGCCTTTGAGCTCGACCACCCGCTTACCGGTGCGTTCGCCACTATCCACCGTGAGATTGGCGGTGCCTTGACGCTCGCGGCGTTGGCTGCGCTCATTGCGCATGGCTTCTAGCGCGCGGACGCGCCCTTCGTTACGGGTACGGCGCGCTTTGATCCCCTGGCGAATCCAGGCCTCTTCCTGAGCGAGCTTTTTATCGAACAATGCATTTTCGCGCGATTCGACCTCCAGCTCGTGCTGTTTGCGCTCTTGATACTCGCTGTAGACACCGGGATAACGCCCGAGCTTCCCGCGATCCAGTTCTAAAATATTCGTGGCGAGTTTCGACAGAAACGCACGGTCGTGGGTGATCAGCAGCACAGCGCCGTTGAAAGCGAGCAGCTGCTCTTCCAGCCACGCGATGGTATCGAGGTCCAAATGGTTGGTCGGCTCATCCAGCAGCAGTAGGTCCGGCTCGGAAACCAGCGCACGGGCCAGCGCCACCCGACGACGCCAGCCGCCGGAAAGTGCGCTCATCTCCGCTTCGGGTGGCAAACCCAGTCGTGTGAGCACGACATCGATACGCTGATGAAACGACCAGCCGTCAATGGCCTCGAGCCGCGTCTGAAGCGTCGCCATGCGATTCATGTCCGGGTCAGGATCGTTGATCAGGTGTTGATATTCCGACAGCAGCTCACCTGCTTCGGGCAGGCCTTGGGCCACCATATCGAAGATGGTCATCCCCGAGGATTCGGGAAGCTCCTGAGCCAGCACGCCGATTTTCAAACCGGGGGCGCGCCAAATGGTGCCATCATCCGGCTGAATATCGCCCGCTACGAGCTTGAGTAGCGTGGATTTACCGGTGCCGTTGCGTCCGACCAGCGCCAGCCGCTCGCCTCTTTCAACCGTCAGGTCGGCGCGATCGAGCAGTACTTGGGTGCCGTAAGCGAGTTGCAGCTGTTCGAGTCGTAACAGGGTCACGCAGTGTCCTCCTTCATCGTGAGGCGCACAGTGTAACGCATGCTTCCGAATTACGATGCACCCTTGTAGAGCCAAGCGAGACAACGTGCTAACGTCACGGAAGGATCACGACTATAAAGCGGTGTTTAAAGATGCGGGCAAGGTGAAATCACCGTGACAGTTACGGTCTCCATGCATTTCGTCAACGAACTCTTTCGTGGCCTTACATTTGCGGGGCAGCCCCCCACGCATTATCTAGTACAGGCGGGCATTTCCCCCTTTTTACTCAGCGCCCCTCACGGGCGTGTTACCGTCGAGCAGTTCGCGGAGTTATATCGTCGGCTGGCCGTCGAGTTAGACGATGAAACGCCGCGCTTTTTCTCCCGCCCGTTACGCTGCGGAACGCTCAAGCTGCTTTGCTTGAGTATGTTGGACGCGCCAACGCTCCAGGTAGCCCTCCATCGCTACACCCAGTTTTTTCGCATCATGCTGGATGACTTTGGCTACACCTTTACCATCGACAACGACCTAGCGAGGATGGCGCTCGAGGAGCATGCGCCGCTGCCGGGCAGCCGTATTTTCGTGCACGAATTAATGCTCAAGCTTTTTCATGGCATCGCTTCATGGTTGATCGCTCGCAAGATACCGCCCGTGTTGATGGAGTGCAGCTATCCGCAACCCACACACAGTGCCGACTACCTCTACTTCTACCCTGGCAAAGTAAAATTCGATCAGCCACAAACGGCCGTTTACTTCGATAAGTCGCTATTGGAGCAGCCTATCCGGCAAACGAAGCGGCACCTAGGGGCTTTTTTACAGCGCGCCCCCGCGGATTGGTTCTATGTCTCGTTTGAAGATCGTTTAGCGACTCACCGGGTGAGAGAGCATCTCAGCCGTCACCTGCCGGATGCATGTACCGTGCAAGAGGTCGCCGAGGCGCTGCATGTCTCCGTTCGAACACTATCGAGGCATTTACGACTGGAGGGGACGCACTTCCAAGCCGTGAAAGATGAGTACCGCCGTGACTATGCGATTCAAGCGCTCACCCGAAGCCAGCGGACGCTCGCTTCCATCGCAGAAACGCTGGGCTTCGAGGACTTGGCCTGCTTTAGCCGCGCCTTCAAGCAGTGGACGGGAAACTCCCCTGCCGCCTACCGTAAGGCACAGGCGACAGGGTGAGGTGGTAGCGTCTATACCTCCGTGCGGATGCGCTTTTTATCTAGCTTGCCGACACTGGTTTTGGGAATTTCATCGACGATACGGATCAGCGAGGGAACGCCCCAACGGTTCAGCTTTCCTTGCGCAACAAACTGCTCCATAAAGCCCTGAATCGCTTCAACGGTAGGCGGTTGCTCGATATCACTGGGCACCACCAGCGCAGCCGGTCGCTCCCCCCATTTATCATCTGCCACGCCAATCACTGCTACTTCAGCAACCCCGGGGCACTGGCTGATATAGCTTTCCAACTCCAACGATGACAGCCATTCGCCGCCCGTTTTGATGACGTCTTTAATGCGGTCGCTAATCGATAGGAAGCCGTGCTCGTCCAGCGATCCCACATCCCCGGTATGCAGCCAGCCATCCTGCCACAGCTCTTCACTGCGCTGCTCTTCTTTATAGTAAGCCTGGGTGAGCCAAGGCGCTTGAACACGCACTTCGCCCACGCTTTTACCATCGTGGGGGAGCGGTTGGCCGTCGAGATCGACCACCTGCAGCCTGACAAACGGCACCGGAAGCCCCGCTTTGCAGCGCCACGGAAGCTGATGCTCGAAGTCAGCCTCAGTGACTTCTTTCGGTAATATATCGGCCGTGAGCAGCGGGCAGGTTTCCGACATCCCGTAGGCGCTACGGGTATCGATCCCCAACGCCCAGGCACGACTTGCCAATGCCTGAGTCAGTGCGCTGCCGCCTACCAGAACCTTCCAGCCAGTTAGATCGACCTTCTTCGACGCAATCGCCTCGGCACTGACCACCATGTTGAGCAGCGTCGGTACACAGTGCGAAAAATCGACCTTTTCACTGACCAGCAGCTTCACCAGCATCTCGGGCTCGTATTTGCCCGGATACACCTGTGTCGCCCCTAACAGCGTGGCGGTGTAAGGGACGCCCCAGGCATGCACGTGAAACATCGGCGTAATCGGCATATACACCTTATCTCGGTTCAGCAGCTCGAAGCCGGGCGCTTGGAACGTGCTGGCTTCACCTAGCGTGTGCAACACAAGCTGACGGTGGGTGAAAAACACCCCTTTCGGATTGCCCGTGGTACCGGTGGTGTAGAACAGGGTGGCCACGCCATTTTCATCGAACGTGGGAAACTCATAGTGGCTGGGTTGCTCAGCCAGCAGCGTTTCAAACTCTCCCACCAGGGGGAGCGGAGTGGTCACTTCCTGGGTGGTTTCCTGGCAGAGTAGATAACCGCGAATATTGGGCAACTGATGGGCCAGCGGTTCCAACAGGGGCACAAAGTCTTCATGCACCAGCACAAAGACATCTTCCGCGTGTTCCATGGTGTATAGGATCTGCTCAGGCGCTAAGCGGACATTCACTGTGTGTAGCACCGCACCGATCATGGGAATGGCGAAAAAACACTCTAGATAGCGGTGGCTGTCCCAATCGAGCACGGCCACCACGTCACCGGCCTGAACGCCTTGTGAGGTTAAAAGGTGGGCCAACTGTTGAACACGCTCTTGAAACCGACGGTAGTCGTGACGGGTTTGATCACGATACACAATCTGATTGTTGCCCGCCATGCGCACACCGGACTCCAGCAGATCCTTGATCAGCATGGGAGGGTTGGTGGCAGAGGACGTCGAAGGAAGCAGTTTTGGCGTTATCGTCGACATAAGACCTACCTTTGATTGTTATTGGATACCGGGGCGGCTTAGCGCTCGATCAACAGCGCGATGCCTTGCCCACCGCCAATGCAGAGCGTAATCAATCCAAAGCGCCCCTGAATACGCTCCAGCTCATGCAGCGCCTTCAAGATTAAGATGGCGCCCGTCGCCCCCACGGGGTGGCCAAGCGCCACCGCTCCACCATTGGGATTGAGCTTTTCGAGCGGAAAGCCGAGCGTCGCGGCCACTGCCATCGCTTGGGCCGCGAACGCTTCATTGGATTCAATCACATCGATATCGTTGATCGTTAGCCCTGCCTGCGTTAGGCAGCGCTTGACCGCAGGAATCGGCCCTAACCCCATCAGCGATGGCTCCACACCCGCGGTGGTGGCGACTCGAAGCCGCGCACGCACAGTGAGCCCCCGAGTCTGCGCCTCTTCGGCATGAGCCAAGACCAGCGTTGCCGCGCCATCATTAATACCCGAGGCGTTGCCAGCCGTGACCACGCCGCCGCGTTTGAACGCAGGTTTTAGACGTGCTAAATCACTGAGCTCAACACCCTCGCGGACATGCTCATCACGGGCAAAGGCCAGCGTTTGCTTACCTTTCGTCACCTCAACTGGCACGATTTGAGTATCAAAACGCCCTTCTGATATCGCCCGCGCTGCTTTTTGATGGCTATCGAGGGCGAACTGATCCAACTGCTCACGACTCAATCCATACTGCTGAGCGATATTTTCAGCGGTGAGCCCCATGTGACCACTGCCAAATGGGTCGCTGAGCACTCCCAGGGTCAAGTCTTGAAGGGAAGTGTCACCCATCCGGATGCCATGACGCGCCTGGGGAGCCAATACGTAGGCACCACGGGACATGGTTTCGGCACCGCCTGCTAAGGCAAGACGGCTATCACCCATGGCAATTTGCTGCGCCGCTGACACCACCGCTTGGACTCCGGAGCCGCACAGCCGATTAACATTAAAGGCGCCGGCTTCTTTAGGGACGCCTGCATCGAGCGCAACATGGCGAGCCAAGTAGGCATCTTGTGGGCCGGTGGTAATAATATGACCGTACACTGAGTGATCAATATCGGCGCCGTCTACCCCAGCTCGGCGTAGCGCCTCTATGGCCGTGATGGTACCTAACTCGTGCGGGGCAAACGATGACAGCGCCCCGCCAAACCCACCGATGGCCGTACGTGCACCGCCCACGATGACTACGCTATCCAGCTGCATATCTTCTCCTTGTTGAAAATGACACGCTCACGCTTGCCGCCTATTCAGAAGCTTTGCCCAGCAGCGAGCGCGCGATCACTTCTTTCATGATTTCAGAACTACCGGCATAAATCGTTTGTACCCGTGCATCCAGATAAAAGCGTGAAATGGGGTACTCCTGGGTGTAGCCGTAGCCACCAAATAGCTGCAAGCAGCGATCGATCGCCTGGCACTGCAGCTCGCTCAGCTGTAACTTGAGAATAGCGGCATCGGTACTGCTCATGGTGCCTTGTCGATACCGTTCGACACACTGCTCAAAATAGGCCCTTGCCATCTCCAGTTGGGCTTTAATCTGCGCCAGCGTAAAACGAGTATTTTGAAAATCGCCGATTCGCTGGCCAAAGGCTTTCCGCTGGGTGACGTACTCAAGCGTTAGCGCCAGCGCCCCTTCTATCGCCCCCAACGCTTGAGCGCTTACCCCCAAGCGCTCCCGGGGCAGCTCTTGCATGAGGTAGCGAAATCCTTCGCCCTCTTCACCTAGTAGCGCGTTGGCAGGCAGCTGTAATTGATCGAAGGCTAGCTCCGCCGTATCACTGGCATGCTGACCTATTTTTTTGATCGGCTTACCCCGGGAAAAACCAGGCAATGTGGTGTCCACCAAAAATAGCGAGACCCCTTTTGCGCCAGCAGTAGGATCCGTTTTTGCGCAGACAATCACCAGGTCAGCTAATTGACCGTTGGTGATAAACAGTTTGCTGCCATCGAGCTGCCAACCCTGATCTGTTGGGGTGGCACGCGTTCTCATTGCGGCCAAGTCACTGCCTGCATGAGGTTCGCTCATGGCAATCGCTCCTAAGCACTCACCTTGAGCCATTCGCGGCAGCCATGTCTCTTTTTGTTCAGGCGACCCCAGATTCAGTACATAGGGCATCACGATATTGGCGTGAATGTTGTAGGCACTGGCAAGGCCACCAAAGCCATGGCGAGACATCTCTTCAAGCGCCAACTGTGTGAGGGCAATATCCGCTCCAGAGCCGCCGTACGTCTCCTCTAGATCTATCCCAAGCAATCCAGCGGCTCCTAGTGCCTGCCATAACGAACGTGGAATCTCGCCAGCCTCTTCCCACTGTGGGTAATACGGCGCGACTTCCTGTGCTAAGCAGCGGGTTATCATGGTGTGAAAAAGCGCGTGCGTCTGCTCGTCCATCATGACTCCTTGAGATCATGACGCAGATGGCGCTTTAAAATTTTTCCCGCCGTGCTTTTGGGGAGTGCGTCGGTGAAGACGATCCGTTTAGGGACTTTGTAAGGCGCCATGATGCCTTTGACGTGGTGAATCAGCGTTTTTTCACTGACTGCCTGGCCCTCTTTTAATACCACCACTGCCGTAATCGCTTCGATCCACTTTTCATCCGGCAGACCTATCACCGCCACCTCAGAAATCGCCTCGTGCTTGAACAGCGCCTCTTCCACTTCGCGGCTGGCCACCAACACACCGCCGGTGTTAATCACGTCTTTAATGCGATCAACAATGTATAGATATCCCGCCTCGTCGACATAACCGACATCCCCTGAGTGAAACCAACCGCCTTGAAACGCTTCAGCGGTCATCTCGGGCTTATCCCAGTAACCCACCATGAGCTGCGGCGAGCGATGCACGATTTCACCGTGCTCCCCTGGGGCGACATCGTTTCCCTCTAAATCGACGATACGCGTTTCTACCGTGAGAATCGGACGACCCGCCGATGCCGGGCGCTCGGCATGCTCTTCGGGTCGTAAAACAGTCGCCAAGGGCGCTATTTCGCTTTGGCCGTAACAGTTGTATAACCCCACACCGCTAAAGCGCTGCTGCATCTCTTCGAGTACGGGCACCGGCATAATGGAGGCACCGTAGTAGGCTTTTTTCAGGCAAGAGAGGTCGTGCTGGCCGAACTGCGGATGGCGTAAGAGGCTTATCCACACCGTAGGCGGCGCAAAAAAAGAGCTAATCTGGTGTTGAGCCATGGCCGCTAAGCAGCTTTCGGGCAGCGGCGCCTCCAAAAGAGTGACCGGGGCACCGAGCAGTAATGCAGGCATTAAAAACACGTGCATTTGCGCTGAGTGGTAAAGCGGCAATGCGGCCAACATCGCCTCATTGCCTTTGATATCCAGCTCCACCATACACGCCATGTATTCAGCCATTAGCGCCTGATGGCTCATCATCGCGGCCTTGGGCGCGGCGGTCGTGCCCGAGGTGTAGAGCAGCTGGGCAAGGCTACTCCCTTCTAGCGCGACGTCAGGTTCTTTACTTGAGTGGGACGAACCGACGCTGGCTAATACATCGAAGCCGCTAGGCTCTACAGCATGCAAGGTGCCATTCACCGTCAGCGTGATGGATTGAGTGGCCTCACACACTTTGTCAGCCAGCGACGCATCACTCAGCACTCCCTTAGCGCCTGACTGCTGCAAAATGTAGCCAAGCTCCTCACTACTCAGG
This sequence comes from Halomonas sp. BL6, assembly GCF_006228115.1. Lineage (NCBI taxonomy): Bacteria > Pseudomonadati > Pseudomonadota > Gammaproteobacteria > Oceanospirillales > Halomonadaceae > Halomonas > Halomonas sp. BL6. Next base: position 9,732 of record NZ_VDGL01000009.1, on the reverse strand, counting down.
GCAAAATTGACCGGAACATGCACCAGCCCAGCCTTAACCGCTGCCAGCCAAGCAATCACGTAGGCGTCGGAGTTTTTGCCATAAACGGCTAGGCGGTCTCCTGGCACCAGCCCTGCCTCCAAAAGGGCGTTAGCCACTTGGTTAGCGGCAGCATTGAGGGTGTGATAGCTCCAAGAGCGCTCAGCGAAGCGAAGAGCCAGCTGCTGAGGATATTTACCTGCGCTGCGGTTAAGCGCAGCGCCAATGGTATTACGATGGATTGAGTCGGCAAGCGTCATGCTAAGTCCTTGTTGTTATGGTCTAAAAGGCTTCAGCGATGGATTAACTCGTTACCAATGGGCAGACGCTTTCAGACAGCGGCCTGAACGCTTCCTCTGCGGGGATAGTCCGCACGATGCGGAACAAGTCATCTTCATTGGCCGACTCTTCCGGTGTTTTCACTTCGACAAGATACATATCGTGCACCATGCGACCGTCTTCTCGGATATAGCCATTCGTGGCAAAGATATCGTTAATCGGCGTATCGGCCATCTGCTGGCGAACCGTTTGTGTATCATCGGTGCCTACCGCGGCAATGGCTTCTAGGTAGTGGCGCGTACTGGAATAAATTCCGGCGTGCACCATGGTCGGCATGCTGCCCGTGCGCTCACGAAAACGTTCCGCCCAGTCACGCGTCTCTTCATTGAGGTCGTAATACCACGCCTTGGTAAACTGCAGACCCTGCGCATTCTCAAGTCCAATACTGCGAATATCAGTACTAAACAGCACCATCCCTGCCAACACCTGGCCTGCTTGGGTAACCCCAAACTCCCCTGCTGTTTGCACTGCGTTGATAGTGTCCCCACCGGCATTGTTCAGGGCGATGACATCCGCCCCAGACGCTTGCGCCTGCAGCATAAACGATGAGAAATCGTTGTTGGGGAAGGGGTGGCGGGCGCGCCCTACGATGGTCCCGCCATTTTCAGTGACGACACGCTCGACGTCCGCTTCAAGTGCGTGACCAAACGAGTAGTCAGCGCTCAATAAGTACCAGTTTTTGTAGCCCTCTTGCGTAATCGCTTTAGCAGTACCATTAGACATTGCCCAGGTGTCATAAACCCAATGAATATGATTGGGAGAACAGTGCTCATTGGTCACTCCAGATGAAACCGCGCCGTTCACTAACCCCAGCTTATCGGCCTCTTGCAACAAGCTCACCGCCGCCAATGTGACCGATGACGCCACCAAGCCTGTGACCATATCCACGTTACGCTCGTCGATCCATTCACGCACGACGCTGGAGCCCACGTCGGGACTATTTCGGTCGTCGGCACTAAACACAACGATATTGGCACCCTGCACGCTACCCCCCACATCTTCTATGGCCATATGAATGGCATCCTCACCAAGGGGGCCGATGGGGTCACGGTAAACCCCCGACATATCAGCTAGATAACCAATACGAATTTCGTTATCCGAGATCCCTTCATTGGCCATTACCTGGGGCGCACAGGCGGCCGTAAGCACCGCAGCGGATAGCGCTGTCATTGCGAAGTGACGTGATAATTGCATGATTTATACCTGTCTATTGTTGTTATTGAAGGAGTATTTACTGTGCATTTATTCGATGGACCCCTTGCATAGTAAAAGTAAACACCCGGCTACTGTTTACCTAACAAGCCAGTTTTTTTGCAATTCGTGCCATTCGTACCGCGTGCAGATTGTAGGCGCATTAGTGGTTGTGAGCCGCCAGCGTTACAATAGCGTTAATGACCCATGGCGGAGGAATACAGTTTGGCAAGCATTGAGGCCGATACGTTTTTACCCGAAGCACTGCAATTTCGCCCCGAGACACCCTTGGTGGACATTGGCGCGAACTTGACCCACGAAAGCTTCCAGCACGACCTGGATGACGTGCTAGCGCGGGCCAAGGCGGCCAATGTTACGACGCTGATCGTGACCGGCACCGATATCGCCCACGCTAAGCAGGCTGTGCACATGGCGCAGCAGTACCCGGGGGTTCACGCAACGGCGGGCGTTCACCCTCATGATGCCAGTGGATGGACCGACACGGTCGCCCAAGAGATGCGACAGCTCTATGGCATGCCGGAAGTGGTGGCGGTTGGAGAGTGCGGGTTGGATTTTAATCGCAATTTTTCCACCCCAGCGCAGCAGGAGCATGCCTTCGAGGCCCAACTGGCACTGGCGGCAGAAAGCGGCCTGCCACTGTTTCTACATGAGCGGGATGCAGGAGCGCGCATGCGGGATATCCTCCGCCACTGGCGAGATGACATTAGTGAGGCAGTGATACACTGCTTTACGGCGGATCGAGCGACCCTGCATGGCTATCTGGACCTAGACCTACACATCGGCCTCACCGGCTGGATTTGCGACGAGCGCCGAGGGCATCATCTACGCGAAGTGGTGCGCGACATTCCGTTGGACCGACTGATGGTGGAAACCGACTGCCCTTACCTACTGCCCCGGAATTTGCCTGCTAAATTGAAGGGACGCCGACACGAACCGGCTTTGCTGCCATGGATCGTGCAAGAGATCGCCCGTTGGCATGAGGTAAGCGACACCGAGCTGGGGGCTGCTTCGACGCAGACCGCCCGACGTTTTTTCCGTATTGAATGCTGATGCTTAAAAGGAGCAACTGCGTGGCTGACTATCCTGGCTTCATTGCCATCGAAACAGGCGAAGACCATGGCCTGCCGCTCTCCATTGCCTGGTCGCTGCCCGATGGACGTATCAAACAAACGCTGATTCAGCCTGACGATAGCTGGATCGACGAAGACAGCAACGTCATGGGCGCGTACAGTATCGAAGAGTTGGAGAGTTTAGGGGTCAGCCCGCTGGACGTGATTCGCGAGCTGGAGAACGACCACTTCTCAGCGACTCTCTATACCAGCGATAACGGCGAAGACGAAGCCGCGCTCGCCAGGCTTTTCGATACTTATGGTCTGGATCCTTTCGTTGAACTTGCACCGGCCAAGGTGCTCTACGACCGGTTGGATGCCGGAGAGTGGCATCGCCTACGTAGCGAAGCCTTCAACGATCTTGGCCTGGAACCGATGCGCCCTGAGCACGAAATAGAAGTGATGCTGACCCTCCACCGCCAGTTAAACATACAGGATTAAACCGCGGCACATGCCGCTAGCTGCGCTCTTCCCTTGTCAATGGCGTCATCGAGAGAGGCGTGTTTCTGGTAATAGTGCTCCAACGCTGTATGAAAAGCGTTGGCGCGCAGCGGTAACCCCTCATATAAATAGGTCTGCGCTCTTGCAGCAACCTTTGCGGCGAAGGCGTCTCGGTCTACCTCGACCTCCCCCCCTAAGTTGTCAACGCTGACGTGGAACGTGCGCCCACAGGCATGAGCGAACAGTCGTTCGAGGGCCTGTGGCGCAATTTCTGCTCGCTCGAAGGCCTGCTGCTGTTCGGCATTCCGACCATCCGGTAGATACCAGTAGCCATAGTCTTCGAGCTGCCGCCGCTTTTCCCCTGCGATACACCAATGGCTAATTTCATGAAGCGCGCTGGCAAAATAACCACGAGCAAAAATAACTTGATGATACGGAAATTCGGCACTTGCGGGACGATAAAGCGGCTCATCGCCCCCTTTGACGAGACGCGTTTGAAACTGCTCTAAAAACACACCATCGAACAGCGCCCTGATATCGTCGAGCGTCCAACGCTCTTTTTCGTGTGTGACCATGTTGATACTTTCGTGATGCATTTCGCGCAGTATACCCCTGCCCCTCCACAAGGCTAAAGAGGAGACGGCAAAGCACAGCGACTCCTGCTACTCTATCGACTTTTCTTAGGTCTCTTTGCTAAACAGGAGCCATACTTTGGGCGGCTTTACTAGCGATATCAAATCCATCTACTGGCCAGAAACATGCACGCTGGTCACATTGGCACTGCCGATTTGTGGTGCACAGCTGGCTCAAGCGGGCATGAGCGTAGTGGATGTCATGATGACGGGCAGGCACAACGCCACCGACTTGGCGGCGGTCTCTGTCGGGTCGAGCTTATGGATGCCGCTGATGCTCTTCATGACCGGCACCCTCATGGGCTTGACGCCCATCGTGGCACACTTGCTGGGTGGCCAGCGCCACGACGCCATTCGCCCAGCCGTGCATCAAGCTTTGTGGGTAGCGTTGGCATTGGGCCTACTCTCCGCAATCTTGCTATGGGTCGCCGTGGCGCCTATTTTCGAACGCATGGACGTGCCGTCGAGCGTTGCAAAGGAGTCCGCTGCCTACCTTAGCGCTGTGGCGTTTGGCATGCCGGGCATTGCTCTCTTCCAAGCACTACGCGCCTTTTCGGATGGCATGAACCACACCCGCCCCGCCCTGTGGATCAGCTTGATCGGTTTGGCCGTCAATGTCCCCTGTAACTATTTACTCATCTACGGCGGCGAGGGTTTGTCGATTCTGTTTGGCGATCTCGCACCCGTCAGTTGGCAGCAGCTCCCGGCACTGGGTGCTTTTGGCTGTGGCATTGCCACCGCCATATCCATGTGGACCATGGCCATCGCTATGGCGCTTTACACTCGCCGCGGCAACACCTATCGCAGCGTGTCATTATGGCAGCAGCTGACGCCACCTCGTTTAGCGGGCATTCGCGAGCTCGTCGTCGTAGGGGTGCCGATCGGGGTGGCTATTTTCGTCGAAGTCACGCTGTTCACGCTGATCGCGTTATTCATTGCCAGCTTCGGTGAAGTGACCGTTGGCGCGCACCAAATCGCGCTCAGCTATACGACCATTCTGTTCATGTTACCGATGTCGTTGAGCATGGCACTGACCGTTCGCGTAGGTAACACGCTTGGCCAACAGCGCTTGACTATGGCGCGCCAAGTGGCTTGGAATGGTATCGTCATCAGCGTCATTGTTGCTGCCATCAATAGCACGCTATTGTGGTTCACTGCGCCCTGGGTGATATCGCTTTATACCTCGAATGCAGATATTCAAGCGTTAGCGCTTACCATCATTTCACTGGCGGTGATTTTTCAGCTTTCTGACTCCTTACAAGTCAACTTGGCTGGCGCACTCAGAGGCTACAAAGATACGCGGATCGTGATGGTAATTACCGTGCTCTCTTACTGGATCGTTGGTTTGGGAGGCGGGCACTGGCTAGGAACCTACGGCCTGGGGAGTGTGTCTGACCCGTTGGGTGTACACGGCTACTGGATTGGGTTGATTGCGGGCCTCAGCACAGCTGCCTGTTTATTGGCTTGGCGTTTAAAAAGGATCAGTCGACAGGAGTGATGTATGCCCAAACCATTCCGCACCCTCTGGAGGCCGGTCGCTACGGTTTTTTTACTTGTTGGGTGTAGTGACGACAGCGCTGAGCACGCCTGGGAGCAATACCACCAGCAGTTGGCAGCGGCGCTCGATACACCACTGCCAACGCGATCAGAGCCGCGTAACATAGGTGCTTTCCCTGAGCGTCAGCAGCGCTTGATCGACGTGCCAGAAACCCGCGACGGCATGCTCAACATCTACGCGCTGCGTGAGTGCCAAATTACGTCCTTGATTGCTGCCCGCAATAATCAGTTGGGCCGTGTCGCCCCTCCCAGCCAGCACTGGCTTTATGAACGCTCTCTATGGCAACGCTTGGACGCTTGCTGGAATAGCGATATCCCCAACACTCTAGGCGATGACGACAAAGCACGCTTGGCGCAGCTAACCGATCTAAAAACCGAGCAGCTACCCGCTGTGAGCTGGAACGCCATCTTCGATTCCGACGAGTGGGAAAAAAGCTTTTCCAGGGCTAGCAGCCCACTACCCCCAGGGGGGACGGACGACATTAGCGAGCAGCTAGCTGCCCTCACTTATCTTCGTCAAATGGTCAATGAGCAGTTCAGCCATCGATGGGAGCAAGACTCTTCACGACTTGAGAATCACCTTAAGACATTACAGGAACGACCGCTTACGGCAGAGGTTCTGCGCGCGCTCCTCCTCGCGGAACAGCGACTCCGTGAAGCTAATCAACTGCTCACGCAGACCTCTGACGAAGAAGCCTGTCTCACCGTGGACACACCCGTTTGGATCGAGACGATGGCCACTCACTCACAGCAATGGCTCGTTAGCGTCAATCAATTGATCGATGCCCACCCAATCACACCTCCCGATGCTGTTGCTACTTACCAACGCGACTGGCTCTCACTGGATAATCCAGAGGCACCGTGGTCGCAATTTCAATCGACCTGGAAAGAACATACCGCGTTAAAGAGCGCACACACTACTTGTACACCTGATTAAAAATCATGTTTACGCTTAACCTGACGGTCAAGCTGTGCTATTGGTGAAGGTAGCGGCAGGCGGTGATCGCTGCTTGCCAACGTCGTGGCCACGCAGTACAAGGAGGGACACCATGGGCGCACCCCTGTCAACTCGCTCTGCCCAGGTCATCGACCTGGAAACCGTGCGTCAGCGTCATCAGGCGCGAAAGTATTTAGTGCGTTTAGCCCCAGAGCTAGATGGATTAGAGATGGTCTACCAGCTCGCTGCGAGTCCCGACACCTACTACGGCCTGCCGATTCTTGCTTGGGGGCTGAGAGAAGATGGTAGTGTCGTTGGCCTCGTTCCTTGGATGGAGTCACTCGTTGCTTGTCATGAGCTAGATAGTCATGAGAGTGGTGTTTTCGTTGGTTATCGTGACCCAGAGACAGACGAAATCTTCGACACTCCGCCTGACCACAAATACGATGAGCTGATCGCGGCAGCCGGTTACTTCGAGTATGAATCATCTGGCGACGTCACACTGATTCAGCAGCTTCCCGACACGTTAGGCACTCATGCGCTCTGCATGAATCACCCTAGCGCTCCTTGGCACATGAAGCCGGTGTATGGATGGCGCCTTTATAGCAATGGCAGCGTCGAGGCGGTCTTGGCAGATGAGCAAAAGGCCACTATGACACCGATCTTACTGGGGGATGAATGCCTTTACGATGCCCACTCCCAGCATCAAACCGTCTACTTCTTCCAGCGCCACATTGCCAACCGCATTTTGGACGAGGACCCAGCCACACTAGAGGCACTTGCCATGATGGTCGTACCCAGTAGTGACCATCCATAATCCTCTATGCAAGGCGTTTACTCTTTAGTCGGTAAACGCCTTGTCTCTCTCCACAGGGTCATGCTAAGCGGATAAAGTAGACGTATTGATCGCCCTCACTCTCCTTATGTAACAGTTCGTGGCCAAGAAATTGGCAGAACTTTGGCACATCACGAGTGGTGGCAGGATCGGTCGCCACGACTTTCAAGATTTGGCCCGACGCCATATCTCGCACTTTGTTATGCATCAACATAATGGGCTCTGGGCAATAAAGCCCTGTGGTATCTAATGCCGTATCGAACGCGGTGGAATCATCCGTAGTATCAGTCATCGACTCTCTCGGTTAGGAAACGGACCTATGATAAAAATCATCATTGAACGACGCATTATGCCCGGTTTAGAAGACGAATATGAACAGGCCGCACGCGAGGCCATGCGTGTCTCTCTGGGTGTCCGGGGCTTCGTTGGTGGTGAAACCTTGGTAGAGCTTGGCCACACCGACCGCCGTTTGATGATCACCAAATGGCGCGACCTGCGCGCCTGGAAAGAGTGGCACGGGAGCGAAGAGCGCGCCATGGCCATGCAGCGTATTTTACCGTTGCTCACGGAAGATGAAACCATCCGCATCTACGAGCCGGGCTACTAGGACACAGCAGTTGCCATACTAATGCGCTAATCTGACGTGTACCGTCACTTCTTCGCGATCGTGATAGAGGTGGCGGCATCGAATCGTGGCGTGGACCCCAGACGCCGCCAATGTTTCTTCCAGTGCCGCCAGACAGCGTGTCACTTCATCCCAACGCTTTTTCATCGGCAGTTTGAGGTTGAAAATCGCCTCCCTACACCATTTGCGCGTTAACCAGCGCTCAACCATGGCCAATACGCGTACTGGCTTATCGACAATGTCACACACCAGCCAATCCAATCGCTGGGGCGGCTCCCACGCAAAACCATCCTCACGTAGATGATCGATTTGCCCAGTGTCCATGAGCTGCTTATTCATGGGGCCATTATCGATGGCATAGACATACATACCACGCTGCACTAACTGCCATGTCCAGCCGCCCGGCGCTGCCCCAAGATCTGCCGCTTGCATGTGCGCGGCCAAACGCTCATCCCACTCGTCTCTGGGTATGAATTCGTGCCAAGCTTCCTCCAACTTCAACGTCGAGCGGCTGGGCGCGCGTGAAGGAAAACGCAACCGACGAATTCCGTTGATGAGCTCGCTGCGATTATCAGGAAAACTCATCCCTAGCTGGACACGGTCACCATCGGTCCAAAATATGTGTAAACGTCGGCCACCCGCTTTTTTGCGAAGCGCTCCTCGCTTTTTCAGCATGCTTTGCAATGGCTTGGTCAACGCCTTGATCAAACCCGCTAACGCTTTTCCCTCATTCGTATCCGGCGTTTCATGCCAAATGTCTTCAAAACTCCAACGGCTTGCTTTGATTTGCTCCAAGATAGCCGTTAGCCTATCATCACGCGACAATGCTAACGCAGGTAGCGCCGCTAAGCTCTGTCTGGCGAAGATGAGTCGATGGAAGGCGGCCCGACGATGTAAATCGTTAATGGCCTCTCCGTCTTGGCGCGTGACACTTACCCAACCTTCACCTCGCACCGACTCACAGGGCACGTCAAGTTGCTGTGCATGATGCTGCATCTCTGCTAACGCATCGTTTTCAAACCCTGGTCGGCAGTAAACAAGCCATGACGTGGGTACCGTATCGCTCACCTTTCACCTCAAAATCATTTGCAATCCATAAATGCGATATTTATCACTTGCTCGCTCGGCGGCCTGCATCATAGCACTTTGCGCGCCTCGCTCTAAGCGCGTCGTCTTTTCATTAGAAGTGTCGTACACTATCCAAACAGTATCTTGAGTCCTTCCTTCTTGGTGGGGCTTTTTTTATGCCAGACAGTACCATTTGACTAACAACGCACGCCGTGTCGTTCGGCCGCGTTTGCCAAGGAGAGCATCATGGGGCAGCGTCCTCCCCTCTTGATTAATCGTCTCGACGCAGATCGTCTGCAGCGCTTGATCGATAACGCCACCGACAAGGATCAAATGGTGGCTGAGCTTTTACAAGACGAGCTTAGTCGCGGAGAAGTAGTGGATCCTGAAGACATTCCCGACAACGTCGTCAGTATGAACAGCCAGATTCAGTTCACTGACCTAACGCGTAACCAGCAGATGGTGCGTACACTGGTGTACCCGCACTCTCTCAGCACGACGAAAGACGCTATTTCGATCATGGCCCCCATTGGAGCCAGCCTATTAGGGCTCAAAGTGGGCGACACCATCGACTGGCCGCTGCCCAATCAGCAAAATGCTCGCCTGCGAGTAGACGCGATTCTCTGGCAACCCGAACGCGAGAAGCAGTACCACCGCTAACGTCGATCAAAAGAGCCACTTATGCGGATAGGAAGGTGGCCAGTGCCCGTATCTTAGAAATGAACGGGATGGGTGAATAATAAATGCATGAAAATGCTATTCGCCCTTCCCCGCTTATGGTTTTTCACTCCCCCTTCGTGCACACAGCAAAAAGCCCCGAGCACAGCGTACCCGGGGCCTGAATAATGGCACGCTTATCGAGCGCGCAACAAAAAACCCAGCCGGTTGGCTGGGTTCTTTGCGGTATAAGTGCCTGACGATGACCTACTCTCGCATGGGGAGACCCCACACTACCATCG
>NZ_VDGL01000008.1:0-203428 GCF_006228115.1 Halomonas sp. BL6 | reverse complement strand
GGTGCTGATTGCCCACGGCGATGTGAAGGTGGAGAGCGGCGACCACGTGATTCTGTTCGTGATCGACAAGCGGCGTATTCGCGACGTGGAGCGTCTGTTCCAAGTCGGCCTAACGTTTTTCTAAGGAGCGTGCCAGCGTGATGACACAGCCACAACCGGGGCGAACAGCACGATGAGTTTGCGGGTCATTTTACGAATTTTGGGCCTGCTGCTGATGCTCTTCAGCCTAACGATGCTCCCTCCCATGCTCATGTCGCTCTGGTTTCGTGACGGCGTTTGGCATGCCTTCATGAGCGGTATTGGAATTACCGTCATGACGGGGCTGCTGCTCTATCTGCCCAACCGCCGTGCCCATAAAGAGCTGCGCATCCGCGACGGGTTCATCATCGCCGCCATGTTCTGGACCGTGCTGGCGCTGTTCGGCTCGCTGCCGCTGATGCTGTTTGGCGAAGACGCGCTGAGCATGACCGACGCGGTGTTCGAGTCGTTCTCCGGCCTGACCACCACCGGGGCCACGGTGATCACCGGCATCGATTTCTTGCCCGAGTCGATTCTTTACTACCGCCAGCAGCTCCAGTGGCTGGGCGGCATGGGGATCGTCGTACTGGCCGTGGCCATTTTGCCCACCCTGGGCGTCGGCGGTATGGCGCTCTATCGCACCGAGATCCCCGGCCCGCTCAAGGACTCCAAGCTCACGCCACGCATCACCGAAACCGCCAAAGCGCTTTGGTACATCTACGCGACGCTGACCTTCGCCTGCACGGTTGCCTACATGCTGGCGGGCATGAACTGGTTCGATGCCCTGGGGCACAGCTTTTCCACTGTCGCCATTGGCGGCTTTTCTACTTACGATGCCAGCATTGGCTATTTCGATAGCGCCGCCATCGAACTCATCTGCGTGGCCTTCATGCTGATTTCCGCCTTCAGCTTTAGCCTGCACTTCATTGCCTGGCGGGAAAAGCGCTTGCTGCACTATTTCCAAGATCCCGAAGCGCGCTTTCTGATGCTGTTTTTAGCCGGGCTCACCACCATCACCGTGGTGACCCTATGGCTCACCGATACCTACGAGAGCATCACTGGTCTTCGGCACGCGCTTTTCGAGGTGGTCTCGGTGGCCACGACCGCGGGCTTTGCCGTGGCGGACTTTTCCGGTTGGCCAGGGGCGCTGCCGTTCTTGCTGTTCGTGGCGGCATTCGTCGGCGGCTGCTCGGGCTCCACCGCCGGGGGCATGAAGGTCATCCGTATCATCCTGATTTTGAAGCAGGGCATGCGCGAGGTGATGCGTCTGATCCACCCCAACGCGGTGATTGCCGTCAAGGTCGGCAAAGTGAGCGTGCCTGATAGCATTGCGCAGGCCGTCTGGGGATTTTTCTCTGCCTATGTGATGCTGTTCTTTTTGATGCTGGTGGGTGTGATGGCGACGGGCGTCGATCAGGTGACGGCATGGTCGACCGTTGGCTCTGCACTGAACAACCTGGGTCCTGCGCTCGGTGAAGCCAGTAGCCACTATGGCGACTTGCCAAGCCTTGCCAAATGGATCTTAGTACTGGCCATGTTACTGGGCCGCTTGGAAATTTTTACGGTATTGGTGCTGTTTACCCCCGCCTTTTGGCGGCGTTAAACACACTGCGAGTGACTTATTCATTGAGACTTTTTAATGACCCAAGATGATGCAACACCGCTGGCTCAAGAGAGCCTCGTGCTGCCCACGACTAGCGGCCCGCTGACGACCGTTCAAGTGGGCACGACGCACTATACCCTGCTGGGAACGGCCCACGTGTCGGCCGAGAGCGCGGACGACGTTCGCCAATTGATCGACAGCGGCCAGTTCGACGCCGTGGCCATCGAGCTGTGCGACGCTCGTCACCAAAGCATGGACAATCCCGACGCCATGGGCGAGCAGGACCTGTTCCAGGTATTCAAGCAGGGCAAAGCGGGGATGGTCGCAGCCAGCCTCGCCCTCGGCGCGTTCCAGCAGCGTATTGCCGAGCAGTCCGGGATTCAGCCTGGCGCCGAAATGCGCGCTGCCGTGGAAGAGTGCCGCTCGCGCGATCTACCGCTACTGCTGGTCGACCGGGATGTAGGCATCACCCTCAAACGCATTTACCGCAACGTGCCCTGGTGGCAGCGCTTCTCGCTGTTTTCCGGACTAATTGGCAGCGTGCTCTCGCGTCAGGACGTTTCCAAAGAGGATATCGAAAAGCTCAAAGAGGGCGACATGCTGGAAGCGACCTTCAGCGAGTTTGCCGCAGAGTCGGAGGCACTCTATACGCCGCTGATTCGTGAACGCGACCGCTATATGGCGCTGCGTTTGGCGGAAGACGCACCTCCCGGACGCTACCAGAACGTGCTGGTGGTACTGGGCGCCGGACATTTGAAGGGGACGAGCGAGCACCTGGAAGCACCGCTGCCGGAAAACCCCACCATCGAGAGGGCGTCACTCGAAGCTACACCGCCGCCCTCCAAACTGTGGAAAGCCACTCCCTGGCTGATTACCGCGCTGGTCATTACCGGTTTCGTGGTGGGCTTTTCGCGCAATACCGAGCTTGGCTGGCAGCTAGTCATCGAGTGGTTTTTGATCAACGGAATTCTATCCGGCGGGGCCACCATTGCCGCTCTCGCCCACCCGGTGACGGTCATTGCCACCTTCTTTGCCGCGCCGCTCACATCGCTCAACCCAACGATTGGGGCCGGCTTCGTGGCCGCTGGGGTAGAGCTCTATATGCGCAAGCCCAAAGTGCGCGACTTCTCTAGTCTGCGCCACGACGTGACGCAGCTGAAAGGCTGGTGGAAGAACCGCGTCTCGCGCACCCTACTGGTGTTCATTCTCGCTACGCTGGGGTCGGCAGTGGGCACCTGGGTCGCTGGGTTTAGAATCGCCGGTGCGCTATTCGGCAGCGGCGCTGCGTGAGTTCGATCAAGCAAGCCCCCTGGCAGGCCGACGCACTGCTTCTGCTGGTCACGGTCGTGGCGGCCGGTGGCTGGATATTCTCCAAGGAGGCGCTGGTGGGCATGCCGCCGCTGCTGTTCATCGGCACGCGCTTCTTGCTCGCCGGGCTGATCCTACTGGGATTCTCTTGGCCTGCTCTGCGCCGTATGCCGATACGCCGTGTGCGCCGCGGGCTGCTGGTAGGCGTTTTGTTCAGCGCCGCCATCGCGTTTTGGGTGCTCGGGCTTCACTACTCCGATCACCTGGGCGAAAGTGCCTTCATCAACAGCTTGGGCATTCTGATGGTCCCTATCGTCGCACGGCTGCTGTTTGGTGACCGCCCACCGCGCAGCACGTGGGTCGCGCTGCCCATTGCGCTGCTCGGTTTTGCGCTGCTATCGCTCAATGCGGGATTTCGAGTGGAAGCCAGCCAGCTATTGATGGTGTGCGCCGCGCTCTGTTTTGCGCTTTTGATCAACGTCAATACCCGCGTAGTGCGCAATGTGCCTGCGCTGCCGCTAACCACGCTGCAACTGATCTCGGTAGGCGTGGTGCTAACGGGGCTTTCCCTGGTGGTGGAGCACCAGCCGCTGGCGCTCAGCCCGTCGATTCTCAGCTGGTTCATGGCCAGCGTGCTGCTGGCCAGCTCGCTGCGCTTCTTTCTGCAAATCAAAGCGCAAGGCATGACCACGCCTAGCCATGCGGCGGTGATTCTGATGCTAGAAGCCGTCTGGACCGCGCTGTTTGCCGCTTGGTGGTTTGGCGAAACCATGACCGCATTGCAACTGCTGGGCTGTAGCCTGATCTTTATGGCACTACTGATCAATCGCTGGTACTGGGTCCGCAAAGTGCTGCTGCGCTGGCTGCCCGGTGGCAATCCTTCCCGCTAACCGTGCTCTTCTGCCCGCTGCCGCTCCAATAGCCGCTGCATGGCTGCCGTAGGCTCTTCGATCTTGCGATAATAGCGGCTCTCGGCGTAGCTATCGTTGAACACGTCAAAGTAGTCATCCAGCACGCTAGCCGCTGCTTCATCGCCACTCTGACGCAGTAACTCAATAGCGACTTCAGCAGTGCACAGATGCGCTTTCGAGGCGGGCTTGCGCAGCCGGTAGCGGGTCTCCCGCTCGGTACGCAGCGGCAGCACCGGTAGTGCATCCAGGTAAGGGCTTTTGCGGAACATACGCCGCGCCTGACGCCAGGTGCCATCCAAAATGATGAATACCGGTATGCGCGCCTGCTGCTTGGCAGCATGCACCGCGCCGATATCCACCACGCGGTCGGCGTAATCCGTCTGGTCATCGGGGAAAATCACGAACGGTGCGTAGCGTGGATCGTCCAACAGCGCCGCCAGCGTGTCGTCCGGCGCGGTGCGATACCAAGTAAACACGCGAGTATTGGTGAGCACATCGCCAATCAAACGCCCGGTATTGGTCGGCTTGTAGTGCTCGATGGAGTGGGTCAACAGCCATACCTGAGCGTCGCTCTCCGCCTTGACCTGATACGGGCAGAGGCAGTTCAGCTCAGGTAAGTTGCAGCCCTCACAGCGCGTCACGAAGCTGCCCCGCGCTTTGAATTCACGACGAGGCGGGCGCGGATGTCCGGTGGCCGGGTCGCGGTCGGTCAATGCATCCTGCTCGGGGGGCAGCGAGGTCGCGTCAGGCATCTGCGCTCCAGTGTGTCATCAAAGGGCGCAGAGTATAAAGCAGCGTGGGGTTGAACAGCCAGATGCTATTCCGGCAGCTATCTTTCAAATGTCAGCGACAACTTTTGACCAATACGCTCAAGCATAGCCACCAAACTAGGCACAGATTCAATGGCTAGCATTAATAGCGCTGCATTTTTATCCGGGTCGTCTGGATACTCATGGGCAAAGCGATTGCGAAGCATCCGTAGGGACTGCCACTGCTCACTTTCTTCCAAATAGCCCAATTTCTCTAAACGATGGAGCTTATCCAGCATTGGGCGATCTTCGTAGGGCTCTTGCAGGTAAAGCAGCACCGAGGGGAACAGCCGAGTCCCCATCGCATCTTGTAATTTGCCAAATCTTAGTACGAATTGATCCAAGCTTTGAATCTGCGCATCGTCCAGCGCCGCTAATTGACTCCCCGACAGCGGTAAGCATGGTGTAAGAGAGGAGAGCGCATAGTCAATAAAATGCATATGCCGTTGGCACTCACGCCATGCTTCTTGCAAACGTAGTAGTGCAATATCCTGTGTCATAATGGAAGTCCTGCCCGCTCAGCAATGCTAAAAATGGCCGGATAATTCTGGCGGTTGGGATAATCAATCAGCATATCGATTTTTTGCTCGCCGAGTAGCTGCTGAAGCTTTACTTGGCAGCGCATTTCAGCCCGTACTATGTCATTGACATCGCGGATATCGGTTGTGATCAGAAGATCAATATCGCCACCTTTGGCTTGATCATCCGTGCGGGAGCCAAAAAGCTTTACGTTCGCTTGCGGCCCAAAACACGACTTCACGGCGCTGACGATGGCCTGACGCTGAACATCATTTAAGCGCATCGTTGACCTCCTTAGCCTACGCACTAGCCATTTATTACTTTCAAAAGGCTAGCATATTTTAGCCTTTCTTATCCCCACTCATAGTAAACCAACTCTCTTCAAAAAGTTGACACCTTCAGCGCAGCCCCGCTAGAGTCCTGTCAACTTTCAAAAGAATATAGGTTTACCCGTGACCGCCACCTCGACTTCTTCTCACGCGGCGGATGCCGCGCCGCGCTACGACTGGACGCTTGACGAGATCAACGCGCTGTTTGCGCTGCCCTTTAACGACCTGCTGTTTCAAGCCCAGCAGGTGCATCGGGCGCATTTCGACGCCAACGCGGTGCAGGTGTCTACCCTACTGTCGATCAAAACCGGGGCCTGCCCGGAGGACTGCAAGTACTGTCCCCAATCGGGTCACTACAACACCCAGTTAGAAAAAGAGAAGCTGCTGGAAATCGAGAAGGTGGTGGCCCAGGCCAAAGCAGCTAAAGAAGCAGGCGCCAGCCGCTTTTGCATGGGGGCCGCATGGCGTAGCCCACGGGATAAAGATTTAGTGGCGGTGGAAGAGATGGTGCGCCAGGTAAAGGCGCTAGGGCTCGAGACCTGCATGACGCTGGGCATGGTCGACGGCGAGCAGGCCACGCGGCTGGCCGCTGCCGGGCTCGACTACTACAACCACAACCTCGATACCTCCCCCGACTTCTACGGCGAAATCATCACTACCCGCACCTACAGCGACCGCCTGGAGACCCTGGCCACCGTGCGCGACGCCGGTATGAAAGTGTGTTCCGGCGGCATTTTAGGCATGGGTGAGGGCGCACAGGATCGCAGCGCATTGCTGCAGCAGTTGGCCAAGCTCTCGCCGCATCCTGAATCGGTGCCTATCAACATGCTGGTCAAAGTACCGGGGACACCGCTGGAAAACGTCGAGGATTTAGACCCGCTGGCGTTCATCCGCGCCATCGCCGTGGCCCGTATCATGATGCCCCAAAGCCATGTGCGGCTCTCTGCGGGTCGCGAGCAGATGAGCGAATCCACCCAAGCGCTCGCTTTCCTGGCCGGTGCCAACTCCATCTTCTACGGCGATAAGCTGCTGACCACCAGCAACCCTCAAGCAGAGCGCGACCGCGCGCTGTTTGCCAAGCTGGGCCTGCACCCCGAGCGCCGCGACACCTGCGAAGACGACACACAGCATTCCGAGCGGCTGGCCCAACAGGCGCAGCGACACGCCCAGGCCGAACGCGCTGCGGCGCTGGCGGTGGATGCCAGTGCCTGAGGTGTGGCACCAGCGCTTGGCGGCAGCCCGCCACGAGCGCGAGCGCCAGCAGCGCTGGCGCAACCGCCGGGTCTCTGCCCATAGGGCACTCGACTTTTCAGGCAACGACTATCTGGGCCTTGCCCAAGACCCACGCGTACAGGCGGCTCAGGCGGAAGGCGCGAAACACTTTGGCGCCGGGGCCGGGGCGTCGCACTTGGTCAGCGGGCACCTGGGCATTCACGATGCGTTGGAAGAGGCGCTGGCCGAGTGGACCGGGCGCGAGCGGGCGCTGCTGTTCTCCACGGGTTATATGGCGAACCTGGGCGTACTGCAGGCGCTAGCGGATTCGAACACCGCGGTATTTCAGGACCGTCTCAATCACGCCTCGCTACTCGACGGGGCCGCGCTGAGCGGCGCACGCTCCCGGCGCTATCACCACCGCGATGGTCACGATCTACAGCGCCTGCTCGAGCGCAGCACGGCCACCCATAAGCTGGTGGTCAGCGACGGCGTGTTCAGCATGGATGGCGATATCGCCAACATCGAGCAGCTCGCCCACCTCAGCCAGCAGCACGACGCCTGGCTGATGATCGACGACGCCCATGGTCTCGGTGTACTGGGTGAACACGGCGCGGGCTGCGTAGAAGGTTTTGATAGCCACGCCGTGCCGATCTTGGTCGGCACCCTGGGCAAGGCACTAGGCACCGCAGGCGCATTTGTGGCGGGTGACGCCGCGTTGATCGAACACCTGATTCAGTTTTCCCGCAGCTACGTGTATACCACCGCCCAGCCGCCCGCGATTGCTGCCGCCACGTTAGAAGCACTCACCATCGTGCAGCGGGAGCCCGAGCACCGCCAGCGGCTCACTCGCCACATACACTACTTTCGCCAGCAGGCGGCCGTCTTAGGGCTGCCACTCGGCCACTCCCAAACGCCCATCCAGCCGCTGCTACTGGGGAGCGAACAGCGTACCCTGGCTTGGGCGTCCACGTTCGACCAGCACGATATCCAGGTAGGGGCGATTCGACCGCCCACAGTGCCCAACGGCGAGTCGCGGCTGCGCATCACCCTGAGCGCTCGCCACACCCAAAGCGATATCGACAGGCTCTTGGAGGTTGCTGCTGCCTGCCTGCGGGAGAAGCAACAATGAAGCTCATCCTGCTGTCAGGCTGGGGCGTTGATTACCGCATTTGGCAGACGCTGGCGGCGCACTGGCACCCTACCATCGAACCCACCCCAGTGGAGTGGCCCGGCTACGGTGAGTCTCCAGCGCTGTCCACGCCGATGAGCATCGCCGCCCTGGCCGAACGGATGGCCCCCGAGCTACCCAGCGATGCCGTCTGGGTAGGCTGGTCGCTGGGAGGGTTGCTGGCCACAGCGCTGCTCGATCACTTGCCGCCGCCCCAGGCCCTGCTGCTACTGGGTGCAGGCAGCCGTTTTTGCAGTGACGGGGAGGATGGCGGTGTGACGTACGAGGAGCTGGCCAGCTTTCAGCGCGCCTTCCATCGTGATCCGGTTGCCACGTGGCGGCACTTTCTACGCTGGCAGGCCCAAGGCGAGCCCAACGCCCGCGAGGCCCACCGCCAGCTACGCGCACGGTTAGGCGAGACTCCCCACGCCGATACCGACACGCTCGCGCAAGGGCTCATGTGGCTCGAGACGCTGGATAACCGAGCACTGCTCGCGCACCCTCCCTGCCCTATCCGCCGATTGGCGGGCGCCCATGACCCGCTGCTACCCGGCCGCTCTCGCCAGCAAGCGCTACGGCTGGAAGCCGCAGGACACTGCCCCATGCTCTCCCAGCCCGCCCCACTGGCGGCACGGCTGGCCGAGCAGGCCATCCTCCAGGAGCCGCGATGAACTCACCGGCCACCCCGCTTCCACTCACCCACTGGCAGGAGCGTGTGGCTCGGGCCTTTTCCCGAGCGGCACCACGCTATGACACCCTCGCCAGCGCCCAGCGCGATATCGGCGAGGCGCTTTGGCAAACGCTGCCCGAGAGGTCTCATCACGTGCTCGACCTGGGCTGCGGCACCGGCTACTGGACCCAGCGGCTAGCGGAACACTATCCCGATGCAGCCATCACCGGGCTCGATCTAGCGCCCGGTATGCTCGCCCAGGCGCAGGCGCAGTATGGCGATGCCATACGCTGGGAGCAGGGAGATGCCGCCGCGCTACCGCTCAGCGATGCCAGCGTGGATCTCGTGTTCTCAAACCTGGCGATTCAGTGGTGTCCGGATATCGGCGCAGTGATGCAGGAGCTCGCCCGGGTGCTCGTCCCGGGTGGGCAGGCGCGCATCACCACCCTGCTGCCCGGCACGCTGAGCGAAGTCGCCACCGCTTGGCAGCGGCCCGAGGCGCTGCTGCAAACACCGGATGCCAGCACCGTACAGCGGGCGATTCAGCAAAGCGGCCTGCGCCTCATCCAGCATACCCGTGCGCAGCGACGGTTTTTCTATTCCGATATGAACGCCGTCATGGCCTCCATCAAAGGCGTAGGCGCCCAAGTAGCCAGACCCAACGCTCGACTGACCCGCCAAGCGCTCATTAATGCCCAGGCTCGCTATGAATCGCTGCGCACGCCACAGGGGCTGCCAGTGAGCTACCACTGCCTGACGCTACGACTGGAAAGCGCGAGATGAACAACACCTATTTCGTTACTGGTACCGACACCGATGCGGGCAAGACCCTGGCCACCAGCGCGCTGCTTTGCGCTGCCCGCCAGCGCCAGCTCACCACGCTAGGGTTGAAGCCCATTGCCTCAGGTAGCGAGGCCACGCCCAACGGCCTGCGCAACCGCGATGCCCTGGCGCTACAGGCGCAAAGCTTCCCGCCAGTGGATTACCCAACGATCAACCCCTGGACCTTTGCTCCCGCCATTGCACCGCATCTCGCCGCCCTGGAAGCAGGTGCGGTGCTTAACGTGGCAAGCGTTACTCAGGCGCTCAGCGACACGTTAACCGGCACGCCACGGGATCTGACGCTAATCGAAGGCGCAGGCGGCTGGCGGGTGCCGCTGAATGATGCGGACGACTTTTCCGACCTGCCTTGCGCGCTCGGGCTGCCGGTGATCCTGGTGGTCGGGCTAAAACTGGGCTGCCTCAACCATGCTCGGCTCACTGCCGAGGCCATCGCTGCCGATGGCTTGACGCTGGCGGGCTGGGTGGGCAGCGTGGTAGATCCTGCCTTTGCCAGCGATAGCGCACGCTTCACGGCCAATGTGGCGCTGCTGAAGCGCGCCTTACCTGCTCCCTGCCTAGGGCTCATTCCTCATTTGGCACACGCCGATGCCTCCACCGCGCAGCGCTTTATCTTCCTTGATGCGTTGCTCCCTTTTGCCACCCAGGAAGCAACGCTATGAACTCTCCCGTTTGGCACCCCTATGCCCACCTCAAGACCCAAACGCCTGCGCCCAAGGTGGTGGGCGGCAGCGGCAGCTACTTTACGGTAGACAGCGGTGAGCGCCTGCTGGATGCCACCTGCTCCTGGTGGTGCATGATTCACGGCTACGGCCATCCGCGCCTCGTCGCCGCCATTCGCGAGCAGGCGGGGGAGCTTTGCCATGTGATGCTGGGCGGCCTGACCCACGACCCCGCCGACCAGCTGGCGCGGGCGCTGGTGCGCATTACCCCGCCGGGGCTGAATCATGTGTTCTTCTCCGATAGCGGCTCGGTGGGCATGGAAGTCGCCATGAAGATGGCGCTGCAGTACCAAGTGCTCTCGGGCCTCCCCGGCAAGCGCAAAATGCTCTCGCTGATGAAGGCGTATCACGGTGACACCACCGGCTGCATGGCGGTGTGCGATCCCGAAGAGGGCATGCATGGTCTGTTCGCCAGCCTGCTGCCCCAGAACCACTTCGCCCCGGCCCCCACGGCCCCCTTCGACGCGACGCCAGAGCAGGTAGAGCGGGACCTCGCCGGGCTGCGGGAGGTGCTAGCGCGCCACCACCATGAGATTGCTGCACTCCTGATGGAGCCGCTGCTGCAAGCGGCGGGCGGGCTGAACATGACCTCGCCGGACTACCTGCGCGGCGCACGGGCGCTGTGCGATGAGTTTGGCGTGCTGCTGATTTTTGATGAAGTCGCTACCGGCTTTGGCCGCACCGGCAAGCTGTTTGCCGCCGACCACGCGGGCGTTACGCCAGACATCATGGTGCTCTCCAAAGGGCTGACCGGCGGCTACTTGGGCCATGCGGCCACGCTGGCCACCGACCGGGTTCACGGGGCGTTCATTGGCGACAGCGAGCACCACGCGTTCATGCACGGCCCCACCTTTATGGGCAACCCCCTGGCCTGCCGCGTGGCGCTGGAGAGCCTGAAGGTGTTCGAGGAGGAGCATTACCTGGAGAAAATTGCCGCGCTCAGCCAAACGTTACAGCGCGAGCTATTAGAAGACGTAGCGCTGCGCGCACATCCGGCCGTCGCGGACGTGCGCGTGTTGGGCGCAACGGCGGTGATCGAAGCCCACAGCAGCGAAGCGCTGAAAGGCGTTGGCGCATTCGCCCGAGCGCGGGGCGTGTGGCTGCGCCCCATTGGCCGCTGGCTCTACACCATGCCCGCCTATATCGCGACAGATGCCGAGCTCACCCAGATTACTGGGGTGATGAAAGCGTGGTTTTTAGAATAGCGTCATCCAACGTCATGAACAGGTCAGGTGAGGACGTGGAGAGCGATCCTGCCGATCAAGGCAGTATCAAATTCCCCTGCTTACGCCACTGGTTAACCAGCGCCGGCACGCCTTCCCCCGCCGTGGTATTGATCGCCAGCACGCCGGGTGGGCTTAGCTCATCGGCGTCGGGGTCTACCAGCGCGCAGGGGGTGTCATAATCGATATAGGTGAGCAGCGATGCGGCGGGCATCACTGCCAACGAGGTACCCACCACAAGCAGAAAGTCCGCTTGGCTCACCAGCTCGCAGGCCTCTTCGAACAGCGGTACCGCTTCGCCAAACCACACCACGTCTGGGCGCAGCTGGCTGCCCTTATCGCACACATCGCCCAGGGCAATTCCGCCCTTTGACAGTGGATAGCGCAGCCGCGCATCCACCGATGAGCGGGCCTTTATAATCTCGCCGTGCAGGTGCAGCACGTGACGGGAGCCTGCCCGCTCGTGCAGGTCATCAATGTTCTGAGTAATCACGCTGACCTTGAAGCCCTCCTGCTCCAGCGCCGCCAGCGCTTTATGGGCAGCGTTGGGCTTTGCCCGGCGAATCTGCTCCCGGCGCTGGTTATAGAACGCCAACACCCGCTCTGGGTCTTGCCGCCACCCTTGCGGCGTGGCGACCTCTTCCACCGGGTGGTCCTCCCAGAGGCCATCGCTGGCGCGGAAGGTTTTGATGCCGCTCTCCGCGCTGATTCCCGAGCCGGTAAATACCACCAAGTGCGGGGCTGAAGTCATGCTGTCCTCGGCTTACGTCGTCCAGTGAACGCCTAATGTACCAGTTGCCCCACGGTGCCCGCGAACCGCTGCTTGTTGCGATACGGGTACACGTCGATCACCCGCCCCTCCAGAATCGCCCGCTGCAGCCCCAACCAGTAGTCCGGGTCGAACAGCTCCGGATGCTGCTCCATGAATAGTGCGCGCAGTTCCGGGTTGGCAAACATGAACGGGCCAAACTCTTCGGGGAAGATATCGTTGGGGCCAATGGACAGGCTGGCCCCGCCATCCATGTAACTGTCGACCCCCTGGGTTTTGGGAATATGACGGAAGCGGCACTCGGTGAGATAGCTCACCTCGTCGTAGTCGTAGAAAATCACCCGCCCGTGGCGCGTGACGCCAAAATTT
The DNA here is from genome assembly GCF_006228115.1 of Halomonas sp. BL6. Lineage (NCBI taxonomy): Bacteria > Pseudomonadati > Pseudomonadota > Gammaproteobacteria > Oceanospirillales > Halomonadaceae > Halomonas > Halomonas sp. BL6. Next base: position 190,955 of record NZ_VDGL01000008.1, on the reverse strand, counting down.
TTCAGCAGCATATCGCCAGGGAAAATATTCGCCGCCGCCATCTGCTTGATGGCGTTGCCGTAATCTTTTAGCACCATCACTCGCTCATCGGCACTGCACTGCTCCAGGTAGATATTCAGCGGCGTCATCATTCGCTCGGTGTAGCAGTGCTTGATGATCACCTTGTCCTCTTTCAGCGACACCGTGGAGGGCGCGACCTCCAGCAGATGGGCCAAACACTCCGGCTCGAAGTGGTCCTGGCGGACGATGAAGTTGGAAAACTCCTGGGTATCGGCCATGCGCCCTACCCGGTCGTGGCGTTTTACCAGCCGGTACTTCTCCCGCACGATGGCGTGGGTGACCTCTTTGGCGGGGTCGAACTTATCCTTGATGATCTTGAACACGGTACGAAAGCTCGGCAGCACGAATACCGCCATCACCATGCCCCGCACCCCCGGCGCGATCATGAAGCGCTCTTCGCGCTTGGCCACCTGCTGATTCAGCGCGCGGAAAAATTCGGTTTTGCCGTGTTTGAAAAAGCCAATGGCGGCGTACAGCTCGCCCTCGGGCTTGTGGGGCATGAGCTGTTTTAGATAGGCGACGAACTCTCCCGGCACCGGCACGTCTACCTGGAAATAGGCGCGAGTGAACGAGAAGATGATCGACACTTCATCGGTTTCGGTGAGGACCGTATCCAAGTGCAGGCAGGGGTCGCCCCCCTGCTGCTCGCCGTACCCTTCCCCATGCAGAACCGGCAGCACCAATGGGACCTGCTCGCCGCCACCTAGAATGCGCCCCACCAGATACGCCCCTTTGTTGCGGTAAAACACGCTGTTGAGTAGTTCTAGCTGGGCATCGTCTGCCTGCCAAATCGCAGCAGGGAGCTGAGCTTCCAGCAGGCCAGCGCCGAGCTGGCTGTCGCGCTCGACGTCGGCAAAGGGGGAATCGAACGGGGCTTCGCTCAGCGCCCAAGCGAGCGCCCCTGCCCAGTCGCCGTTGACGTCATACCGACGGCACAGCTCGATGCCCGAGCGATGGGGCGCATCCTCCCGGGAGCTGTAGACGAACATCCAGTCGTTGCGGATATGGCGATGCTGAAACACCGAACAGAACAGCGAATTGAAGAAGGTTTCCGCGAGCTCGTAATCCAACCGTTGGCTGATCAACTGGGCATAGTGCTGCCGTGCTTCCCGCCACGTCTCACAATGGGCCAGTATCTCTGCGGCAAAGGTGCGCTGCAACCGGCCCAGTGTCTCCTCGACCTTTTCACCGTATAGGTTGATCCGCGCGGCGGAGGCTTGCTGCGCTTCACGCCAGGCTGCGTCGCGAAAACGGCGGCTGGCATCGGAAGTGATCTGTTTGAAGCGGGCACGGTACTCATCGAAACCGTGCAACACGGTGGCCGCTAGGCGGTACGCGGGGGAGTGTTTCATCACGCGGGCTCACGTCGAAAGAGAGCTTCCCAGGGTCCGTGAACGGCCCACTACATACGAGACGACCTTAGTCCTGTAAATGTCAGCCCTGTCAGTGTTAGCCCTGACAGTGTCAGCTCTGTGAATACGGCGCAATGGAGGCAACCTCCAGACGAAACGGCCCCGCGGTGCGGTCGGCAATCAAAAATCCGAGCTGGTGAATAGTCGATGGATCGAGAGCCGGCGCGCTGGAAAGCAGCGTGCCCCGGCGCACCGCATCGAACTGCGCCCAGGTGAATCGATGCGTTTCCCACTGGTGAGCCGTGGGCGTGAAGGCCACCCGGTAGGCGCTGGCCTCCTTTAGCGCGCTGCTTTTGAACCGTAGCTGATAGGTACGACCATCGCCACGCACGCGCAGCGTAACGCCTAGGCCGTGGGCTAGGGTCGGCTCGAAACCGTCTGGTTCACGGCGCACCGAGGCAAAGCCGCCGCCGTTTTCCAACGACACCTCGCCATAAAAGCAGCCAGCGCCCGCGTCCAAACGAAAGCCGCTGTGGGACACGCCGCCCATCACGCCATCGTCCACCGCGTACCAGCGCCGCTGCTCTGCCTCGGCCATGTTCGATTCGTTAAAGTTCAGCATCCTTCGAGCTCCTCCTTGTCCGCCAAAGACAACGCCCCTGAGCAAGAGCCCAGAGGCGCATTGACATGGTTCAGACTAGGCGATGCGCCGCCGTGATTACAGCTTTGCGGAAGCAGCCGCCGGAGCGACGGGCTCGGCCTCCTCCGGCGAGGCGGTCACTAGCGCGAACTCCTCTTCGGCGGTTTTCGCCACCAGATGGTGTTTGCTGTAGAGGAAGTAGTACGCCGCTCCAGCAATGAACAGCAAGATGGTGTAGTTGAACGCCCGAGGATCGAAGGCATAAACGCCGGTCAGCGCGACGAGCGAGAGCACCAGGGCGATGCCTGAGGTAACCACGCCGCCTGGGGTTTTATAGGGGCGCGGCAGATCGGGCTGCTTGAGACGCAGCCAAATATGGCTAAAGGCCATCAATGCATAGGAGATAGTCGCACCAACGACCGCCATGCCTAACATCAGATCGCCTTCGCCGCTCAGCGACGCGAGAAAACCAAAGATGCCGGGCACTATCAGCGCTAAGTAAGGCACTTTACGCTCGCTGGTCAGCGACAGCGGTTTGGGCAAATAGCCTGCCCGAGAGAGCGCGAACACCAGGCGACTGTAGCCATAAATGATCGAGAAGAAGGAGGCGATCAAACCCGCCAGGCCCAGCACGTTGACCAGGGTCGCCAGCGTCGGGTTACCTGCAGCATTCAAGGCATCCACCAGCGGCACGCCGCTTTGGCCAATCATCTCCGCACCTGCGGCACCGGCTAACAGCACCACCACGAGCAGGGCGGTGAAGAGCAGAAACAGCATGGCACCGATAATGCCTTTAGGCATATCGCGAGTAGGGTCTTTCGCCTCTTCGGCCGCCAACGGCACCCCTTCAACGGCCAAAAACAGCCACATACCAAAGGGCAGCGCCGCCCAAATGCCGTACCAGCCAAAAGGCATGAAGGTGCTCGCACCCGCCGCCTCGATGGGTGCAATATCGAACAGGTTGGCCGCATCGAAGTCACCAATTAGCGCTACCGCAGTGGCCAGAATGGCAAAGACCGCCAAACCGCTGATCACCATCATCACTTTCAGCGCTTCACCGACACCCGCCAAGTGAATGCCAATGAACACCGCATAAAACAGCAGATACACCAGCGGCCCGTTAACGCCTAACAAGGCCTCTACCGCCGAGCCGATAAAAATCACGATGGCCGCCGGGGCCAGCGCGTACTCGATCAACACGGCAAGTCCAGTCAAATAGCCGCCCGCAGGCCCCATGGCTTGCCGAGCGAAGCTGTAACCGCCCCCAGCGGCAGGAATCGCAGCGGACATTTCCGCCAGCGCCAGCACCAGCGCGAGGTACATCAGCGCCATCAAACAAGCAGCAATCGCAAACCCGCCCCAGCCTGCTTCAGCGATGCCAAAGTTCCAGCCCGCAAAGTCACCGGAAATGACATAGGAAACCCCAAGCCCCGCGAGCAGCATCCAGCCTGCCGTACCTTTACGCAGCTGGCGCTTGGCCAGATACGCCTGATCAACCGTTGGTTGTGTCATCGTTTTGCCCTTTTCAGTGTGGAACGCAATGGGTGTCAGCGGCGTGCTGTGGTCCTGGTTCCGTCTTGTTATTGGGAGAGCCATCAGCGGTGTTATTGAAATGACGTCAGCGGTGTTATTGAAAATATCGTTAGCGTTGTTGCGCGTGGTGACCGTCAATCGGCCACCAGGAAATTTCGAGTCGAACCGCTGCCGCCCTCCAAGACGTTATCTTCGCTGCGATCTTTGAGCTTCACGCCGGAGAGCTTGCGCTCCCGCGCCTCGGTCAGCAGCAGCAGCAAACGCCGGGCCGCTTCTTCATACGCAAGCCCGGCCGGGCGCACGTTGGAGATGCAGTTGCGCCGGTCATCTTTTAAGCCCACCTCGGGGCCCCAGGTCATATACAGCCCTAAGCTATCTGGGGAGCTAAGGCCGGGGCGTTCGCCGACCATGACCAGCACCGCATCGGCGTTGAGCAGCGCGCCCACTTCGTCACCTATGGCCACGCGCCCTTGCTCGACAAGGATCAGCGGCGCGAGCTGCCATTCGCTCTTGTCGCGCCCGAGTGCGTCATACAACGCAGTAAGAAAGGGGGCGCTGTTTTGCTGTACCGCCAGCGCCGAGAGGCCATCGACGATCACCACCGCCAAATCGAACCGTTGGCCGCCCTCTGCCGCTTGCTGCAGCGCCTGCCGGGAGTGTTCATTGAGCCGTCTGCCGTAGTCGGGCCGCTGCAGGTACATTGCGCGGTCCTCCGCGCGGCTGTGCACCGCAAGCGGTGTGGTGCTCAAGCCAAGCGTTTGGGTCAGCTCATCGGCCAGCGCCTCACACTCCAGCGGGCAGTGAACCGCATCCTGGGCTTGGGCATGGGCAAGCTGAAACGCGAGCAGCTGCTGGGTAGGCAGGCTCACCCCCGCACGCCCTAGCCCGATGCGCGCATCGGTAAAGGCGCGCAGGCGCTCCCAGGGGTTCTCGATGACGATAGGCGCAGTGGTTTCCTGCGTGGGGTGTTTAGGCATCTTGGTCGCTCCCCTTCGGCAAGTGGCGCAGGCTATGGGCAAAGGCGTCGGGTAGCTGGTCGTTAAGGCGATGGGTGCTCACATCTTGAAAGATCTGCATCTTGGCCAGCCACTGCTCGAACTCCGGTGCGGCTTTTAACCCCAGCACTCGACGAGCATAGAGCGCATCGTGAAACGAGGTGGTTTGGTAGTTGAGCATGATGTCGTCAGAGCCAGGAATGCCCATCACGAAGTTGCAGCCTGCCACGCCCAGCAGCGTCAGCAGGTTGTCCATGTCGTTTTGATCGGCGTTGGCGTGGTTGGTGTAGCACACGTCGCACCCCATCGGCACACCCAGGAGCTTGCCGCAGAAGTGATCCTCGAGCCCGGCACGGATGATCTCTTTGCCGTCGTACAGATACTCGGGGCCAATGAACCCCACCACCGTGTTGACCAGCAGCGGATTGAACTTGCGCGCCACGGCGTAGGCCCGTGCTTCGCAGGTTTGTTGGTCGAGCCCATGATGGGCGTCGGCGGAGAGCGAACTGCCCTGGCCGGTTTCGAAATACATCACGTTGCGACCCACGGTGCCGCGATTGAGCGTTTGTGCGGCGGCTTCTGCTTCCGCCAGGATGCTCAAATCGAATCCAAAGCTGCGGTTGGTGGCTTCGGTGCCGCCGATGGATTGAAAGACCAGATCCACCGGCGCGCCCTGCTCGATGGCCTCCAGCGTGTTGGTCACGTGAGTCAGTACGCAGGATTGCGTAGGGATCTCGTATTTCTGGATCACGTCGTCCATCAGGCGCATCAGCTTGATGCTTTGGGCGACGTTATCGGTGGCCGGGTTGATACCGATCACCGCATCGCCGCTGCCATACAGCAGGCCATCGAGAATACTCGCCGCGATGCCGGTCACATCATCGGTGGGGTGGTTGGGCTGTAAGCGGGTCGAAAGCCGCCCCGGCAGCCCAATGGTGTTGCGAAATGCCGTCGTCACTTGGCACTTTTTGGCCACCAGCATGAGGTCTTGGTTGCGCATCAGCTTACTCACCGCCGCGGCCATCTCGGGCGTGATACCGGCACGAGCAGCGGCCAGCGCTTCGCGGGTGGCATGATCGGAGAGCAGCCAGTTGCGGAAGTCGCCCACGGTGAGATGCTTCAGCGGTGCAAATGCCTCTGCATCGTGGTCGTCGATGATCAGACGGGTGATTTCGTCCTGCTCGTAGGGGATCAGCGCGTCGTTCAAAAAGGTGGTGAGCGGTAGCTCCGCCAGCACCATTTGGGCGACGACTCGCTCTTCTGCCGATTCTGCCATCACCCCCGCAAGTCGGTCGCCCGAGCGCGGCGGCGTGGCTTTGGCCATCAGTTCGGCGAGCCCGCTAAAGCGATAGCGGCGGCTTCCCACCGTGGTGTGATAGGTCTGCGCCATGGGCCTTCCCTTCTCTTACCGATTCGATACTCAAGGCGCGGTATGCGCGTTGAGGAACAAAACTTGCTTGTTCTCACAATAGCGCTATCACTTAACGGGGAGTATCGAGTTTTGGCAAAACACACCAAGGATATAAAAACCAATAAGAAACAGTTGGTTAATAACGACAACAAGGCGTGGACGCTAGTCGGTCACGCCACTAGGAGCGGGTGATGTCCTCGACGCCGACTCAAAGCGCACCAAAAAAGTGCATTCAAGAAGCCTTCGATGCCGATGAGCATGCGCGAAATCTGACCCGCTGGCAGCAGCAGTACGACCAGCTCACCCCGGGACGTTTTTACGGACGGCTGGATGAAATTGCGCTGCCTGCCCTTCAAGTCTTCAAAGAGCACACGGGCCAAGCGCTGCGTCAGGAGTGTCGGGTGTGGGAGAACTCACTGTGGCTGGGGATTCCACCCCGCTCGGCGGGGTCGCGTATCAATGGACAACCCCTCGACGCACAGCAAGTAATGTGCCGCCCCGGCGGGCGCGATTTTGAATTGGTGACCCCGGAAGGCTTCGATATTTACGGGGTGGTGATACGTCTACCGGCGTTATACGCCGCTGCCGAGCGCCAGGGCATCACGCTGGATGAGCAGTGGATGACTGCGCCCCGCCGTCATGTGAACCCTGTCACGCTGCGCGCCTTACTGTTTCTTTTGGAACGCCTGTTAGGCCAGCAGCAGAGCGCCATCGCCGAGAGGCTGCATCAGGATATTCTCTTGACTGGCCTGTTAGAGCTGCTGGATGCCCAGCAGCCCAGCAAAGAGCTGCCCCCTAGCTACGTTCACCGAAAGGCCGTCGTCGACCGGGTCAAGCAGTATGTCGATGAGCATCTAGAAGCGCCGATTACCATGGAAGCATTATGCGAGCTGACACATGTGAGCCGACGTACGCTGCAATATAGCTTTACGACGATTTTAGGTATCAGCCCGCTGCAGTTTCTAAGGCTGACGCGGCTGAATCGCGTTCGTCGTGCGTTACGCGCGGCCGAGCCGACCCAAACGGTCACCGAGATCGCGACCTACTGGGGCTTTTGGCATTTGGGGCAGTTCGCCCACGACTACAAGCAGCAGTTTGGTGAGTGCCCGTCGCACACGCTCAATCAGTCTCCAAGCGGCACTATGTCAACCAGTGCTTAGCAAACTGCTCGGCACTCAGCGGTCGGCCATAGTAATACCCTTGGGCCTGGGTACAGCCCATGGCCAATAGCGCCTCACTTTGTGCTTTGGTCTCGATGCCCTCTGCAATGGTTTCCAGCCCTAACGTTTTGGCCATGGCGATGATAGTGGCCACGATGATGCGGTCATTGTCGCTAGTGAGCATATCGCGCACGAACGAGATATCGATTTTGATCCTATCGGCGGCAAAGCGTTTTAAATAAGCCAATGACGAATAACCGGTACCGAAGTCATCGATCGAGAGTCCCATGCCATGCCCCTTCAATATCTCGGTGATGGCGATGGCATCGTCTGGGTGGGCCATGATCCCGCTCTCGGTGATTTCGATACTCAAGGCGTGAGGAGACACGCCGTGCGTGCGGCAACTGGCCAGCAGCGTCGCCACCAGATCGCTATCTTCGAACTGGTCGGCCGCAATGTTGATAGCTAACGGCACGTGCAGTTGCAGACCTTGACGCTGCCACTGGGCTAACTGCTGGCAAGCTTTATCGATGACACAGTTGCCAAGCGGCACGATCATTCCACGCTCTTCGGCAATGGCGATGAACTGCCCGGGCGAGACGTCTCCCAACTCGTCGTCCCACCAACGACACAGCGCTTCCGCCCCAATGAGTTGGCCACTGCGCATATCCACCTGCGGCTGGAAATGTAAATAGAACGAGTGGTTTGCAATCGCCAGTGCCAGGCGCTTGGCAATATGCAGCTGTTGTGCGACCGCATGCCCCATCCAATACTCGAACGTACGCGTCGACAGTTTCTGGCGCTTTGCTTGGTACATAGCGATATCGGCATGCTTCAAGAGCGCTTGCGCCGATTGACCGTGGGCCGGGTATAGCGCGATTCCCACGCTCACTGACAGTTCAGACGAGTGCTGCTCTATCATGATCGGCTCATGGAGACTCGCACAGAGGGTGTCCGCTATTTGTTGGGCGTGTTGCTCGTCGTTCGCTTCCTGGCAAATGATCACGAACTCGTCTCCACCTAGCCGGGCGACAAACTCTCCCGTAGGCAGTACGCTGCGAAAGCGCTGCGCGACTTCTTTTAGCACCAAATCACCGACATCATGGCCAGCGGTGTCATTAATCTCTTTGAAGTGGTTGAGATCGAGCAGCAATAGCGCAAAAGGTAGCTGCGCTTCGGCGTTGACACACTGCTCGAGCCGCTGCATGAAAGCCGTGCGGTTGGGTAACCGAGTGCCTGCATCACAATAGGCCAGTTGGCGTATGCGAGCCTCGTCACGTTGGCGGCCAAGTTCGGACGCTGCTCTTGCGGCGAATATTTGCAATACCGCGCTGACGATTTTCGTCTCCGAGAGCGGTGCTTTGAACATCACGCCAATAATGCCAATAGGACGCCCATGGGCATCGTCCAAGCGTCGACCAACGTATGCGTTGACCCATGACAGTGCGCCATTGGACTCGACCGGCAAACGAATACCAGCCCCTTCGAGCACGATACATTCACGCTGTGTCAACACGTCCTGACAGGGCACGCCTGCCAAATGGTAGCTAAACGCAGGCTGACGCTCGCCGTTAACGTAGAGCGACAACACATTGGCAACGTTGGGGTCCTGATCATCGAGCGTCGCAATGAAGCCGACATCGGCAGCCAACGCGTTGGCCATGTGATCGGTCAATTGCGTCAGGAAGGCTTCGCCGTGCTGCGCCGACACGGCGGTGGCCACTTGAGCCACCGCATGCTGGATACGCTGTTCGGCTTGACGGTGTCGAAGGCTGTCGATACCAAAGGCGATATCGTCAGCCAGTTCACTCAATAAGCGCACTTCGGCAGCCGTCATGGGCGCATCATCGCTTTGATAGAGCGTGATGACACCGAGCAGTTGCCCCCGATACACCAACGGCAACGCCACCAACACGGCGACGTCTAGCGCCACCAGCGTGGCATCGTGCCCCGAAGCGTCGGGATCGAGCCGAGGCGAATATACCACCGGTGCACGGCGGGCCATCGCTTGGTGACGTAGTTCGCGGCTATAGCCCTCCACCAGCAGCTGCTTTGGACTTAACCAACCCGACACATCGGTTTCTCTATCGACACAGGCTTTTAGCCCCCCTTCGACGCCTTCCTCCCCAGGCAGACCATGATGCACCCAAGCCGCCGTGTAGCCTCCGACGTCCACTAGAACGCGGCACGCCGACTGCAGTAGCGACGTTTCATCGTGGGCGTGAAACCGTGCGTCATTTCCTCTACTCAGCAACCTCAACGCCCGTTGCTTACTGGCAATACGCTGATCGGCCTGATGACCGATGATCTGACGGGAGAGTTCGACGCCTGCTAACGAGGCAACGATACGCATGACCTCTTTCGTGTATCGAGGCAACCGAAGCGGTCGCGAATGCATGAGCACGAGAATCCCATGGCAGCGGCCCGATGCATCTGCCATGGGGACACCGAGATAACTTTCGACACTGAGCGCTGTCAGTCGAGCATCGTTAGGGAAGCAGGCACGCGCCTGGGAAGTGATATGAAAACAAGCGTGCGCACTCTTCACTCGCTCACAGGGGGTGCCACAAAGCAGATAGGAGGTCGCCTCGACAAACGTACCTTCGGACCACATGGCCAATGGCGTGGCGGTATCGCGATGATCGATACGAGCGACCAATGCGTGGTCGACGCTGAGCAACTTCGCCAAGGTGCTTGCTAAATGGTGAAAGAACCCGCTTTTATTGACACGGGACAATCCTTCGGCGAGCTGTTGGAAAATTTCTGGTGCCGTCGTAGGAGACATGATATTAAGCGCCTTCGGGTTTGATAGGTAAGCCACGTTGGCAAGCCAAATGCTTTGATCAAAGCCGAATTGACCGCTGTGTGATCATCCCTGAACCATACAGTGATAGTGGCTGTTACGTTTGAACAGCTACCTTAAAGAGCATTGTCCGTCCTTGTTATTCATGCCAATGGATACCACCTGAACCATAGTGTTCAACAGGGATGTCTTTTAATGACTTAACGTACGGCAGACATCTCATCTCTTGCTCTTCCAGCCAACACTTCAAACAATAACGCTTATGGCCATTACTATACGGCCTTTAAGTTTTAATGAATCTCACCACGTTTTTATTTTAGATGATCAATTTAAATAGATTTAACTTTGTTAGTTATCGCCTTTCAGTACGCGTTGCAAAAAAAGCAGATGATGCCACTCATTATCAACCTGCGAAGGTGATATTCAACCTAAACAGTCCTTCATGTCAATAGGCCGTTCCCCAACCATTCAAGGTTATATGGAGGACCGTGTGAATAAAACCGAACAGAAACGGCTAGCTAGCAACATCGGCAGAGCCATCGCCAAACAGCGAATACGCAGCCAGTTGACCCAAGAAGAAGTAGCCGAACGCCTTGGGGTTGGCAACGAAGCCGTTTCTCGAATCGAGCGAGGGCGAGTTATTCCCAATATTATACGCTTATTAGAATTAGCCGAGATATTCAACTGCGAAGCAGCGGAGCTTTTAGGCCAAGCCAGTATTCATGTCGATGATCAAACACACCGAATTAAAGCGTTATTAGCTCCATTAAAACAACGTGATCGAGAGTTGATGTTAGAACTCGTAGAGAGCTTGGCCATACGTTTTCAACAAGACGAATCGACCGAAAAGTAGCCTCACGCCCAACGAACACCTCTTCGGATATCGCCACATCGCTTGGCGTTTGTCGTGGAATGCGCGTCATGTTTCCAGCGTTTTGGAGCTTATCAACGCTTCGTGCTATAGATACTGGACGGAGTAGCTATTGAGCACCTTATGCAGTGCGCATGATCCATACCCAGCATGACGCAACCTCTGCGCTAGCCCAACCGTCTCTTGAGGGGCCCTATGCTGAATACGACGACCTGGAATCGCCTTCGCTATAGTGCCTATGCACCTTTCTATGATGCGGTCGTATCGCGAGCGTTACGTCGTCCACGGCGTGTCGCGCTCAGCCACGTCGACTGGGAGCCCGGTATGCGCATTCTTTTGGTGGGCGCAGGAACGGGCTTGGACCTTCCCTTCATACCCCATGGGCTAGAAATACACCTGACCGACCTTACACCTGGTATGGTCCGACGCGCCAGCGCCAGGGCCGAGCGTTATCAGCGAGATGTGGCTTGCCATGTCATGGATGCCACTCAACTGCTCTATCCCGATGAGCACTTCGATGTCGTCGTCATGCATCTGATTTTGGCGGTGATGCCCTGCCCCGAGCAGGGACTGACCGAGGCCTACCGTGTGCTTAAGCCCGGTGGGCAGCTGTGCGTTATGGATAAGTTCCAACCCGATGACCAACCGTCGGGCTGGGGACGACGCGCCTTCAACATCCTTACCTCCTTCATCGCAACCGATATCACACGGCAAGCCACGCCCATGCTCCAACACGCAGGTTTTCGTATTCAGCGCGACGAACCGGTGCTCATGAGCGGCCTGTTCCGCGCACTGCTCGCAGTGAAATAAGTGAGCGACATTGCTAGCCATCAACAAAACTCTATACAATAAAATATCAATGTATAGATTTTGCACATAAACCGACATAGCATGACTGTCCTGCTTTATGTCACCGACGAGGACGCGCCATGCCTAAAGCGGCGGTCAAACGCTTTCGCTGCCTACCTGAGGATGAACAATCACGCGTCATCGAAATGGCCTGGGAAGACCGCACGCCTTTCGAAGCCATCGAGCGGCTCTTTGGATTGGACGAATCCGATGTGATCGAGGTGATGCGTCACCAGATGAAGCCAAGTTCATTCCGCCTATGGCGCAAGCGGGTCACGGGCCGCAGGACCAAGCACCGAGCCCTGCGTTCGCCCGATGTCATGCGTGGCTACTGCCCTACTCAATACAAGCGCTAAGCTTTTCTTCTCACCGCTGCCTAATGCCTCTCATTTCACTGGCAAAGTCGCCGTGCCGCCCACGTTCATGTCGCCATGACAGGATATGTTCAGCCGCCACTAAGTGTTATATTATCACATAACATATAAAAGTGAGAGGACCTATCCGTGTCTGCATTTTCTCCCCTGCCCGTGACCGTGCTTTCAGGCTTCCTGGGTGCCGGTAAAACCACCGTGCTCAATCATATTCTCGCCAATCGCGAGGGCCGACGTGTTGCGGTGATCGTCAACGACATGAGCGAGGTCAATATCGATGGTGCACTGGTGCGTGGCGGGCCTGGCGAGCCGACGCTGGATAGCGACGTCGCCTTGAATCGCTCGGAAGAGCGCCTCGTCGAGATGAGCAATGGCTGTATTTGCTGCACCTTACGCGAGGATCTGCTGGTGGAGGTGAGCCAACTGGCCCGTGAAGGGAAGTTCGATTACCTGGTCATCGAGTCCACGGGCATCTCCGAGCCGCTGCCCGTGGCAGAAACCTTTACCTTCGAAGACGAAAGCGGCCAAAGCCTTTCCCAGGTCGCAAGACTGGACACGCTGGTCACCGTGGTCGATGGTGCCAACTTCCTGGCTCAGTATCAGGAAGCGCAGAGCCTGGCCGAGGCGGGAGAAAGCCTGGGCGAGGACGATGAGCGCAACGTTGCCGACCTGCTGGTAGATCAGATCGAGTTTTGCGATGTGCTGCTGATCAGCAAGACGGACTTGATCAGTGAGACTGAACTGGCGTCATTGAAAGCGATTCTACGCTCGCTCAACCCGGAGGCCGAGCTGGTGCCCATCACCCAGGGCGGTGTCCCGCTGGACAAGGTGCTGGATACCGGCAAGTTCGATTTCGAGCGCGCCCAGCAGGCGCCCGGCTGGCTCAAAGAGATGCGCGGAGAGCACGTACCGGAAACCGAAGAGTACGGCATTGGCAGCTTCGCCTACCACGCCCGCCGCCCCTTCCACCCGCAAAAATTTCACGACCTGCTGAATGCCGAGTGGTTCGGCAAGGGCCTGCTGCGCTCCAAAGGCTTTTTCTGGCTGGCTACTCGCCCCCGCTACGCGGGCCAGTGGAGCCAGGCAGGCGGCATTGCCCATCACGGCCCTGCCGGGGTGTTCTGGAAGGCCATCCCGGAAGCCAACTGGCCGGAAGACCCGGAATACCGCCAGTTCATTCTGGAGAAATGGCAAGAGCCATTTGGCGACATGCGCCAGGAGCTAGTGTTCATTGGTCAGAACATGGATCAATCCCGCATGCGTGCTGCGCTGGATGAGTGCCTGCTGAGCGAAGCAGAGTTGCTGGAAGGCATGGAAGCGTGGAAGCAGCTCCCGGACCCCTTCCCTGCCTGGGAATAAACGCACGCCGCCCACCAAGCGTTCCCCAAAACAAAAGAGAGGCAGCCGCCTCTCTTTTGCGATGATCTTACGCTCCCCTGATATCGTTCACTGCAGCAGGCTGGGTAGCCAGGTCGCCAGCCCCGGAAACACGACCAGTACGGCCACCAGCAGCATCGAACAGAGAATGTAGGGGATCGCCGCCGAGTAGATTTCGCGCATGGTCGTCCCTGCGGGCGCCACGCCCTTCATAACGAACAGCAGTAGACCCAAAGGAGGCGTCGAGAAACTGATCTCCAGCGCCAGCAAGACTACGACGCCAAACCACACCAGATCGAATCCCAGCGCCTGCGCCAACGGGAAGAAAATCGGCACGGTCAGCATCATGATGGAAATCTGCTCCATGAACGTGCCCAGTACCAGAAGCACCGCAAACATTGCCAACAACATCAGCAGAGGCGATAGGTCGAAGCCGGTCGCCCAGGCAATCAGTCCCCCCGAGGCTCCCGAGAAGCCGAGCAGCTGGCTGAACGTGGCCGAGCCGAACACGATCAGGTAGGCCATCAGCGTGACTTTCAAAGCGCCGGTCACGGAGAGTTTGAACGCTTCCCATGTCATGCAGCGGAAGATGAACGCCAGGATGATGACGCCCAACGCGCCAAACGCAGCGGCTTCAGACGGAGTGGCAAAACCAATCAGCATTAACGCAACGATAATGACCATGACACTGAGCATGGGCAGGATGTCAGTCACGATCAGCTTCAGCTTCGCCGCCATCGGCACCGGTTCGAGTTCGTAGTTCGGCGCCGCTAGCGGATCCAACGTCGTTTGAATGAAAATAGTAGCAATGTAGAAGCCTGCCAGCGTTAGTCCCGGCAGGATACCGGCAATCAGCAAAGCGCCGATATCCACTTTTGCCAATGTCGCTAACAGTACCGCAAGCGCGGAGGGTGGAATAATGATCGCTAAACCACCGGTTCCCAGGATCGGGCCAATGGCCATTTTCTTTTTATAGCCACGGCGCTGCATTTCAGGCACCAGTAACGATCCCATCAACGCCGTAGAGCCCATGGAAGAGCCGCTTAACGTGGAGAATGCCGTACCGCCCACGACCGTGACGTACGATAAACGCCCCGGCACTTTACCCATGAGTTGATCGACGGCATTGAACATTTTCATGCCCAAACCGGTTCGGAAAAACAGCTCCCCCATTAACAAGAACAGCGGTATGGGCACTAGGTTGAAACTCGACAGTGCACCAAACCCGTTATTGAGCATCTGTAGGATGCCCGCTTGCCCCCCCATGAAGTGCCATGCACCAATGACGTTAGCGGCTAAAAAGGCTAGGGCGATAGGGGTGCCAATCGCCATAAAAAGCAGAATGAGCGAGAGTAAAAAGGCGAGCGCAAAGTACCATTCCATTATTCTTTAATCCCCGCTTCGCCACTATGAAGAATGTCTTGACCCACGACAAAGCGGCCAAACTCGATTGCCATCAACGTAAAACTGATAGGAAATACAACCGTCAATATCCACTTAGGCACGAAAAAGGCGCGTACGTCATAATCGTTACGCTCTATATTCATCATGACCAAGTCCAACCCCTTCCACGCCAACACACCGCACACCACGACGCACAGCAGTGACACGCCCCTGCTGAGCACATTTAGCACGGCCGGCGGCAGCACCGAGGTAAGCAATTCGATGTGAACGTGCCCTTTTTGGCGTACCAGCCACGGCGCCCCCAAGAGCGTGAGGTAGAACATGGCGTACTCGGTCGACAGAAAGAACCAAGCCGACGGCTGGAGCCCTAAGTTACGAATGACCACCGAGAGCACCACGGCCACCATCAGCCAGACAAGCATGATGGCGGCGAGCAGAGCCATGCCGTTAAGCAGCAGCAGATAGCCGCGTTGTGCGTAGCGCATAAGACACCCTGGAAAATAGCCACAACATGGGGCGCGCGATGGCTCGGCGCCCCCTAGGTGTTATAGATCGTTGAATTTTTCGATCAGCGTATCGTAGTGCTCGAGGCCCATCGGGTGACGCTCCATCTGGCGACGCATGCGCTCCCAGGTCGCATCTCGGGCAGCATCGGAGAAACGCTGAGCCGCTTCGCCTTCCAAGGTAACGACCTGCATGCCATCGGCTTCCAACTGTGCCTGCTGCTCATCGGCCAGCGCCGCCAATTGTTCGGCGCTCTCACGCTCGTGCTCGATGGCGACCTCCTGCAAGATTTGCTGGGACTCTTCGCTGAGTTGGTTCCACTTGCTCAGGTTGACGATCACGCCCATGTCCGTGGAGAAGAAGGCAGGATCGACCCGGTAGTTGAGGAAACGATCCCAGTTGAGATCCTTCAGGCCGATCTGCGTCCAGCCGGTGGCATTGACCACGCTGCGCTCCAGGGCCGCGTAAACGTCGGTCGTCGGCAGGCTAATCGGCTGCGCTTTTAAATAGTCCTGAAAGAAGGCGTCGTAAACGGGGTTACTGCGCAGGCGCAGCCCCGAAATACTGAGGTTGCCCTCTTCGTCCAGGCTCGGCTCGTCAATGGTGTAAAGGTTGTAGCTGACACCGCTGTCGAACCAGCCCAAGTAATAAGTCCCCATTTTTTCCTGGTGGATTTGGTTGAGTAGGTCGATACCGCCATTCTCACGGGCATAAATGGCATTGGTATTGGACGCGACCATGGCATCCCGCTCGGGCACCGTGCCGGCATAGAAACTGGCGGCGGTGTAGGCCATGTCCACCACGCCATTGCGCACTGCGTCCGGCTGCTCGGAAAGCCCGATGACCTCGGGGCCGCCACGCACGTTGATCTGCACCACGCCTTCACCGCGCTCATTCACTTTATCTACAAATTCCAAAAAGCTTTGGGTGTAAATCAAGGAGGGAGGAAAGGCGTGGACGGCGTTGATTTGGTCCACTGCCAAGGCATGGGTCGAGGCCAGCGCCGTGAGCATGCCCAACGTAAGGGTTACTTTTTTCATGTGTGTCTCCTGCACAAGGTGATCTGTTGTAGCGGTTATTGTGTTGATCTACTGCCTAAAACCATTGTTGCAAGCGTGCGTCGTGTTGTTATCGGTCCGTCATGTTAGGCGCGGGGTGGCTGCTCTGACGGCAGCTTGACCCGGGGCAATGTTATCCTCTGCTGATGATCTCGGCACTGGGCGGCGCCGGCGCTACCCATGGGAACTGCTGTTCGTAATCCGCGGCGAACGCATCGATCTTTTCAAGATGCTGGCGGGTCATATCGATATCGTCCCAACCGTTCAGCAGCTTGGTGCGCCACACGGCAGAGACGCTAAAGGGTACGTTCAGCTCGCCGACGCGAATCTGCTGCGCTTCCAAATCCACCACGATAGGCGCAGGCGCCTCGGCCAGGGCCTGCAACAGCTGTTCGGCGGACTCCTCCGTTACGACGGCGGGCAGCAAGCCATTGTTGACGGCGTTGGACGCAAAAATATCGCCAAAGCTCGGCGCCACGACGCAGCGAAAACCATCGTCCACCAGCGCATAGACAGCCGCTTCGCGGGAAGAGCCGGCGCCAAAGTTGCGTCGACTGACCATGACTTTCGCCTGGCTCGCCATGGGGTGATTGAGCATGACGTTCGGCACTTGCTGGCCCTGTTCATCATGGCGCACGTCATACAGTAGAAACTGCCCGTACCCCACGCTGCGTGGCTCCTTCATGAAGCGGGCGGGAATCAGCTGGTCGGTATCGACGTTCGCGGCGGGTAACGCCACTCCCAGGGTATCCAGGATGGTGATGGGTTTCATGATGGCTCTCCAGAGGCGCGGGGTGAGGAGGAAGCAAGCTGGCGTACGTCGGTCAGCCGCCCGCTGATGGCCGCCGCGGCGACCATGGCGGGCGACATCAAATGGGTACGCGCTCCCGGGCCTTGGCGTCCTTTGAAGTTACGGTTGGTAGTCGACGCACAGCGTTCGCCGCTGGCCACCAGGTCACCGTTCATGCCGACACACATCGAGCACCCTGAGTGGCGCCACTCGAGCCCCGCCTCGATGAAGATACGGTCCAAGCCCTCCGCTTCCGCTTGCGTTTTCACCAGCGTCGAGCCGGGGGATACCATACCGGGCACACGGCTTTTGCGGCCAGCCAGCACGGCGGCGGCGGCACGCAAGTCTTCGATCCGGGCATTGGTGCAGGAGCCGATGAAGACGCGGTCGATGGTGATATCGGTGAGCTTTTGCCCTGCCACCAGGCCCATATAAGCTAGGCTCTCCTGGGCCTGGCGCGCTTTGGACGGGTCATCCAATTGAACAGGATCGGGCACGTGTTGATCGATAGGCAGCGCCTCTTCCGGCGAGACGCCCCAGGTCACCGTAGGGGCGATCTCGTCGGCATTCAGCACCACTTCCAGATCGAACGCCGCGTCAGGGTCGCTGCATAGCGTCGCCCAGTGTGCACAGGCCTGCTCGAAAGCCTCGCCCTTCGGGCACCAGGGGCGCCCACGCAGGTAGTCGAACGTCGTTTGATCCGGGGCGATCATACCGCAGCGCCCGCCCCCTTCGATGGAGAGATTGCACAGCGTCAGCCGCGCTTCCATGGAGAGCCCCCGAATCGCCTCGCCTGCGTACTCGATGGCATAGCCGCGGGCGCCGTCGGCTCCCAGTTTGGCAATCCAGGTCAGGGCGATATCCTTGGCAGTGATCCCTTCCGCCAGCTGGCCCTCCACTGTAATACGCATCACCTTGGGCTTGCTCTGCCACAGGGTTTGGGTGGCCAGCACATGGGCCACTTCTGACGCGCCAATCCCGAAAGCAATACTGCCGAACGCCCCGTGGGTGGCGGTATGGCTGTCCCCGCATACCATCACCATGCCGGACTGGGTAAGCCCTTGCTCAGGGCCTAGTACATGTACGATGCCCTGGCGTGGGTCGTCCAGGCCAAACAGCGTCACCCCGTGCTGTCGCGTGTTATGGCTGAGCTGCTCGATCATCGAGCGCACCTTGGCGTCGGCCACGCCGGCAAGGTCTCGTGCCTGGGTGGGCACATAGTGGTCGGCAATGCCAAAGGTCAGGTCGGGTCGGGCGACGGGCAACTGTCGTTCACTCAACTTGTTGAAGGCATGGAACGACCCTTCATGGACAAAGTGACGGTCTACCCACAGCAGGCTTTGGCCGCTGTCGCTGCGATGCACTTCGTGGGCTTGCCACACCTTGTCGAATAGCGTCTTGGGGGAACTCATTGTCGTCACTCGTGGCCTCAGTGCGCCCTACCAGGCTTGTCATTGTTACCCCAATACAACTAGCGCAGTTATCCAGCACAGGTCAAATGTATTTTTTTAAATTTTGAATCTGTATTAAATTTAATACATTAAAAGCAGAGAAAAAGTGCCCACTTACCCCTCGGTTTGGGTGGGTCCACCGCCCACGCGTGGCTCCCAGTACCGCGCATCATCATCACCGTTGCGTTCGAGATCGATCTGGATCCGATAACGGTCGGGCCGATACAGCGCCTCCAAGTGCTCTACTCCGCGACCCTGCTCATCGAATACCACGCGGGTCAGCGAAATCAGCGGTGAGCCTACGGTGACATCCAGCGCATGGGCCACGTCATGGCTAGCCAGGGTGGCCGAAATGGATTGCGACGCATGGTCCACCTTCACGCCACTGCGCTCCAACAGGACGAACAGCGGCGTATTGGCCAGATCCATTTCGTTGTAGTGCAGGGCAATGGTCTCGGGCACGTGAGTGACCAGGTGGGAAAACGGTTTATCGTCGATCATCCGTACCCGCACCGAACGCTGCACCTTGCCGCTCTTGGCCATGCCCAGCCGCTCGCGAATCATCTCCGGGGGCGGAATGTAAGCAAACTCCAGCAGGCGTACCTGAGACGCTTGGCTCATTTTGACCATGTTGGGCATCAGATTGGAGACGCTGGCCGTCATCACCGTGGCATCCAGCGGCTGCTCCAGCACCACGGTTCCCACCCCTGCCTTGCGGGTGACCAACCCAGCGGACTGCAGCGCCTCCATGGCTCGCCGAACGGTCACGCGGGAAACGCCGTGCTGTTCGGCCAGCTTGTTTTCGCCCGGCAGCTTGCTGTCGACGGGCAGCCTGCCGCTGAGAATGGCATCTTTCAGCAGCAGGTAGATCCGGTGCGATTTGGTCCCACCCACCGCCGAGGACTGTGCATCACTCATTCACGCCCCTCCAGGGTATGCATCAAAAAATATTCACATCAGGCTTGACGCGAGAACAACAATAGACATAAAAATGTATTAAATATAATACATATAAAACACCGTATCAGCATACCGCATTGGCCACATCAACAAGAGTAATGCGCCGTGAAGAATACGCAATGCCTCGATGTTCATCCCCATGACGTGCAGCAGGTGCTGACGTTTCTGGACGCCATGGAAGCACGCGATCTTGCGCTTGCCCAGCGCTGTCTGGCCGAGCATGTCGTCATGCAGTTTCCGGGGGCGCCCGCCATGCATCAGCTCGACGACGTGGTGGCGTGGGCCCGACAGCGCTACCGCCGCGTCAGTAAAACCTTTCATGCCGTGAACCACTGTTTGACGCCTCGCCAAAGCATCGTCGTTTGCCACGGCGAGCTGGCCGTCGAGTGGTTGGATGGCAGCACCAGCGACAGCGTGCGCTTCATTGACCGCTTCGAATTAACCGATGGACTGATTACCCGCCAGGATGTCTGGAACGACCTGGCGCTGGCGCAACCCGCCCCCCACATGACGAGACCGCTATGACACGCCAACACAATGTTTCCCACCAGGCTTCCTCCCCCTTGGCGCACCAGCCAGCCCAACTGAAACAGCACTTGAACGACAGCAGGATCGTCGTGGCCCCCGGCGTCTTCGATGCCCTCGGCGCATCGCTTGCCGAGCAAGCAGGCTTCGACACCGTCTACCTGTCCGGTGCCAGCCTGGCCTACACCCAATTGGGCCGCCCGGACATTGGCCTGCTCAGCATTACCGAAATTTGCACCGCCATGTCGCACATTCGCGAGCGCACGCAGCTTTCGGTGGTGGTGGACTGCGACACCGGCTTCGGCAACGCCATGAACGTGATGCGCAGCGTGCGCTTGCTGGAGCGCGCAGGCGCCAATGCCATTCAGCTGGAAGACCAGACCTATCCTAAACGCTGCGGCCACCTGCGTGGCAAAACGCTAGTCTCCAAAGGTGAAATGGTCGGCAAATTGCATGCCGCATTGGACGCTCGGGAAAGCGACAGTACGCTGATCATCGGCCGTACCGATGCACTGGGTGTCGAAGGCACCGACAGCGCCATCGAGCGCGCCCAGGCCTACTATGAAGCGGGCGTCGACATGCTGTTCATCGAAGGCATTCGTAGCGACGAAGACATCGGCAAGATCATGGCACAGTTCAAAGGCAAGGTGCCCATCATGGCCAACATGGTCGAAGGCGGCGATACACCGCTGAAAAATGCCAAGGCCCTGGAAGCGCTGGGCTTTTCGCTGGTGATCTTCCCCGGCGCACTGGTGCGGGCGATTACCCATATGGCCAGCCGCTTCTTTGCCACGCTGAAAGAGGATGGCACCACCGATGCTTTCCGTGACCAGATGCTCGATTTCAAACAGCTCAACGACTACCTGGGCACCCAGGCAATGCTGGAGCTGGGCGAACAGTACGATAATCGCTAGCGCTCGTTCAGCGGCACGTGGCGACCCGTGACCCGTGCCGCCAACCAATAACGATTCAGGAGACGATGATGCAGACCACCGATAAAACGGCAAAAGAGATCTTTCACGAGGTCATGGCCAACCCCCAGCGGGTGCCCTTCGGCTTTGGCAAGAAAGCGGTACTGGTCAATGTGGACCCGCAAAAGGCCTACACCCGCACCGACCTCTTCAAGACCGCCTACGAAACCGACCCCAAACAGCTGGAGTATACGAACCAGTTGGCGCGTGGCTTTCGGGAGAAGAGCTGGCCGGTGGTCTGGACCCATGTTGCCTTCCTGGACTCCGCCGAAGATGCGGGCGTGTGGGGCACCCGTACCGACACCCCGGACTCGCTGCAAAACATCAAGTACGGCTCCGAGCGCGCCGAGTTCGACGAGCGCTGCGAGATCGACCGCAGCCGCGACGTGATCTACACCAAGCGCATGCCTTCAGCCTTTTTCGAAACGCCGCTGCAATCGCTGTTGGTATGGCACCAGGTCGATACGGTGATCATCACCGGTGGCTCCACCTCCGGCTGCATCCGCGCCACCGCCGTGGAGAGTCTGTCCCGCGGCTATCGCACCATCGTGCCCATGGAGTGCGTCGCCGACAAGCACGAGAGCTACCACTACGCCAACCTGACCGACCTGCACCTCAAGTACGCCGATGTCATGCCCGTGGCTGACGTGCTGGCGTGGCTCGAGGGCGATGCATAAGGCGAGGAGCCCACGATGAAAGAGTCTCTTGGCGTTTACGACTACTGGGCCTACGACCAGCGCCCGAAAATCACTTGGCCCGGCGGCGCGAAGGTAGCCTTCTGGGTGGCCCCCAATATCGAGTATTACGAGATCGACCCGCCGCAGAACCCGAGCCGCAAGCCGTGGCCGCACCCCCACCCGTCGGTGCCCGGCTACAGCATTCGCGATTACGGCAACCGGGTGGGCCATCAGCGTCAAATGGCCCTGCTGGAGAAGTACGGCATTCGCGGCTCGGTGTCGCTATCGACGGCCCTCTGCGAGCATCACCCGGAAATCATCCAGATGTGCAAAGAGCGCGACTGGGAGTTCTTCAGCCACGGCATTTATAACACCCGCTACACCTACGGCCTTAGCGAAGACCAAGAGCGGGCGATGATCCGCGATAGCATGGAGACCATCCATCGCCATACCGGACAGGCCTGCGCGGGCTATCTGGCCCCTGCGCTCTCCCACTCGGAACGCACGCTGGACCTGTTTGCCGAAGTGGGCGAGGAGCTATTCGGCGAGCAAGGCGGTGTTTACACCTGCGACCTGTTCCACGATGACCAACCCACGCCGGTGAGCGTGCGTTCAGGCAAGCGGTTCATCTCGATGCCCTACTCGCTGGAGATGAACGACACCATCGTCTACGCGGTGAACAAAGTGGAGCCGCGCCAGTACGCCACCATGCTCAAGCGCCACTTTGATCGTCTGTATTTAGAAGGCGCGGAGTCCGGCACGGTGATGTGTATTCCCACGCACAACTACCAGGTGAGCTGCCCCCACCGCATCAAGGCGTTCGAAGAGGCATTGGAGTACATCACCGGCCACCCGGATGTGTGGGTCGCCACCGGCCGCGAGATTGCCGATTACTACCTGGCCCACCATTACGATGCCGCCCTCGACAGTATCGCGGCCCAGGCCGCCACCGCAGGCAAACAGGGATAACGCTATGGCGCTCAATGACGACTATCTCGACTACCCTTACCGCCGCCACGGCTACGACCATGAGCGCTATGCGTGGTCGATGCTGAGTGAACGTCCACCGGTGACCTGGCCCGAGGGCAAAACGCTGGCGGTATGGATCAATGTCTCGCTGCAGTTCTACCCGCTCAACCAGCGCGGCGTACCGTTCAAGGTACCCAACGGCATGACCATGCCCTATCCGGACCTGCGCCACTTCTCGCTGCGGGATTACGGCAACCGCGTGGGTATCTATCGTGTTCTCAAAGCGCTGGCCGCGCACGATATCACACCGACCTTTGCGATCAACGCCCAGTTGGCGGAGCAGACCCCCTATCTGGTGCAGCGCTTGAAAGAGCACGGCGGCGAGTTCATTGCCCACGGCTGGAACATGGACCACCTGCACTACGGCGGCCAGCCCCTCGAAGAAGAGGCCGAGCTGGTCAAGCGCTCCGTCGATACCCTGCGACGCGTAACCGACCAACCCGTTCGCGGCTGGCTCAGCCCCGCCAAGCACCAGAGCTTCAACACCCTGGACCTGCTGGCAGAAAATGGCATTGAGTACTGCGCCGACTGGGTGAATGACGACCTGCCTTATGCGTGCGACACCAGCACCGGCAAATTGACCATGATGCCGCTGGCCACCGAGATTGAAGATCAGTTCGTGATGAGCCAGAACCTGCACTCGGAAGATTCGTGGGTGACACAGGTAAAAGACGCGTTTGATTTCCTGCTGGAAGAGTCCCGCGAACAGGGCGGGCGGCTGTTTGCGCTGAACCTACACCCCTGGCTGGTGGGCCAGCCTCACCGTATTGCCTGCCTGGAAGAGGTGCTGGCACACATCAGCGGGCATGCCGACGTATGGCAAGCCCCGGCGGGCGAGATTCTGGACGCCTTCCACCAAGCGGCGGAGCAAGCATAATGGCGATACTTCCTTATTCACCCGGTGGTTTCGATGCCCACCTGCCGCTGCTGATCATCGGTGCGGGTGCCTGCGGGCTGGTGGCCGCCCTGGCAGCACAGGAAGCGGGTATCGAGCTTGCGGTGCTGGAGCGCGATGCTCTGCCCCGTGGCAGCACAGCGATGTCGTCGGGGTTTATTCCTGCCGCCAATACGCGCTTTCAGCATGAGCTAGGCGTCACGGACTCTGCCGAGGCCATGGCAGAGGATATTCAAAAGAAGAACGGCTTCGAGGCGGACCCGGCCATCGTCGACCTGCTGGCCAACCAATCCGGCCCCACCATCGAGTGGCTGGCCGACCGGCATGATGTGCCTTTCGAGCTGGTGGAAGGCTTTCTCTACCCCGGCCACCGCCACCTGCGCATGCACGCCACGCCCCGGCGCACCGGGGAAGAGTTGATGGGCGCGCTGCTTAACGCTGCTGAGGAGGCGGGTATCGATATTCTGACCCAGGCTCAGGTCGTGGATTTGCATGTGGATAGCACCCAGCGCGTACGCGGCGTCACGCTCCAGCGCCCAGACGGCAGCCGCGAAAGCATTGGCTGCGATGCGCTGATTCTGGCTTGCAACGGCTACGGCGGTAACCCTGAGCTGGTCGAGCGCTATCTACCGACGCTGAAACACGCACTGTATTACGGCCACGAAGGAAACCAGGGCGATGCCCTACTGTGGGGTCAGGCAATGGGCGCCAGCACCAAAGATTTAGGCGCCTGCCAAGGCCATGGCTCCCTCGCCACGCCGCACCAAACGCTGATTAGCTGGGCGCTGATGATGCAAGGGGGCATTCAGGTCAACATCAAGGGCGAGCGCTTCTCCAACGAACACGGCGGCTACTCCGAGCAGGCCGCCAAGGTGCTGGCGCAGCCGGAGCAAGTGGCCTGGAACCTGTATGACGCGCGCATTCATGAGTCTGCCCAGGCGTTCGAAGATTACCGCAACGCCGAGGAGAGCGGCGCGGTACGCAGCTTCTCGACCCTGGAAGAGATGGCCACTGGCCTGAAACTTCCTCTTGGCGCACTGCAAGCCACCTTCACTCAGATGCAACAGCACGCCGAGCAGCAAACCACGGATGCATTTGGCCGACGCTTCGAGCCCGCCAACCTGCTAAAAGCCCCCTACTACGCCATCCGCGTCACCGGAGCGCTGTTCCATACCCAAGGCGGCCTGGAAGTGAACCGCAAGGCCCGCGTGCTCGATACCCAAGGCCAAGCACTGCCCAACCTGTTTGCCGCAGGCGGCGCGGCGAGAGGGGTTTCAGGCTCCAACGACAGCGGCTACCTGTCCGGCAACGGGCTATTGAGCGCCGTGGTGCTGGGCGCGGTAGCAGGCAAAAGTGCCGCCGAGCTGCTGCACTTGAAACTCAGTTCGGCCGCGCTTCCTTGACCTACACCTGCACACCACTCGCGGGCCGGGTGGTGTGTCCTTAAAACGCCTTCTCCAACGCAAAGCGCGGCAGAGTCTTCCCCTCTTTGGTCACGCTTTCGGTAAACATCTCAAGCGGGCGCACCCAGAGGCCGTAGTCGCCGTAGAGCGCGCGGTAGACCACCAGCGGCTCTTCGCTTTCGCTGTGCTGGGCGGTGCCCATCACTTCGTACAGGCTGCCTTTGTAGTGGCGGTAGATACCGGGAACGGGAGTGGTCATTCGTTTTCCTCTTGGATGGCTTGTGCGGCGGCGGGCTGATTCGCTTTTTTGGCAAGGCGCTCCAGCACTTTGGAGGCGGCCACGAAGCCAAAGGTGCCGGTGAGAAACGTCGCCGCGCCAAAGCCGGAGGCGCAGTCCAGCCGTGTGGCATCGCCGCTGCCGGGCTTTTGCAGGCACACTTCGCCGTCGGCACTGGGGTAGACCAGCTGCTCGTCGGAATAGACGCACTCCACCGAGAAGCGCCGCTTAGGGTTGCGAGAGAAGCCGTAATCCCGGCGCAGCCGCGAGCGCACTTTGGAGAGCAGCGGGTCATGCTCGGTGCGGGTCAAATCCGCCACTTGAATGCACGTGGGATCGGTCTGCCCGCCCGCCGCGCCGGTCACGGTAATCGGGATCTTACGCCGCTTGCACCAGGCGATTAGCGCCGCTTTGGCAATCACACTATCAATGGCATCCACCACATGGTCGGCATCCTCAGGAATGCGCTCGGCCAGGTTGGTGGGCGTGACGAAGGCGGTATCCGCGATGATCTCGATCTCGGGGGCAATCAGGCGGCAGCGCTCGGCTAGCACGTCTACTTTGGGGTGGCCAATCGTACCATCCAGCGCGTGGAGCTGGCGGTTGACATTGGAGACACACACGTCGTCCAGATCAATCAGCGTAAGCTTGCCGATGCCCGAGCGAGCGAGCGCCTCGACCGTCCAGCTGCCCACACCTCCGACCCCGACCACCACCACGTGGGCACGGCGAAATGCCTGCGCCGCACGCTGGCCGTAAAGGCGCCGAATACCGCCAAAACGGAAGTCATAATCGCTAGAGGAAGTCGTGGATTCATTCAATGACATGGGCTGGCTCACAGGGCTTGCAGGGCAGAAGGCGTGGCGATGGGCGGCGTTCGCACGCTATCTAGAGGTAGATGCCCCTGCCAGCCAAACTGCTCGAACAGATTTTTCATCGTCTCATCCACGGCGCAGCTGAGCTGAATACGCTTACCCAACAGCGGATGATCGAACGCTAAATAGGTGGCGGCGAGCAGCAGCCGAGGGGCAGCCAGCTGCTCGGCAAAAAAGCGATTGTGGACACTTTTACCGTGCTTGGCGTCGCCAATGATCGGGTAGCCACGGCGAGATAAGTGGCGGCGTATTTGGTGTCGCCGACCGGTCAGCGGCCGTGCTTCTACTAACGAGTAGCGCGCCACCGGGTAGCGGTCTACCTGCACCGGCAGCTCGACGCTATCCAAGCGGCGAATATCGGTCATCGCGGGCATGGCAGGCATCTCCGCCTTGGGGCGCGTGCCGTCCTCCTCCCTGAGCGGGTAGTCCAGCCGCTCCTGCTCAGGTGCTTTACCGCGTACTACCGCGAGGTAGCGCTTCTCCACCTGGCGTTCGCTAAAGCCCTCGCTGAGCAGGACGGCGGCCTCGGAGGAGAGGCCAAACACCATGACGCCGGAGGTCGGCCGATCCAGCCGATGTACTGGGTAAACCCGCTTGGCCAGCTGGTCGCGCAGGCGCTGGAGCAGAAACTCGGTTTCTCCACGCGCCAGAGCTGAGCGGTGCACTAATAGGCCGGACGGCTTATGCACCGCTACAAGATGCTCATCCTGATAGAGGATGGTGAGTGGCTGCATGGGTCTCCTCGCAACGTAGGCCGAGAACACGGCAATAGGGGTATGTCGTCGCTAGCTATTGTCGCGACTTAGGGCGCTTATGTCATCCGCTGGGGCGAACGTAACGCTGCGCTAGCGCGCCCATGCTCTCCTTGTCGTGTGGCTGAGCCCTTAGGTCACGAGCGCAACCGAGGGCTCGCATCGTTCTGGCAGGGGAGGCAGCAGGCAGCTACCTTGAAAGAGTGCCCTGGAGCAGGGCTTCCATGGACAAGGAAAGGAGCAACCAAGATGCGCTATCTACTACCCCTCACCGGTATCGCGGCGAGTATGCTATTGGCCACGGCGGCTCACGCCAACGAGTCGTTGGATGTCGAGATGCATAAGGTCAGCGCCGACGGAGTGGAGGAGTCCATCGGCACGGTGGCCATCGAGCATACCGAGCACGGCGTTCTGCTGACGCCTTCGCTGACCGATTTGGAACCGGGCGTTCATGGCTTTCACGTTCACCAAAATGCCAGCTGTGAACCCGCTGAAAACGACAGCGGCGAAATGACCGCCGCGCTATCGGCCGGTGGCCACTATGATCCTGAAGAGACGGGCACCCACCAAGGCCCCTACGGTGACGGCCACTTGGGCGACCTGCCCGTGCTGACGGTAAATGACGACGGTGAAGCCAACCTGCCGGTGCTGGCCCCGCGCTTGAGCATGGAAGACATGCCTGGGCGCAGCCTGATGATTCACGCCGGGGGCGACACCTACGCAGATGAGCCTCATCTCGGCGGCGGCGGCGCACGCATGGCTTGCGGCGTGATCTCTTCTTAACGCTCGATCAAGGCCACGTTTGGCACTGGGCAGCCTTGTGGCTGCCCATTTTGTTTTGTGTATCAGCGACTAACGTCGCAGACCACTAAAGTCGTAAAGCACTTATCGACACGTCTCTGTACATTCACCCCGGCTAAATAAGCGTGGCTTGCTGCCTAGCCGTTCGCTTGACACCCTCCCTGACCAGTTGAGTGCTTTTTATGATTACGTTCATTCTCTCGATAGTGCTATTAGTCGTGGGTTACTTTACCTACGGCAAGTTCGTCGAGCGCGTGTTTGTCGCCGATCGTAAGCGTCAAACACCGGCGTTCAGTATGCGCGACGACATCGACTATGTACCGATGAATACCACGCGCAACTCGCTCATTCAGCTGCTGAACATTGCCGGGGTAGGCCCCATTTTCGGCCCTATCCTGGGGGCGCTCTATGGCCCGGTGGCGTTTGTATGGATCGTGATTGGCTGCATTTTCGCAGGTGCGGTTCACGACTACCTGACCGGCATGATCTCCATTCGCAACCACGGTGCTCACCTTCCCCAACTGGCGGGTAAGTTCCTGGGCAAAACGATGAAGCACGTGGTCAACGGCTTTGCGATCTTGTTACTGCTGTTGGTGGGCACCGTGTTCGTCACGTCGCCTGCGGCGCTGTTGGCCAACATGACATCGCTATCGCTGACACTGATCATCCTGGCGATTTTTGCTTACTACCTGATCGCAACGCTACTGCCCATCGATAAAGTCATTGGGCGTATTTATCCCTACTTCGGAGCACTTTTGCTGTTTAGCGCCGCAGGCATCGGCATTGGCTTGGTCGTCACGGGCGCGCCGATCCCTGAGCTGTCATTCCAGAACATGCACCCGGATAGCGCACCGATCTTCCCACTGCTGTTCTTGACCATTTCCTGCGGCGCGCTGTCGGGCTTCCACGCCACCCAAACGCCGATCATTTCGCGCACCACTGAAAATGAAACCAACGGGCGTAAGATTTTTTACGGCATGATGATTGCCGAAGGCGTGATTGCCATGATTTGGGCGGCGGCCGCCATGAGTCTTTTCCAGGGCGAGCAGTCGTTGTCTGACGTGTTGGCGGCAGGCGGCCCAGCCGCTGTGGTCAGCGAAGTCTCGACCACCATGCTAGGCGCCGTGGGCGGCACGCTGGCCGTATTGGGTGTCATCGTGCTGCCCATCACGTCGGGTGATACGGCGTTTCGCAGCGCGCGCATGATCATTGCCGATTATTTGAAGGTAGAGCAGAAGCCCATCGTCAAGCGCATCGTGATTGCGCTGCCGCTGTTCGTGGCGTCCTACGCGTTGACACATATGGACTTCACGCTGCTATGGCGCTACTTCTCCTGGGCCAACCAAACCACCGCCGTGATCGCGCTCTGGACGGGCACCATGTACCTTGTGCTCTCGCGTAAGCCGTACCTGATCACGTCCATCCCGGCAGTCTTCATGACCATGGCAACCTTCACTTACCTGGCCTATGCACCGATTGGCTTTAATCTGCCGCTGCAAACCAGCTATATCGTCGCCGCCCTTGGCACGCTGGTCTGTATCGCGCTGTTTATGAAACGGGTACGCCGCCTGAGCCGCGCCACCTTTGCCGTGGATGAACCGGCTGCCCGCTTCGACACACCCGATACCTTGGCCTCCAACGCCACGAAATAATCGATGACCACCGGGCGGCCATGGCCGCCCATCACGTTAAGCGCTGATATGTCAGCGCTTTTTTTATACCTGTTTTATACCTGCGGGTCGTATCGCGCGGACAGGGGGAGACTGAACGTATTGCTGACCTAACAATAAACGTTATATCATAACGATTATTGTTTGTTTTCGTTTCGTCAGAGAGGCGGCCCATGCGCAGCGACCCGGTACTCTCCGTCCGCCATTTACGAATCACACTCGGCCAACACACTCTCGTGGATGATCTCTCCTTCGAGGTCATGCCCGGCGAACGTGTCTGCCTGCTGGGAGCATCCGGCTCGGGTAAATCGCTCACGGCCAAGGCCGTGCTGGGTCTATTGCCGCCACACACTCGAGTAACGGGCAGGATTCTTCTTCACGGTCGAGACATCATCGACCTGCCCGCCGCCCAGCGACGGAACGAGAGTCGCATTTCGATGGTGTTTCAAGACTCACTTTCGGCGCTGAATCCCCTGGTTTCCATAGGCGCCCAACTGCGTGAGCCCTTTATTCAACACCATAAGCTGTCGCGACGGGCGGCTACTCAAGCAGCCGCCGCGCTGCTAGCGTCACTCCACTTGCCTGATCCGGAAGGGCTGATGAAGCGCAGCCCGGCCGAGCTTTCCGGTGGCCAGCGACAGCGGGTAGGTATCGCGCTGGCCATGGCCTGTAAAACATCGCTCCTGGTCGCCGACGAACCCACCACCGCGCTGGACGTGGTCACCCAAGCCCAGGTACTGGACGCGCTGCACGCACAGACCGAACGGTCAGGAAGCGCGATGTTGTTTATCACTCACGATCTCCACGCGGCCACCCAACTCTGCCAGAGGGCGATCGTCATTGAACATGGCCGCGTCATCGAAAGCGGTGAACTTGGAACGCTCATGACCATGCCCCAACACCCTTTTACCCAATCGTTGGTAGCGGCCGCCCACGGCATCGAGCCCTCCGCCGTTTCGTCCCAAAGAGCCACTCCGGACCCTACGATGCCCCCTTATTTGTTGAAGAGCGCCTAGATGGCACGCTTGCCCTCTCCTCAAACAGCGTTTCTGACGGCGCAGGGACTCAACAAGCGCGTGGCGCTCTCCCGCCCCCTGCCCTGGCGCAAAGGCGTCTACAAGAAGGTCATGAACGATATCGACCTGACGCTTCATGATGGCGAACGGATCGGTTTGGTGGGCGTCTCGGGTTCTGGCAAGTCCACGCTGCTGCGCGCACTGCTGGCCATGGAAGCCCCCGACAGCGGCTCGATCACCTGCCTAGAGCGCAACGTGCGCCCAGGGTCCACGGCGCAGCTACGCTGGTATCGTCGCACCGTACAGTACATCCCCCAAGACCCAGCCTCGTCCCTGGACCCGCGCATGCGCGTTCGCGACCTGGTTAGCGAGCCGCTGATTCGGCTGCACGTGGCGTGTGACCCCAACGAGCGGGCCCGTGAAGCACTGGAGCACGTTGGCCTGGGCGCGCCGTTTTTGGATCGCAAGCCGAACGAACTCTCCGGCGGCCAAGCACAGCGCGTCGCCATTGCCCGGGCCGTGGCCACTCGTCCGCGCTTCCTATTGGCGGATGAGCCGTTGAGCGGCCTCGATTTACCAGTGCGCGCTCAAGTGATCAGCGTACTGAAAACCCTCTGCGACGAGTGTGGCACTGGCTTGCTCATGGTCTCCCACGACTTATCGGTCGTGACGCAGCTATGCGCGCGCACGTTAGTCATGAACGATGGCGAAATCGTCGAAGACCGCCCCACCTCGTCTCTGTGGCGCGCGCCCACTCACCCGGCAACGCGTGCGCTGATCGACGCACTCTCACAACGACCGTCGTGTGCGCTGCCAGGCTGCAATGCCGCCACGGTCGATGCCCCGATGTAATTGCTTTGCCATGCAATGAACACGCTGCTCATTGGCCAGCCAGTCTCGACATCCCACTTTTTTACTTACTCTACGATGACCAGGAGTCATAACGATGTTCGCTCGCCCTTTGCCCCAGACGCTGCTCGCCGCCCTCGCTGCACCGCTGCTACTGGCCGGCTGTTTTGATGCGTCACCCGAGTCTACCGAGGCCGACGACGCGCGCATCAGCGTGGCCATGTTGCAACCGCCTCGCTCGGGCTTGACGCCTCTTTCCGACGATGCCTTCAAGCTGTCTCGCTGGAGCACGGCAGAAACCCTCATTCGCCTGGATGCCAACAGCGACCCGCAGCCCTTTCTGGCCACCGAATGGACGCAGCTCGATGAGCGTACCTGGCGATTTGTGATTCGCGACGGCGTGACGTTTCATGACGGCACTCCGCTTACTGCAGAAGATGTCGCGCGCTCCCTGACCGCCGCCACCCAGGCCGCGCCGAAGCCGCGTATTCTTGATGGGGTGAACTTGAGCATCGAGGTGGAGGGCGATAATGCCATTATCGTGCGCACGGAAACGGTTGACCCGCTAATACCCAATCGCCTCTCCAGCCCACAGCTAGCGATTCTTGCCGCCAGTGCCTACGGTGACGATGGACGGGTCAACCCGATCGATGCCGGTACCGGTCCCTTCGTGTTGAAAGAGATCAATGGCACCACCAGCGCCCGGCTCGATCGTTTCGATGATTACTGGGGCACACCGGCCAGCGTGGCGGGGATCGACGCCGACTACGTGCCTGATGGCACTGCGCGGGCAGCGGCCCTTCGCACCGGTTCAGCCGACATCGTGGAAGCGATTCCAGTGTCTCAAGTAGCACTACTCGACCCCACGCTGGTTCACGAAGTGCCCATGCCACGTACCAATACGCTCTATCTGAATACCGAATCAGGCCCAATGAGCGACCCTGGCGTAAGAGCCACCGTGCGTGACGCCATCGACCGCTCGTCGATTGTGAGTACTGTCTACGAGGGGCGCGCCGATATTGCCGAGGGACTTTTGGGCCCTGCGCTGGCCTGGGCCAGCGACTACCGTGCGTCGGTCGAGAACCGCACGCCCCCCGTGGCGGTCGACGGCATTGAAATCACCCTGGCCACCTTCACCGATCGCGCCGAACTTCCCGAGGTGGCCGTTCTGCTCGAACAACAGCTGACCCAGGCAGGGTTCAACGTCACCCAAGAGGTGCGCGAGTATGCTCATATCGAAGCGGATGCCCTTGCCGGTGCGTTTGATGCCTTTATTCTGTCACGTGCCACCGTGCTCGACTCCGGCGACCCCGTCGCCTATATGTTTAGCGACTTTTCCTGCGCCGGCTCCTTCAATATCGCCCAGTTATGCGACCCGGCCGTCGACGAAGCGCTGGAGAAAGCCGCACAATTGCCCACCGGCGATGCGCGTCGCCGGGCGATCATCGACGCAGAAGACGCCATTTTGCGCACCGACGCGGCGATCCCCATGCTGCACGAGCGCGTGATCCAGGGTGAGTCGGCGAGGGTCGTCAACGCCGTGCGCGACCCCCGCGAGCGTCGCCTAATCACTGAAAAGACGTCCATTGACGCTCCCGATGCCTAGGAACGCCCGCGCATGTCCACTGCACTACCGCTGCGCCTATGGCGCAGCCTGCACATAGCTCCCTTCATTCCACTGCTGTCACGGCTAATCACCCTGGCGTGCGTCGTGGTGCTGGTCGGGCTACTGCCCTGGCTATCCGGCCGTGACCCCGCGCTGAGTATCCTGCGTGCCCGCTCAGCGGAGCAAGAAGCAACTCCCGAGGCATTGGCAGCGATTCGGGCGCAGCTGGGACTGGATCTAGGCCCGCTCGATACATTGCAGAGTTGGCTCATGGGCCTGCTGCACGGGGATGCGGGGAATTCATGGATTTCCGGCGCTCCGGTGCTGCCGGGAATGCTCGACAGCGCCCGTGTCTCGCTCATGCTCATGGGGTTTGCCATGGGCGTAGCCATCGTCACTGCCGCGCTGATCTGCCTTCCCGTAGCGCGATGCGGTTTGCGAGGCCACCCAAGACGCTCCTCGGGTGCCGTAGGCGCTGCCCTGACGGCCATGCCCGAATTCCTGCTGGCCTCGATATTGCTGGTAGTATTTGCCGCTTGGCTCAACTGGCTGCCGCCCTACGGATGGCGGGGCCTTAGCTATGCCGTGCTACCCGCGCTGGCGCTGGGCCTCCCCGCGGGCGGCTTGTTGGGGCGTCTGTTTAGCGACGGCCTGTCGGCAACGTTTACCGAGCGATGGGTGGCCACCTGGAGTGTGGCTGGCTTTTCACGCCGCCGGATCATGTTGGCCGTGCTACGGCGCACGCTACCCAGCCTAATGCCCCAGATCGGCATGGTGATGGTCGGTTTGACAGGGGGCGCCATTGCCGTTGAACAAGTGTTCTCCATTCCAGGCCTGGGGCGCGCAACCCTAGGAGCCGCCTCGTCCCAGGACATGCCTGCACTGCAAACCGGTATCCTCATCCTGCTGATCATTGCCATTGGCCTAGGCAGCCTCGCCAATATCGGCCGCGCCCTGCTGCTGGGCCGGGCATTTCGCCTCGGGGCCCTGCCGGTTGCCCACCACGAGTCCCACACCCAACGGTGGGCATGGGTAGTGCCCGCGTGCGCCCTTGTCGTGCTGGTAGCATTGGTCGTGGCAGGCATTGGCCGCGACCCGTTCAGCTCGGCGTTCATGCGTCTGCAGCCGCCCAGCATCGCCCTGCCGTTGGGCGCTGATGGCACTGGTCGCGATATTCTGGCCCGGGTCGCCCACGGTGCCCTCTCGACCATGGTCATGGCCACGCTAGTGATGTTCTTCTCGCTGGTATTAGGGCTTTTGATTGGACTCGCGCCGAGGCTCGCAACCGGTCCGATCGAAATCACCAAGGCAACGCCGCCGGCCATTGCTGGCCTCATCGTGGCGGGCGCCCTGGGACCCAGCGCAGCGGGTGCCATGCTGGCCGTTACGGCCGTCGCGTGGGCGCCTTTGGCAGCGCATACCGCCGCACTAGTGACAGAAACCAAAGCCCAGCCCCACGTGCGAATTACGCCACTGCTGGGCGTAGGGCAAGTTCGTTTGGTGACCCGCTATATCTTGCCAGCAGTCGTCGGGCCGGTCTGCCGACACGCCATGCTGCGCTTGCCCGGCATCGCTCTGGCCCTGGCCGCACTGGGATTTCTCGGACTGGGCCCCCGTCCACCTTCGCCGGAGTGGGGGCTGATTTTGGCAGAGGGGATGCCCTACATCGAGCGGGCCCCTTGGGCGGTGTTAACCCCCGCTCTGGCACTGATGCTGCTGGCGGTGTTGGCGGTATCGCTGTCCAGTCTCGTGGGCATCGGCCAGCGTCATCGCTGAGACAAACCACCAAAAACGGGCAGCCCTTGGGGCTGCCCGTTTTTATGCTGATACTGACGCGAGGCTGAATCGCTGGATTACTCTTCGTCAGTGGCCAATGCCATGTGCTTTTGCAGGTAGTTTTGGATACCGACCTGATCGATGAGTTGCAGCTGGGTTTCGATGTGATCGATGTGACCTTCTTCGTCGGCCAGCAGATCGCGAAGCAAATCGCGGGTCACGTAGTCCTTGACGCTCTCACAGTAGGTGATGGCCTCAATGTAGTCGTTGCGGCCGTCGTGCTCGATCTTCAAATCGCACTCGAGCATCTCTTTGACGTTTTCACCGATATGCAGCTTGCCGAGATCTTGAAGGTTCGGGATACCTTCCAAAAATAGAATGCGCTCGATCAGTTTATCGGCGTGCTGCATCTCTTCGATGGATTCATCGTACTCCCATTTAGCAAGTACTTTGAGGCCCCAGTCTTTGTACATTTTGGCGTGCAAAAAGTACTGGTTGATCGCCACGAGCTCGTTGCCAAGCGCGATATTGAGATGCTGAATTACTTTCGGATCGCCTTTCATGCCGTCACCTTTTTAGCGTATTGATCAATAACGTACTGTTTTGCAGCGTACTCTTACATTAATCAAGGAGTATAGGCCATAAAAAGGCTGACTCCCAACGCTGTCGAGAGTATCAGTCGTGACGACAAAAATTCAAGCAAATCAGCTACTTGCTAACGATAAGCCTAACAAGAGTGATTCGCGTCATACGGCGTAAGCGAGACTCATATCAGACTCGGCGCGTACGGCCTGAACGGCCTCGCGGGTGAGGGATTTGGCGAAGCAGGCACATTTGCCACACTGGGTGCCGCAGCCAGTGGCTTCGCGCACTTCTCGCCAGCTGCGCGCTCCATCGCTAATCTGCTGGCGAATCTGATGATCGGTTACTCCCTTGCACACACACACGTACATGGCGACACCTCATAAAAATCATGAGGTGAATGTAAATGATTCGCATACATCTTTTCAAGTAGAAAACGTTGTTCTTTAGTATCGACTCGCCTTAAGGCCATTGAGACATACGATAACCCGTTGACGGGTGAGCTATTTTCAATAAAAACGCCCAACATTATTTTTTCGGAAGCACCACGGTTTCGGTCTTTGATGCAATGTCTGGCCAGCTTCTACGCTGCCCATCGAACAGCACCCACCAATAGCCGATACCGAAGGCCGCCAAGGACAGCCAGGCCGTCGCGCAGCGAATCAGGCTCTGCTTTAACGTGATCGCATGGCCATCCAGCGTTTGCACTCGCAGTCGCCACGCCTGCATACCTAGCGTCATCCCTCCACGACGCCAGGAGTAGACGAAGAACAGCGTCACGAAAAACAGCAGCATGAGCCGCAGGCTCCAGATGTCGAAGGCCGTGGTACCGATCTCTTCTGCCGTTTGACCCAGCACGAAGCGGAAAAAGGCCAAGTGAGCCACGGTGACGGCGATCCAGATGGCCGTCACCAAAAAACCGTCGTACAGCATGGCGCCCAATCGGCGACCTATGCCGGCGGGCCAAACGTCATCCAACTGGGTAAAACGTCGCGTCGTCACTGCTCTATTCTCCTGATGTGCGTCTGCGCGGCCTTTAGCCATTTCGGCGTAAGAAATAGATCCCCACCACGGCACAGGCAAGAGTCGGCACCAGCACCGCCCAGACAGGGGAAAAGCCAAAGATGGTCGACGCCGGGGCGAGCAAATCCTGCACGTACTTGAACACCAGACCGGTCACTACGCCATAAAACACCCGCGTACCCGCTGCCACCGAGCGCAGTGGCCCAAACACGAACGAGGCGGCAATCAGCACGAGCGACCCCATGGTGAGCGGCATCAATACCTTTTGCCAGAAATAGAGCAGCGGCTGGTCTGCCTGAAGGTTCTGGCTTTGGAGGAAATTGGCGTAGGCCCATAGCTCGCTGGGCGCCTGGCTTTCGATGTCACGTAGCAGCCGCTCCAACTGGGTCGGGGTGAGCGCCGTTTCCCATGCCGCACTCGGTTGATACGCCGACTCCGTGCGGTTATCGAAAATACGTGTCATGGTCACGCCTTCCAGCTGCCATGCCCCCTCCTCCCAGTGGGCACGATTGGCATGGGTCGCTTCGATGAGACGGCGCTCGTCGAAGCGGTAGCGGGTTAAGTCCAGCACCACGTTATCCGCTCGAATGGCCCCAAAGCGGTAGACGCTATCGCCTTCGAACTGCCAGCCACTGCGGGTAGTCAGCATGGCGCCCTCGCCTTGGCGCTGCTCCAATCGCCACGCTTCGGCATACTGCTCGGTTTTGGGGCTAACGAACTCCGCTACCAGCAGCACCACGATGACCACTAGCAGCACGGGCTTCATCACGCCCCAAACGATGCGCGCCAGCGAGCGGCCAGCAGCGCGCATGACCGTCAGTTCGTTGCTGGAGGCCATGCTGCCCAAGCCAATGAGCGCGCCAATCAGCACGGCGACCGGCGCGTACTGATAAAAGCGCCATGGGAGTCGCATCCCCAAGTAGAGCAACACGTCCAGCGCGCTGTAGTCGCCCTGGGTGTCCCCTAAGTCACCGATATAGGCAATGGTGATATCCAGCCCCAGCAGCACGAACTGCACCACCACGATGGCAGCCAGGACGTTGCGGGCGATATAACGATCCATTCGATCCATGGCGATCAGCATTAGCGCATTCCCTTTCGTTGAGAGTGCCACAGCAGCAACACACCGAGCCCCAAGAACAGCGCATGCACCGGCCACACACCCAGCGCCACGGCCAGAGAACCACTCCCAATCGCATCGACAGCGGCAAGCAGTAAACTCAAATAGGCAACGTATAGAAACACAGCGGGCAACAGTTTGGCGAAGCGCCCTTGCCGTGGGTTTACCCGTGACAGCGGCTGGGCCAACAGCGCTAAGATGAAGACCATGAGCGGCAACCCTGCCCGCCACTGAAATTGTGCCTGAGCGCGGGGATCGGGATCTTGCCACAGCTCGGCGGTCGTGGCGTACTCCAACGAATCCAGCTCCTGGCGATCTCGGCTAAGTCCCAAACGCAACGTGTAGCGCTCGAAGGTCAAACGCTCGGCATCCTGGCGTCCGGGCGTTACGCCGTAGCGTTCGCCGTCTTCCAAAATGAGAAAACGGCTGCCGGTATCGACGTTCGTTTCCTGGTAGCCCGATCCCGCGCGCGTGATGTAGCTATGCGTTTTTTCTGCCCCCGCCATGGGCTGCTCGTGCACCAGCACTTCCTGCATTTGAGTGCCGTCGCTGCTGAAATCGGTAATGTAAGCCGTGCGCCCTCCGCCAAAATCCTGGAAGCGTCCTGGCGCGAGCACCGATACGTCCAAACGGCTGCGCTGCTCTTCCAGGGTCGCCTCGGTTTGCAGTGCCCCCGCAGGCGTCAACCATAGGCTGCAAAGACCGACCAGCACGGCCACTACCGTAGCGGGTAGTAGCGTCACGCGAAACAGTCGCGTCGGACTCATGCCACACGCCACCATCACGGTAATTTCGCTGTTCATATAGAGCTGCCCATAGGCCAACAGAATGCCGAGAAAAAACGACAGCGGCAGGATCAGCTCCATGAAGCCGGGCAAGTGAAACAGCATCAGGCTGCCGAGTATCGTGACCGGGAAATCCCCCTCGGCAGCATCCGAAAAATAGCGGATAAAGCGGCTACCCATGATAACCAGCAGCAGGATGCCCGCCACGGCAGACATGGTCAGTAACACTTCACGAGTTAAGTACCGGAATAGAATCAACGCGCTCTCCGACTAGTGGTGCAGGTGGCCATGCAATGCGCCCATGGCTTGGGTACACTAATCAAACTGGTAGCAAACACTAAATAACGGGGCATTATCCCGAATCACTCGTTGCTTGTCTTGTTGGAGACGTCATGGAATTTTCCGTTCAGACCGCAAACCCCGCCAAAGCCGAAACGGCTTGCCTCGTTCTCCCTGTCTATAAAGGTAGCGACTTACTGCCTGCCGTGGCCAAATTAGACGACGCCAGCGAGCGCTTGATCGGCCAACTGTTGGAGCGCGGCGACTTCGACGCCGCACTGGGCAACGTGCAGCTCGTGCCGTTTGCACCGGGGCTAGGGGCGGAGCGTATTCTGCTAGTGGGTTTGGGCGAGCGCGATAAATGCCAGGAAGCCGCTTTTATTAAAGCCCTCGACACCGCCATGGCAGCGCTGATCAAACTGCCCGTGGACGAAGCCAGCGTCACCTTTACCGACGTACTGATCGATGATCGAGACGCCGTTTGGAAAGCGCGCAAGACCCTCGAGGCCGCCGAGCGTGCTATTTACCGCTTCGATCAGTTCAAGTCGTCGCCAGCCAAAGCGCCGAGCCTTGCCAAACTGACGCTGATCGTCAGCGATGCCAATGATGCGCCGCTCGCCAAACAGGGGGCCGCACTCGGCATTGCCATTGGCCAAGGCATCAACGTCACCCGTACGCTGGGCAATCTGCCGGGCAATGTATGTACGCCGCGCTACCTCGCCGAGCAGGCCCAAGCGCTGGGACGCGATTCCCAAGGCGCGCTGGCCGTCGACATCCTAGACGAAGAGGCACTTGAAGCCCTTGGCGCCCACTCGCTGCTATCCGTTGGCCGCGGCAGCGCCGAGCCGTCGCGCCTCATCGTGATGAAGTACCAGGGCGCCGACGACCCCGATGAAGCTCCCCATGTATTGATCGGTAAAGGCATCACGTTCGATACCGGCGGTATTTCGCTGAAGCCCGGCGAGGGCATGGATGAGATGAAATTCGATATGGGCGGCGCGGCCAGCGTGTTTGGCACGGTCAACGCCATATTGGCGATCAAGCCCAAGCTCAACGCCGTGTTCATCGTCGCCGCTGCCGAAAACATGCCCGACGGCGCCGCTACCAAGCCGGGCGATATCATCAAGACCCTCAAGGGCCTGACGGTCGAAGTGCTCAATACCGATGCCGAGGGGCGTCTGGTACTGTGCGATGCCCTCACCTACGCCGAGCGATTCACCCCCGCCAGCGTGGTGGATATCGCCACCTTGACGGGCGCGGCCATCATCGCCCTGGGCCACCACGCCACGGGCCTGCTCTCCAACGACGACGATCTCGCCCTCGACCTGTTAGAGGCCGGTGAAACCGCCTGGGACCGGGCATGGCATCTGCCACTGTGGGATGAGTACCAGGAGCAGTTGGACTCCAACTTCGCCGATTTGGCCAACATCGGTGGCCGACCGGCCGGCACCATCACGGCCGCGTGTTTCCTATCGCGCTTTGCCGACCACTTCCCCTGGGCGCACCTGGATATCGCAGGTACGGCGTGGCACTCCGGCAAGCAGAAAGGCGCCACCGGCCGCCCAGTGGGCCTGCTCACCCAGTACCTTTTGGACCGTGAAGCCGACGCCCAAGTCGAAAATGGCGAGGCCTAATCCCAGAAACCGGCCAACAATGGTTGCCTTTCGTTGACGCAACCGTTAAACCTGAACGCATGAGCGTGTGCCCTGGAAAGGCTGGCACACGCTGTCCAAACGATACGCTTAATAGATGCCCTTCGGGGCTTGGCTCTAGCGGAGAGAACACGCCGTGCCCACAGCTTCAGATGCCCAATTAGAAACACGCTTTGAGATCCTGCCGTCCAACCAGCCGATGGCCGATGAGATCCGCGACAACGTTCTGCAAAATCCAGGTTTCGGTAAACATTTCACTGACCATATGGCCCACGTGCGCTGGACCGTCGATGCCGATTGGCACGGCCACCAAGTGCGCCCCTACGGCCCGCTGACCCTTGATCCCGCCGCTTCCGTGCTGCACTACGGCCAGGAAATTTTCGAGGGCATCAAGGCGTACCGCCATGCGGATGGCTCTATCTGGACCTTCCGCCCAGAGAAAAACGCCGAGCGTTTCCGCCGTAGCGCCCGCCGCTTAGCGCTGCCCGAGCTGTCCGATGACGATTTCATCGGCTCACTGAAAGCGCTGCTGGCGCAAGACCACGCCTGGGTGCCCACGCCCGCCAGCGACGCCGACGAGTGCAGCCTCTACCTACGCCCGTTCATGATCGCCTCCGAGGCTTTCCTTGGCGTACGCCCAGCTCATGAAGTCGACTACTACGTGATCGCCTCCCCGGCGGCCGCCTATTTCAAAGGCGGCATCGAGCCGGTCTCTATCTGGCTCTCCTCCCACTATAAACGTGCGGCCCCCGGCGGCACTGGTTTTGCCAAGTGTGGGGGCAACTACGCCGCCTCGCTGGCCGCCCAAAAAGAGGCCGCTGCCAACGGCTGCAGCCAGGTTGCCTTCCTCGACGCTGCAGAAAACAAGTGGATCGAAGAGCTGGGCGGCATGAACCTGTTCTTCGTTTACAAAGACGGCCGCATCGTCACGCCGCGCTTGACCGATACCATTCTGGAAGGCGTGACGCGTAATTCCGTCCTGACC
The DNA here is from genome assembly GCF_006228115.1 of Halomonas sp. BL6. Lineage (NCBI taxonomy): Bacteria > Pseudomonadati > Pseudomonadota > Gammaproteobacteria > Oceanospirillales > Halomonadaceae > Halomonas > Halomonas sp. BL6. The sequence goes on along the minus strand of NZ_VDGL01000008.1, from coordinate 149,818 downwards.
CTGGCCAAAGACGCGGGACTGACACCGGAAGAGCGCGCGATCAGCATCGACGAGTGGCGCGAAGGTGCCGCCTCCGGCGAGATTACCGAAGTCTTCGCCTGTGGCACGGCAGCGGTCATCACGCCGGTGGGCGAACTGGTCACGGAGAACGAGCGCATTCGCTTGCAGGGCGATGGCAACAACGAAGTGGCCAAACGCATCCGCAAGACGTTACTCGACCTTCAATACGGCCGCAGTAATGACAAGTACGGCTGGCTGACCCGCCTGGTATAACCCCCCCTAGCGTTACAAACCTAGCCGCCACTCGCACCGTGGCGGCTAGGTTGCCAGGCGCGTTGACACCGCTGGAGCCACCGATGGCACGCATCGATTTTTATATTCTGCCCGATACCACCCTAGAAGCCCGCCTGCAGTTCGCCTGTAAGCTCGCCGAGACCATCCACCGCAAGGGCTATCGGCTGCACCTGCACTGCGAAGACAAAGCGCTGGCCGAACAGGCCGACGACGCGCTGTGGCAGTTTCGTGAGGACGCCTACCTTCCCCACGCACTGGAAGACAGCGAGTGGGCTGACAGCGTGCCCATTACCCTTGGCTGGCAAACCCTGCCCAGCCCGCAGGCAGACACCGCCCTGCTGAATCTTCATCCTGACATTCCCGATGGGGTCGAGCGTTACGCCCGCGTCGCGGAAATCATCAACCAGCACCAGCAGGTACTGGTCGCCAAGCGTGCCTGCTGGCAACGCTACAAGGCGCTGGGGCATGAGGTCGTGCCGCATAAATTGGGATAAGTGTCCAACGACTTGAAAGCCCTCCATAACAACAACTCAATGGATGAGACTGCCGATGCTTTCCCATACCTTGTTAGCCCGCACGCCGCTAGCGGTCATCGTCATTGCCCAACTGTTCGGCACCTCGCTCTGGTTTAGCGTGAACGGCGTGGGTTTAGCACTGCAGGACGCCGTGGGCCTTAGCGAGAGCGACCTGGGGCTGCTCACCATCGCCGTGCAGGCGGGGTTCATCACCGGTACCCTGCTGATTGCCACCACGGGCTTGGCCGACCGAGTGCGCGCCAGCCACCTGTTTGCGATGTCTGCCGTACTCGGCGCGCTGATCAACGCGGCGTTCATCAGCGTGGCGGATAACGTCACGTTAGCGGCAGGGGCTCGCTTTTTGGTCGGGCTGTGTCTTGCGGGCATTTATCCGCTGGGCATGAAGCTGGTGGTGAGCTGGACGCCCACCCACGCAGGCTCGGCGCTTGGCTGGTTGGTCGGCATGCTAACGCTGGGCATCGCCTCGCCGCACCTGCTGCGCGGGCTCACTCTACACTTGCCTTGGCAGTGGCCGCTGCTGTTGGCCTCTGCCCTTGCCCTGCTGGCGGCACTGATGATTTTCCAGCTAGGCGTGGGGCCTCACCTGCCAGCCAAGGCAAGCGGAGGGCGGCCCTGGGCGGGGCTCGCTGCGTTCAAGCAGAAAGATTTTCGCGCCGCCGCGCTGGGCTATTTTGGCCACTGCTGGGAGCTTTACGCCCTCTGGGCGCTGGTGCCCTTTTTAGTCACCAGGGAGATGGAGCGTTTGGGCGCGGCCCCTGGCTTGCAGCCGTGGCTAAGCTTCGCGGTCATCGCCTTGGGGCTTCCCGGCTGCGTAATGGCAGGCCGGTGGAGCCGACGCATCGGTAGCGCACGGGTCGCGTTTATCGCACTGGCGGTCTCTGGCACGCTGTGCCTTGCCTATCCGCTGCTAGGCGGCCTGTCGCCCTGGCTGCTGTTGGCCCTGCTTGCCCTCTGGGGCGTGAGCGTGATCGCCGACTCGGCGCAGTTCTCCGCCCTGGCGTCTGCCAGCGCACCGCCAGAGCGACTGGGCGCCGCGCTGGCCATGATGAATGCGATTGGCTTTGGCCTGACGATTCCCTCCATTGCGCTGGTCACGGCACTATGGGCCAACCAGGGGCCTTGGGTGATTTGGTGGCTGCTGCCTGGGCCGATCATTGGCCTCATCACGATGCGTAGACTGATCACCCGCTGACGGTAGAAGCGACGTTTGGTAAGGTGCCTTACCGTTTATTACCCCTCAACGCCCGATCACAGAAGGTTGTCGCCATGAATCACGCTGCCCAGTGGGTGCCGCTCAACCCAGAGCACCACGGCGGTTTAATGTGGCAGCGTTTTACCGCCTACCACTTTGCGCAAACCACTACCCAAGTCGCATTGGCAGACGCTGAGCTGCGCCATGCGGCGGCTAACTTTCCCATCGCGCTGGCGGACACTGGCGCAGGTTGGCAGGCTATTGCGCTGCTGGGACTGGAAGATGGCCAGAACCTTCTGGTGGATGACCAAGGCCGCTTTCGGGCCGCCTACGTGCCTGCCGCGCTGCGCAGCCACCCGTTTGGGCTGCACCCTGACTATCCCGGTAGACTGTGCATCGACCAGCACTCGCCCTATGTCGTCGAGCGCCTGGATGCCGAGCCTTTTTTCAACCAGCACGGGGAGCTTGCCCGCTTTCCTGCCCAAGTGCTGGCATTTCTACAGCAGCGTGAGCAAGGCTGTCAGCGGCTTTCCACGCGTATTACCGCGCTATCCAAGTCGGCACTGCTGACGCCCTGGCAGCCCCACGGCTATCAAGGCAGCACACCGCTGTATCAAATCGACGAGAGCGCTTGGCAGGCCCTTTCTGCCAAACAAATAGGGCTTTTCTGGCAATTGGGCGCCGTTCCTTTGGTGTACGCTCTGTTGCAATCGCAACAGCAGCTTGGCCGTTTGCAGCTCTATCGGCAACGCAAGGCGACGGCAGAACCGTCGACGCACTCCTCAGACCCCCTTGCCCAATGGCAAGAAGCGCTGAGCAGCGAAGCCGAATATAACTGGCCGAGCGCTACCTAAACGCGCTAAGTACCGATGCTCTTCAGGAACGATAATGAATGTGAACGTAACCAGGTCGCTCATACTCGGCCTACTGCTGGTCAGCCCACCACTGATGGCGCAACCCGTGCTGGAGGAGCCACTGGCCGAGACGGCCGCCTTGCCCGCTTCCTCTCTGGATGGCCCGGCGTTTTCGCCCGAGCTCCAAGAGCTCCTCGATCGCTTTCGATGGCAAGCCAGTGAGGCGACAGGCAGTTCTATGGCGCTGATCGCGTTACGTGAAAAAATTCAGCAAGCCATCGAGCAGCAGCCCGGCATTCTGGCTCAGCGCTCTCGAGAGCGGGAATCCGTGCTGCGCATTGACGAAGTGCGCGCGGTGCGCCGCCCGCAGGTGAACGCAGGCCTCGAGTACCGCAACGACCTCCAGCGTACTGAATCACTGCCCGATCGCGGCTCGCGCGTCGATGCCGTGGTCACGCTGAGCCAGCTACTGCTGGATTTCGGCGCGAGTCGCGAACGCGTTCGCGCCGCCGATCTCAGCGCAGAAGCGGCGTTTTGGCAGTCCCAGTCTAGCGTTGAAGAGGAAGTCCTCTACGCGGTGAACGCTTACCTGGATGTGGCCCGCTTGACCGCCCAGCGCCAGCTGGCCGAGCATAATCTTGAGCAGCATCAGCGTATTTTTGAAGACGTGAGCCTACGCCGTGAGGCGGGCGCAGGCTCACGCGCCGACGTTCTGCGCGCGCAGAGCCGCTTGAGCGACGCCGAATCACGCTTGGTCACACTGGAGGGCGAGCTGGCCCGAGCGATCAACGTGTATCAGGAAGCGTTTTTCTCCACGCCGGATGTATTGGCGTTGCCCCAGGGTGCCGCGCTATTGAGCGATGCCAACGCAGACCGCCTGTTGGACAGAGCGCTGGCGCAAAACGCCGCGCTGCGCAGCCAAACGCTCACCAGTGAAGCCAGCGATGCCGAGGCCCAGGCCACCCGTAATGCCCGCCTGCCCAGCCTAAGCGTGGCGGTCGAGGGCCGTCAGTTCGATGTGAACGATTTCAACGAATCCGATAACGACGTCGCGCTGCTTTTCAACGTCGACTACACCCCCTACAGCGGCGGAGCCACCTCCTCGCGGGTTGCTCAAGCGGTCGAACGCCAGCAGCAGAGCCAGTACGAGCAGCAAGCGCTGCGCCGTGAGTTAGAGCGCGAAGTCCGCTCGGCCTACACCGATACCCGCACCCGACGTGCGGAGCTGGAAGCGCAAACCGACACGCTCGCCGCCGAAGAGGAGGCCCTACTGGCCTATCGCGACCAGTTTGCCGTTGGCCGCAGCAGCATCAATGACTTGCTCGACGCCCAGCGCGACCTATTTCAAACCGCGCTGGAGCTGATCAACCGCCGGGTGCGCTGGGAGCAGGCCGCTTTCCAGCAGCTCGCGGTCACTGGTGAACTGCTGGATGTGATGGAGATTCACCTTGAACGCCGCTAACCCTTATCAGGACGATCTAGAGCAGTGCTTGACCTTCGTGGCCGCCCATCTAGCGCTGCCCGTTTCCGAAGCCGCCGTGCGTGCTCACCGAGTAGGCAACGAATCCCCACTGACACCCGATGGCTTCATTGATGCCGCCGAACGCCATGGTATGGTCGCCGCACTGGGCGAGCATCCTCTCGCCACGCTGGGTAACTCCTTGCTGCCTGCAGTGGCGCTGCTGAAAAATGGCCGCGCGGTGGTCCTCATCGAGCGTATCGATGACGATCGCTTCGCGCTGTTTGATCCGGCCCTAGGTAAACAGCCCGTCGAAACCCATGTAAGCGCCCTGGAAGAGGCGTATATCGGCCACCTGATTGCCGTACGCGCCCGCTACCGTCCGGTCAGTTTGAATAGCGAACCGGCCATTCAAGGCGGCCACTGGTTCTGGAGTGCGCTCTCCTCGAATCGCTGGGTGTATACCCAAGTGGTGATTGCCGCCGCGCTCACCAACTTTTTAGGCCTGGCCACGTCGCTGTTCATCATGGTGGTGTATGACCGCGTACTACCCAATGAAGCGGTTGAATCGCTGGTGGCGCTCACCATCGGTGTGAGTATCGCCCTGCTGTTCGATTTTGCGGTAAAAACCCTGCGCCAGCTGTTTATCGAACGGGCTGGCCAGGAGGCGGACTTGCGTATGGGTCGACGTATCTTTGATCACGTGCTCAACCTGCAAATGAGCGCCAAGCGCGGCTCCACCGGCGGCTTTGCCAATACCCTCAGAGAGTTCGAGACACTGCGCGATTTCTTCGCCTCGGCGTCGCTGGTCGCCATCGTCGATTTACCGTTCATCCTGCTATTCATTGGCGTGATTTATCTGATCGGCGGGCCGCTGGCCCTCATCCCGATGATCGCCGTTCCCCTCGTATTGCTGATCGGCATCGCCGTTCAGCCGTTTCTCAAACGTCTTTCTGGTCAAGCCTTTGAAGAGAGCCGCTCCAAGCAGGGCGTGTTGATCGAGGCCGTTGCTGGCTTGGAGACCATCAAGGCCAGCGGCGCAGCACCGATGATTCGCAAACGTTGGGAAGAGAGCGTGCACCAGCAGTCGACCGTAGGGCGTCAAGGTCGCGCGATTCAGCAGTTCGCCCTCAACGCCACCGCCTTTGCCCAGCAGGCCGCCCAAGTGAGCATCGTGGTGTACGGGGTCTTTCTGGTGGGCGCTGGCACGATCTCCATGGGGGCCATGATTGCCTGCGTCATTCTCACTGGGCGCGCGCTGGCGCCGCTGGCACAGCTGGCGCAAACCATGACCCGCATCAACCAAGCGCGTACCTCCTACCGCGCGCTCGACCAGCTGATGAACATGCCCTCCGAGCGCCCGGCAGGCCGCCACTACCTCAGCCGTCCCACGCTGGAAGGCAAGCTGCGCCTGCAGGACGTCAGCTTCCGCTACCCCGAGCAAACCACCGCTGCGCTGGCGAATATCAACCTGACCATCGAGCCCGGCGAGAAAGTCGCCCTGCTTGGCCGCGTCGGCTCCGGCAAGAGTACGCTGGCACGTCTGCTGCTGGGCATTTACCCACCGGAACAGGGTGCCGTGCTGGTCGACGATACCGACCTTCGCCAAATCGACCCTGCGGATTTACGCCACAACATTGGCAGCGTTCTACAAGAAGCCTGGCTCTTCTCCGGCACCGTGCGGCAAAACATTGCCATTGGAGCCCACCACCCCACCGATGAGCAGATTCTCAACGCCGCGAAACTTGCCGGAGCCCATGACTTCATTGCCCGCCACCCGAAAGGCTACGACATGCCGATTGGCGAGCGCGGCGAGGGACTTTCCGGCGGTCAGCGCCAGCTGATCTGTCTGGCCAGAGCCCTGCTGGGCGCGCCGCCCATTCTACTGATGGATGAGCCCACCAGCGCCATGGACATCCAAACCGAAAAAGAGGTCATTGCGCGCTTGAAAGCCGCGAGCACAGCACAAACGCTGGTGGTGGTCACCCACCGTACCAGCCTGTTGGAGCTGGTGGATCGCGTGGTCATTCTCGACCAGGGACAGATCGTGGCCGATGGCCCCAAAGCTCAGGTCATGCGCCCTGTGGAAGCCGCCCCCCACCGTTCGCGCGAAGGAACCACTCAGTGAATCGTCCTACTTCTCAACTGGATTTCGAGCACTTCGTACGTCACGGACGTGCCAAGCGCCCCATCGGCAGTAGCCTGCTACTGCTCACGATCATCGCCTTTCTGCTGATTGGTTTCATTTGGGCGTATCTCACGGAAGTCGATGAAGTCACCCGCGGCCAGGGCAAAGTCGTGCCCTCACGCAGCTTGCAAGTGGTCGAAAGTCTGGAGGGCGGCGTGGTCACGGAGATCAACGTGCGCCGGGGCGATACGGTCGCCCAAGGCGATACGCTCATGGTGCTCAGCGGTGGTACGCTCGAGGGTGACTACGAGGAAAGCCTCCAGCGCCTACGTTCGCTCCAGCTGCGTATCCAGCGCTTAGAGGCCGAAATCAACCAGACGCCGCTGGCGCTGGATGACGCTCTGAGCCAAGCCGCCCCCAGCGTGGCCGCCAGTGAAACGCGGCTTTTCCATGGCCGCCAACTAGAGCTAAACGCAGAGCTACAGGTGCTGGAGCAGCAGGGCTACCAGCGACGCCAAGAGACAGCGGAGCTGGAAGCCGCCCTTAGCACGGCACGCTCAGGCGTCCAGCTAGCCGAACAGGAGCTGGCGATCATCCAACCGCTGGCCCAGCGCGGCATCGAACCGGAAACCTCGCTACTGCGGGTACGCCAATCACTCAACGAACTGCGGGGTGAAGTGGCCCGCCAGCAGAGCGCGGTGGCGCGCGCCGAGGCGTCCATTGCGGAAATCGAAGATCGTAAAGTGGCGGCACGCAACGCCTTCGAGGCCGATGCGTTAGCCCAGCTGGCCGAAGCGACCTCCCACGTCGCCGAGCTGCAAAAAACCCTGCCGGGGCGTGCGGACCAAGTCGCCCGCACCACGATTCGCTCGCCGGTAGACGGCGTGGTCAATCAAGTCCATATCAGTACGGTGGGCGGCGTGGCAGGCTCTGGCGAGCCGCTGGTGGAAGTAGTGCCCGCCGACGATGCGCTGGTGGTAGAAGCCCATATTCGTCCGTCCGATATCGCCTTTCTCTACCCCGGCCAGCCGGTCAAAGTAAAATTGACCGCCTACGATTTTGCCCGCTACGGCGGCTTGGACGGCGAGTTGGTCACCATCGCCGCCGACGCGTTAGAAATGCCGGAAAGCGGCGAGCTGATGTACCCCGTGGAAGTGCGTACCGACGGTTATCTCTACGACGCCGATAACCAGCCGTTGGATATCATGCCCGGCATGGTGGCAGAGATCGACATTCTCAGCGGCAAGCGCAGCGTGTTGGATTACCTGATGGAGCCGGTGGTAAAAGTTCGCGACCGCGCCCTGCGAGACTGATCACCGCATCGAGCGCCCATACGAGCAAAGCGCAACGCCCCTGACGAGCGCAGGGCGTTCGCGCTATACTTGCCACCATTTTTTGCAAGCCGTGAGCCGACTCTCCATGGAAAAGACCTACCAACCCGAACAGATCGAAACCCGCTGGTACGAACGCTGGGAAGCCGATAACCGCTTCGCCCCATCTGGCCGCGGCAAGCCCTTTTCGATCATGATTCCGCCGCCCAACGTCACCGGCAGCCTACATATGGGCCACGCGTTCCAGGACACCATCATGGATACCCTGACGCGCTGGAAGCGGATGCAGGGCAACAACACCCTGTGGCAGGTAGGCACCGACCACGCCGGGATAGCCACCCAGATGCTGGTCGAGCGCAAGGTCGCCGCCGAAGAGGGCAAGACCCGTCATGACCTCGGCCGCGAGGCGTTCATCGAAAAAGTGTGGGAGTGGAAGGAAGAGTCCGGCGGCCACATTACCCGACAGCTGCGCCGCATGGGCGCCAGCGTCGACTGGAGCCGTGAGCGCTTCACCATGGACGACGGCTTCTATAAAGCGGTTCAAGAAGTCTTCGTGCGCCTGCATGAAGAGAAGCTGATCTATCGCGGCAAGCGCTTGGTGAACTGGGACCCGACCCTGCACACCGCCATTTCCGACCTGGAAGTGGAAAACAAAGAGCAGCAGGGCAGCTTCTGGCACTTCCGCTACCCGCTGGCCGACGGCGTCAAGACCGACGACGGCAAGGATTACGTGGTGGTCGCCACCACCCGCCCGGAAACCCTGCTGGGCGATACCGGCGTGGCCGTCAACCCGGAGGATGCGCGCTATGCTTCCCTGGTCGGCAAGTTCATCGAGCTGCCGCTGGTAGGCCGCCGTATCCCCATCGTGGCGGACGAGCACGCCGATATGGAGAAAGGCTCCGGCTGCGTGAAGATCACTCCGGCCCACGACTTCAACGACTACGAAGTCGGCAAGCGCCAGAACCATCTGCTGATCAACGTATTCACCAAAGATGCAACGATCCTCGAGCAGGCGGAAATCTTCGACCTGAAAGGTCAGCCGCAGCCCGATGAAGACGCCACCCTGCCGGCCAAATACGCGGGCTTGGATCGTTTCGAAGCGCGCAAGCAGATCGTCGCCGACATGGAGGCCCTCGGCCTGCTGGTACAGGTAGAGAGCGTCAACAACACCCTGCCCTACGGCGACCGCTCCGGCGATGTCATCGAGCCGCTGCTGACCGACCAGTGGTTCGTGGCCGTGGAGAGCCTCGCCAAACCCGCCATCGAAGCGGTGGAGAAAGGCGACATTCAGTTCGTGCCGAAGAACTACGAGAACATGTACTTCGCCTGGATGCGCGACCTACAGGACTGGTGTATTTCTCGCCAGCTTTGGTGGGGCCACCGCATTCCGGCTTGGTACGACGCCGACGGCAACGTGTATGTGGCTCGCAGTGAAGAGGAAGCCCGCGAGAAGCATGGCCTGGGCGCTGACGTGGCGCTGACCCAGGACGAAGACGTGCTGGACACCTGGTTCAGCTCGGGCCTATGGACGTTTGGCACCCTGGGCTGGCCGGAAAAAACCCCGGAGCTGGAAACCTTCCACCCCTCCAGCGTGCTGGTGACGGGTTTCGACATCATCTTCTTCTGGGTCGCCCGGATGATCATGATGACGCTGAAATTTACCGGTGAAGTTCCCTTCAAGACCGTCTACGTCCACGGCCTGGTGCGCGATGGCCAGGGCCAGAAGATGTCCAAATCCAAGGGCAACGTGCTGGACCCCATCGACCTGATCGATGGCATAACGCTGGATGACCTGCTGGAAAAACGCACCGGCAACATGATGCAGCCCCAAAAGGCCAAGGCGATTGCCAAAGCCACCAAAGAAGAGTTCAAAGACGGTATCGAAGCGCACGGCACCGATGCACTGCGCTTTACCTTCTTATCGCAAGCCACTACCGGTCGCGATATCAAGTTCGATATGAACCGCCTGGATGGCTATCGCAACTTCTGTAACAAGCTCTGGAACGCCTCACGCTACGTGCTAATGAACGCCGAAGGCGAGGACTGTGGCGCCTTGGGAGAGGAAGTGGAGCTCTCGCTGGCGGACCGCTGGATCATCTCCCAGCTACAGAAAACCGAAGCGCAGGTCACCAAAGCCATGGACGAGTACCGCTTCGACCACGCGTCCCAGGCGCTTTACGAGTTCGTCTGGAACGAGTACTGCGACTGGTACCTGGAGCTTTCCAAGCCGGTCCTCTGGGACGAGGCGGCCAGCGATAGAGCCAAACGCGGCACCCGCCGCACCCTGGTGCGGGTACTGGAAACCATTCTGCGCCTGGCCCACCCGATGATGCCCTACATTTCGGAAGAGATCTGGCAGCGGGTGGCTCCCCTGACGGGCACCTACATGGGCGACGGCGCCTCCATCATGCACCAGGCGTGGCCGGAAGCCGACGATAGCAAGATCGACGAGCAGGCCACCCGCGACATCGAATGGCTGAAAGGCGTGATCATCGCCGTGCGCAACATCCGCGCTGAGATGAACATCGCCCCTGGTAAGCCGCTGGACGTGCTGCTGACCAAAGGCAAGCCCGAGGACGCCGAGCGCCTGGAGCAGAACCGCCGCTTCCTGGCCAAGCTGGCGAAACTGGAAAGCGTGACGTGGCTGGCCAACCCAGAAGACGCCCCTCTTTCGGCCACCCAGCTGGTCGGCGATATGGAAGTGTTGGTACCGATGGCAGACCTGATCGATAAAGACGCGGAGCTTGCCCGCCTCGCCAAAGAGATCGAGAAGCAGGATAAGCTCATCGGCGGTATCGAGAAGAAACTGGGCAACGAAGGTTTCATTGCCAAAGCCCCCGACGCCGTGATCGAGAAAGAGCGCGGCAAACTGGCAGAGTACCAGTCCGCCAAAAAGTTGTTGGAAGAGCAGCAAGCGAAGATTGCCGCGATGTAATCCCCCGCTCATGACAGTCTCACAACGGCACCTACTGGGTGCCGTTGTCGTATCTACATCGCCTTTTTCACGCGACGACCTGCATGGCCATCGTTTTTTATGACGAACCGTGTAAGGTTAAACGTCATGCTGTCACTGACTGACAGTCGCACGCGTCGACCATTCATGACATGACCTCTCGTCAATCACACGGAACGCTTTATGCCGACACTCTCTGAGGCGCGCCTGAAGGCATTGGGCAGTACGCTGCAGCAAGCAAAGATCGACTACCTTTCGCTGACGCCCATGGCGGATACGGGCCTAGCCCACGACCACGTGTGGATCCACCGAGACGCCGATGACTGGGTGGCTCGGCTGCCCAAACAGAGCCAGATGAATCTGCCGCCAGAAGAGAACTTGGCCTATCAAGCCGCCTGCTATGAACGGGCCAGCCAAGGCGGACATACGCCTGGGTTGCAGGGCGTACTACCGCCCAGCGAGTCGCTACCACGCGGCGCGCTGCTGGTCGAGGCAATTCGCGGGCGCTTGGCCGAACTTCCCCAGGACCTGCCTGCCATTGCCGACACCCTCGCCAGCCTGCACCGCCAGCCGCTGCCTCGCCACCGCCCGCCGTTACTGGCCCCTACAGCCCCTTGGCAAGCCATGGTGGAAGAAGTGTCTCTGCAGGCAAAATGGCTCGACGACGCCCAGCTTCCCAGCAGCATTCATCTGCGTATTCAACAGGAGCTGGATTTACTGCCCAGCACGCTGGATGACGCCGCCGCTACGCTGATCAGCTTCGATACCCACCCCGGCAATTTTTTGGTCACGGACGAGGGGCGCGCCATACTCGTCGATCTCGAAAAATGCCGCTACGGACTGCCGGGCATCGATTTAGCCCATACCTCACTCTACACCTCGACCACCTGGGACCTTAACAGCCAGGCGGTGCTCAGCTTGGACGAGGTCATTGCGTTCTATCGCCGCTGGCAGACGGCCATGGCCGCCACGCCTGATATCGTGCTTCCCAGCGTGAATACGCTAATTGCCTGTCGGCGCGCGACGTGGCTATGGTCGCTGACGTGGTGTGCCAAGTGGCGCGCTCAGCACCTGCAACGCCAGGATAGCGAGCGCCGGGGAGAGGATTGGTCGGCGGAGCTCACCGATGCCGCCGTGATCGACCACGTGCGCGACCGCGTGGAACACTACCTCTCACTGCCCACTATCGACCATGTTCACAGTGAACTTCAGTGCCTACAAACCGCTCTATAACCAACTGATTTGATGAGGTGTGCGATGAAACCACGCTCTGCTCTGGCCACCGCCGTGGCGTTTGCTCTGATAAGCCTAGCCGCGCCTGCGGTTGCCACGCCCGACCCGCAAGAGTGGGAGAGCGTACTGGACGCCGCCGACGGCCAAACCGTGTACTGGAATGCCTGGGGCGGCGATGCGCGCACCAATCGCTATATTGCCTGGGTCGCAGAGCAGATGCAGGAGAGCTACGGCGTTCGCGTAGAGCACGTGAAGCTCGACGATACCAGCAGCGCCGTGGCGCGGGTGCTGGGTGAGCAGCAGGCGGGCAACGACAGCGATGGCAGCATCGACTTGATTTGGATCAACGGCGAAAACTTCGCCGCCATGCGTGAGCAAGACTTGCTGTTTGGGCCTTTTGCAGAATCGCTGCCGAACTTCGCTCTTACCTATCCTGACGAGAATCCCGAAGTCGTCACCGACTTCACTCTACCCACCGAGGGTTATGAGTCCCCCTGGGGCAAGGCGCAAATCACCTTCTACTACGACAGCGCCCAAACCGATACGCCGCCCCAAAGCATCGAGGAATTACTCACCTGGGCCAGAGCGAATCCTGGACAGTTCAGCTATCCGCGTATCCCCGACTTTACCGGCAGTACGTTCCTAAAACAGGCGCTGATCGAGCTCACCGACCAAGCTGACGCGCTCTATGCCCCTGTCGACGAGACCACGTTCGAAGAGATCACCGCGCCGCTGTGGGCCTACTTGGACGAATTGCACCCACATCTGTGGCGCAGTGGACGCAGCTTTCCCGATTCCGGCCCCAACCTTCGCACGCTGATGAGCGACGGTGAGCTTAGCCTGGCTTTCTCGTTCTACCCCACCGACGCTGCCGTAGCGGTGATGGAGTATGAACTGCCGCAAAGCGTGCGCAGCTACGTACTCGAAGGCGGCACCCTGGGCAACGTGCACTTCGTAGCCATTCCCTACAACTCGCCGCATAAAGCGGGCGCGATGGCGCTAGCCAACTTCTTACTCTCCCCGGAAGCGCAGGCCCAGAAGCAGTCGCTCAGCATGTGGGGCGACCGCAGCGTGCTGGCCATTCAGCAGCTCGAGCCAAGCGACCAGGCACTCTTCGAGCAGGGTGACCACCATCCCTCGGCGCTGCCGGTCGATGCGCTATCCAACACCCTCGCAGAACCCCATCCCAGCTGGATGAACGCCCTACAGGATGCTTGGCTCGAGCGTTACGGTGTCAACTAAGCGCACTCCTCCTCGTCGCGTGCGACTCACTGAACCATGCTACGGCTAGCGCCGATCGTGATCATTGCCCTGCTGGTGATGCCCGTCACCGCGGGGCTTGGCATGGTACTACTGCCCGCCTTTGGCTACTTGCCGGTACTGGGGAGCGATCAGGCCAACCTCTTTGCTTGGCAAATGCTGTTCGCACAGCCGGGGCTTGGCCGCTCGGTGGCGGTGAGTTTTGCCAGCGGCCTGGCCAGTACGGCGTTAGCGCTGCTCATCGTCGTGCTGTTTTTAGCTGCCAGCCAAGGCACTTGGCTGGACCGCAGCCTGCGCCGGTTAGTGTCACCTTTGCTGGCGATTCCCCACGCGGCGGTGGCGTTTGGCTTTGCTTTTCTAATTGCGCCTTCTGGGCTGATGGCACGACTGATCTCCCCGTGGCTCTCCGGCTGGGAGGCGCCCCCCGATGCGCTGATCGTCAACGATCCGTGGGGACTTGCGCTCACGCTTGGCCTCGTCTTGAAGGAAGCGCCCTTTCTGCTGCTAATGAGCCTCGCGGCACTGCCTCAGCTCCAGGCCGAGCAGCGCCTGCGGCTGGCACGATCGTTGGGCTACTCGCCCACGGTTGCCTGGCTCAAAGGGGTGCTGCCGTCGCTCTATCCACTCATCCGCCTGCCGGTGTATGCAGTGATTGCTTATGCGACTTCCGTGGTGGACATGGCGCTGATATTGGGTCCACGCTTGCCGCCCACCTTGAGCGTCTCGATTCTTGGTTGGTTTAGCGACCCCGACCTCACCCGTCGCTTCATGGCGTCGGCGGCGGCAGTACTGCAGCTGGGCGTAACGCTGGCCGCGCTGCTGAGCTGGTGGCTGTTGGAGCAGCTGGCCCGCAGGCTGGGCCAGCGCTGGTTGATCAATGGCGAGCGCACGCGGGGAGACGCCGCCGTTCGTGTGTTCGGACGCGTAGGGCTTGCTCTGGCAAGCGCCGCCGCGCTGGCCTCGCTGGCGGGGCTTGGGCTCTTCTCGGTGGCCGGGTTTTGGCGTTTTCCTGAGCTGCTGCCGCAGTCGCTTACCGTCGACCACTGGCAGCGCAGTGTCAGCATGCTGGCTGGCCCACTGACCCATACCGCACTCATTGCCCTACTTTCGACCGGCGTGGCGGCCGTGCTGGTCGTCGCCACGCTCGAAAACGAGCAGCGCCAGCAGCGTCACCCTACTCGCTCGCTCTGGCTGCTCTATTTACCGCTTTTAGTCCCGCAAATCGCATTTTTATACGGTTTGGTGGTGGCCGCCGAGCGCCTGGGCATTCGCCCCCAACTGGCGCTGGTGGTAGCGGGCCACCTGCTGTTCGTATTGCCTTATGTGTATCTTTCGCTGGCGGAAGCCTATCGCCGCTTGGATCCGCGCTGGCTCTACATGGCCCAATCATTAGGCGTTTCTCGCCGCCGGACGTTTTGGCGCGTGCGGCTACCGCTCCTGCTTGCCCCACTGCTCACCGCCGCAGCGGTGGGCTTGGCGGTGAGTATTGGTCAATATTTACCCACCCAACTATTAGGCGCAGGCAGAGTCCCAACGGTGACCACCGAAGCCGTGGCGCTGGCCTCCGGGGGAAACCGCCGCTTAATCGGCGTATGGGCGCTGGTGCAAGCGGGCCTGCCGCTCGTCGGCTTTATGGTCGCCGTCGCCTTGCCAAGGTGGCTAGGCGCTCCAAGACACACGCCTCTTAACGTTAAACGCCAAGGTTAAGACGCCCTGTGGATAAGGAACCTCATGAATAACGCTGCCAACGCCCTGACCCTCGAGCAAGTAAGCATTCACTTAGCTGAACGCCTGCTGTTGACAGTCGATGCAACGGTGGCCCCCGGCGACGTGCTCACCGTGATGGGTCCCTCGGGTTCTGGTAAATCGACGCTGCTAGCGTTTATCGCCGGTTTTTTACCCAACACGTTCACCGCCCAGGGGCGGGTTCGCCTTGGGGGTACCAACATACTACGCCTGCCCGCCGAGCAGCGCGGCGTGGGGTTACTGTTTCAAGACCCGTTGCTGTTTCCCCATTTGAGCGTCGGCGGAAACCTGCGCTTTGGCCTGCCCCGTAGAAGCCCGCAGAAAGGTGCTCAGATTGCCAAGGCGCTCGACCAGGTAGGGCTTGCAGGGTTTGAAGCCCGCGATCCGGCCACGCTTTCCGGCGGGCAGCAGGCTAGGGTGGCATTGATGCGGCTGCTGCTCTCCCAACCCCGCGCCGTATTACTGGACGAACCCTTCTCCAAGCTGGATACGACCCTACGCCAAGAGATGCGCGCGCTGGTCTTCAGTCAACTGCGGGAAGCGGGCCTACCCGCTCTACTCGTCACCCATGACGACGCCGATGCCACCGCCGCAGGAGGACCGATCATTGCCCTTGGCTGATCCGCACCCTACGCCTTTGTCACTGAGTATCATCATTCCCATGCTCAATGAAGCAGCCGGTATTCAGGCAACGCTCACGCGGCTACAGCTGCTGCGCGCCTCAGGCGTTGAACTCATCGTCGTGGATGGCGGCAGCACCGATGCCAGCGTGGCCTTGGCCGCGCCACTTGCCGATACGGTCCTGAAGAGTGAACCTGGGCGCGCACGTCAGATGAACCTGGGGGCGCAACACGCCCGCGGCCTGGCATTGCTCTTTCTGCATGCCGATACTCGACTACCGCCCGACAAAGAGCAGCGTGCGGTGACGAATCTACAGCAGGCGCTTGCCCAACACGCCTGGGGGCGGTTCGATATTCAGCTCGCGGGCAAAAGCCGCTGGCTGCCAGTGGTCGCGAGCTTGATGAACCTACGCTCGCGACTCAGTGGTATCGCCACCGGTGACCAGGGCATCTTTGTGCGCCGGGACACGTTTTTCGCACTGGGCGGCTTTCCCGATCAGCCGCTGATGGAGGACATCGAACTCAGCAAACGGCTGAAGGCCCATTCATCCCCCGCCTGCCTGCGCCAGAAGGTGATAAGCTCGGGCAGGCGCTGGGACGAGTTCGGCGCTTGGCCCACCATTCGCCTGATGTGGCGGCTACGCTACCGCTACTGGCGCGGTGTCAGCGCCACGCAATTGGCTAAGGAGTACCGCGATGCACGTTAAGCCCGCCGCGCCCCACCTGCACCTGCTGGCCAAAGCACCGCTGCCGGGGCAGGCCAAAACGCGTCTGATCCCCTGCTTGGGCGCACAGGGCGCCGCCGACGCCCACGCTGCCATGGTGCGTCACTGTGTAGCCACCGGCTGCGAAGCGCTGGGGGCGGAGAACGTCACGCTGTGGACCTCGTTAGATCACCGTCACCCGCTTTTTTTAGAGCTTCAGGCCCAACACGGTATTGCCCTGGCCGCCCAGCAGCAGGGCGACGTGGGCAGGCGCGTTCGCCATGCGCTGAACAGTACCGACGGCCCTGCGATGGTAATGGGCACCGACTGCCCCAGCATTACCCATGCCATGCTAAAGCGCTGCCGAGCCGCCTTGAGCACCTTTGCCATCGTGATTCTTCCGGCCGAGGATGGCGGTTACGGACTGATTGGCAGCCACCAGGACTATCCCGGCCTGTTTGCAGACATTCCCTGGGGCACCGAACGGGTATTGAGCGTGACCCAAGCGCGCCTAGCAACGCTGGGACTGGAAGCGGCCTATCCGGATACCATGTGGGACATCGACCGCCCCGAAGATTGGCAGCGCTGGCAGCGGCAGCGCCACGCCAACGTGTAAGGAACCCCTCCATTTGAGCACTGAGTCAGCCCCCCTTTTTCCAAGGAGCCTGCCATGAACCGTCAGCGCCTGCTGATTATTGCCCTACTGCTACTGGCCGTGATTGGCTTCTACGCTAGCGGCGCCCATTCGTTTTTCACGCTGGACACCCTGCAAACCTACCGCAGCGATTTTCAGGCAGCTTTTCAGCAATCGCCTTTGCAGGTGGCGGGTATGTTCTTTGCGGTGTATGTGGTCATGACGGCCCTGTCACTCCCCGGTGCTACCCTGCTCACCCTGCTGGGGGGCGCACTGTTTGGATTGGGCTGGGGGCTGCTCATCATCTCGTTTGCCAGCGCCATCGGCGCGACGCTCGCCTTTCTGCTTTCCCGTTTTCTGTTTCGGCAGCCCATCGAAAAACGCTTTCCCCGCCAGTTCGACACGGTGAACCGGGGCGTCGAGAAGGATGGCGCGTTTTATCTGTTCACCCTGCGTTTGGTGCCCATTTTTCCGTTTTTCATGATCAACCTCGTCATGGGGCTGACGCGGATTAAAACCACCACGTTTTACTGGGTGAGCCAGCTGGGCATGCTGCCCGGCACGGCGGTGTACGTGAATGCGGGCGGCCAGCTCGGCGAGCTGGAAAGCCTGAGCGGCATTATTTCGCCTGGGCTCATTGCCTCGTTTGCGCTGCTGGCGGTGTTCCCTTGGGTGGCCCGGCGCATTGCGGTGTTGGTGCAAAAGCGCAACGCCTATAAAGGCTTCACGCGCCCTAGCCGCTTCGATTACGACATCGTGGTGATTGGCGGCGGCTCGGCGGGGTTAGTCACTAGCTATATCGCCAGCGCCGTGAAGGCCAAGGTGGCCCTGGTCGAAAAATACAAGATGGGCGGCGACTGTCTCAATACGGGCTGCGTCCCCTCGAAAGCATTGATCCGGGCGGCTCGCGCGGCCAATGACATTCGCACGGCGCACCGCTTTGGCGTGAGCGCCAGCGAGCCCCGCGTGGATTTCTCCAAGGTGATGGGGCATGTACATCAGGCCATCCGCGATATCGAGCCCCACGATAGCGTCGAGCGCTACACCCAGCTTGGCGTGGAGGTGTATCAAGCGCACGCCACCCTGGTATCACCGTGGGAAATTCGCGTGGGTGAACAAACCCTCACCGCTCGCCATATCGTGCTGGCCACCGGGGCGCGCCCCCGCGTGCCGCCCCTACCCGGTATCGAGCACGCGCCGCTGCTCACTTCTGAAAACCTCTGGTCGCTCACCGAACTGCCCAAACGGTTGGTAGTGCTTGGCGGCGGGGCGATTGGCTGCGAACTCAGCCAAAGTTTTGCCCGTCTGGGCAGCCAGGTCACCTTGGTCGAGGGCGCGCCACAGTTACTGGGCCGAGAGGATAACGAGGTCAGCGAGCACGTGGAGCGCACCCTCACCCAAGAGGGCGTAACGGTGATGACCAGCGCGAAAGCGCTGGAGGTGAACCAAACGGACGGTGAGCATCAGTTGGTGATCGAGCACGAGGGTGAGCGCAATACTCTGGCGTTCGATTACCTTTTGGTGAGCGCAGGCCGTCAGGCCAACGTGGAGGGGTTAGGGCTGGAAGCGCTAGGAATTACCACCACGGATATCGGCACGCTGGCGCTCAACGAGCGGCTGCAGACGCGCCTGCCCAACATCTGGGCCTGTGGCGACTTGGCCGGCCCCTACCAGCTCACCCACGCCGCAGCCCACCAAGCGTGGCACGCCGCCGTGAACGCCCTGTTTGGCGAGCTGAAAAGCTTCGCAGTGGACTACCGCTTCATGCCCGCCGTGACCTACGTGCAACCGGAAGTGGCCAGGGTGGGGCTCAACGAAAAAGAGGCCACCGCCAAGGGGGTGGCCTTTGAAGTGACCCGCTACGCCATGAGTGACAGCGACCGCGCCATTGCCGAAGGGGCGCCCGAGGGCTTTATCAAAGTGCTCACCGTGCCCGGCAAAGACAAAATTTTGGGAGCAACGGTCGTGGCGGAAAACGCCGGTGAGTGGCTGGGCGAGTTCACCATCGCCATGAAGCACGGGCTGGGGCTGAATAAGCTGCTCGGCACCATTCACCCTTACCCCACCCTGGGCGAAGCGACCAAAGCCACCGCTGGGGTATGGAAAAACGCTCACAAGCCGGAGCGGGTACTGGATCTGTTGAAGCGCTATTTCGACTGGCGCCGGGGCTAAGAAGACCGAGTGCGATGAAAGCCTTTCGCCCATGCAGTCATTCGCGCTCGGCACCTGCCGGCGAATCACCATAGGCTTTGGCAAACGTTTCTACCACGTCATGGACGATTTGACGCTGAGGGGGCGGCAGCGTCTTGTACATGGCCAGCAAATGACGCTCTTCTCTCGTGAGCGGGGTTTGCCACGGCCCTGACGGCTCATTGACCGCATTCTCTTCGGTGCCGCCATAGCGCAGATAATGGGGCGTGACCGATAACCAACGCGCCAGTACCTGTAGCTTTTCCTGACTTGGAATCGAGTCTCCCCGCAACCAGCGCCTGACGGCCTGGAAGGTGATCGGTTTTCCCCAGTAGCGCAAATTGAATTCACGCTCCAGCACAGAGGGCCGCGTGTCGTACCCTGCCGTTTGCATGGAGGATTTCAGGCGCTCGGCAAACATGATTTTTTCATTCATGCCGCCAATGTGAATCGATTATTCAATAATGGTTGAATAATGATTTACCTTTTGGTTGAATCGTTAATTCAATTTCGATGTGACGTGACGCTCGGCCTTTGGCCAACATGGACGTGTTATCTCATGTATTGAGGAGTCATTCAGGATGAGCGAGCAACCTCTTTGTCATGAGCGCGACGAGCTTTACGACTCCCTGCTAACGATTAGCCAAGCACCGACGCCAACAGCGCTCTTCGAACGGATCGCTTACACGCTTCATAAAGCCACCCGTCAAACCCCCATCCTCGTTTACCATCGTACCAAGGCCCTGAAGCTACGTTTGGTCTATGGTTTTCCACCCACGTGTCCGCTAGAGGCCTATCCCCACCTAACGTCCATTTGCTCGCTCGATGCTCTGGCAGCCTCCAGGTTGCAGTATTATGAATTAAAAGGAGAAGCGGGAACATGGGGCTATGTCGCCCACCCCGCCTCGCGTCACGCGGCTTCTTCAAAATGGTGCAGTTTGATCGTCATGATGGCGGCGCAGCGGCTGCGCCTACTAAAAGTAGAGCAGCTGACTAAGCAACGGGCCAAGTTGACATGTTACCGCCAACAACTCGCCGCCGACATCAGACGCTTTGCTGGTATCGAACAAATCCTCCTGCACCATGGGGAGCGCCTACGTCAACTCTTCGATGCCCAGGGCATTGCCTTGATGAGGCACCGTCAGCTTCACTGCTTGGGCGACTGCCCTCCTGAACGGCATCTTCTCGATGCGCTCGACACACTACCCAATGAGGCCTTGAGTAGCGGCACACTCGAGCTCGGTGGCCTGTGTCAGGGTGGCTTGGTGGCCCGCTTGGACATCGCGTGCTCCGCTCCATGTTGGCTACTGCTGTTTCGTCACACATCCCCTCTCAAACAGCCCTGCTCTCTCTCCGGCCCGGTGACTGATTGGCTGCCGATAGAGGCCTCCATGGTGAGGGAGCTGGCCGACGACATCGCCGTGGCGATTACCGCCATGGAGGTTGCCTACCTCAATCAGCAGTTGACGAAGACCAATCAGCGGCTGCAAGCGCTCGCCCGCCTGGACCCCTTGACCCAGTGCTGGAACCGCCACTACACCAACATGGTCCTGAACCGCCTCATCAGCTCGGACGTTACCCTCTCTGTCGTCCTGTTCGATGTCGACGACTTCAAGAAAATCAATGACACCTATGGCCACTCGGTGGGGGACGACGTATTAGGGCGTCTCAGCCGCGTTGTGCAGGACACACTACGCGAAGGGGATCATCTTGGCCGCTGGGGAGGCGAAGAATTTTTGATCATCCTTCAAGAGACGGATATCACGACCAGCTTACCTCTTGCACAGCGGCTGTGTAGCATCGTCTCGACGACGTTTTTCAAACTACCGTTCCCCGTCACGATCAGCATAGGTCTTACAGCCAAACAGTCAGGCGATACCGTGCGTCAATTAGTGGAGCGCGCCGACCACGGCATGTACCTGGCCAAGAAAAGCGGCAAAAATCGGGTGGTCATAGGCGAATAACGCTCAGCAGCGGCGCCTCATCGCTCGTTCAAGGAGGCAACATGCAGAAATTACTGCTCATCGGTGCAGGCCACGCCCACGCCTTCGTGCTGGAGGCGTTTGCCTTACAGCCGGATAAAACGGTGTCGATCACCGTGGTGAGCGATAGCCGATTTGCCGCCTACTCGGGCAGCGTGCCTGCATGGTTAGCCGGGGAGTGCACGCTAAGGGAGACGCAGATGGATATTGCGGCACTCTGTAAGCGCGCAGGCGCTCACTTCGTCGCGTCTCCCGCCGTGGCGCTCAGTACGAGCGAGCGCCAGATAACACTGGCAGATGGGAGCGTAGTGGCGTTTGACGTGGCCTCCTTCAACGTCGGCTCGACGCTAACGTTACCGCAAGTCATTGCTCCTAAAGGTAATGAAAATCGCGAGGCGAGTGCCGAGAAAAGTATCGAGAAGAGTGTCGAGAAAAATGCGCTGCCGACGCTGCTGGCCATGCGTCCGCTCAGCTCCTTGCACCATCGCTGGCAAGCATTACGCGAAGAGGTGGCTAAGCTGCCAGCCGGAGCACGCCAAAACGTCGTGAGCGTTGGCGGTGGCGCAGCAGGTTGCGAGACGCTGATGAGTGTCCTCGCGCGGCTTCGACAACAGCGCCCGGACATTCACTGGCAAGGCACACTGATCAGCGCCGCTGAGACGCTGCTGCCGGGGGCGGGTTGGCTGCCCCGCTGGTTAACGGCGCGGGCGCTCAAAAGCGCGGGCGTGCGCGTCCTCACAGGCGTGCGGGGGCGCGCCTTGGTACCTGGCGGTGTGCAAACCGACACTGGTGAGCACATCGAGACGGATATCGTACTCTGGGCGACCGGCGCCGTGGGCCAAACGTGGCTGCAACGAACGGCGCTGCCGCTGGATGAGAAAGGCTTTATTTCTGTGGACGAGGCGCTTCAAGTGACTGGCCAGCGCGGCATTTTTGCCGCTGGCGACTGCGCTGCGCTGCGCTCTTCCCCGCTGCCTAAGGCAGGCGTTTATGCGGTGCGCATGGGGCCCGTCTTGGCAGAGAATCTGCGGGCTGCCTGCCACGGCAAACAGCTCACCCCGTGGCAACCTCCGCGTCGCGTGCTAGCACTGATTGGCACCGGCGACAGCCACGCGATTGCCAGCCGTGGGTCCATAGGCTTTTCGGGCCGCTGGGTATGGCAATGGAAACAGCGGATCGATGCGCGCTTTCTTGCCCGCTTCAACCCGCCTTTTACTGACTAAGCCGATAGCGGCTTAGTTAGCTTCTCGCCAACCGCCGAGGACACGGCTATCTGGTCCGAAGAACACCAACCGGTCATGGTCGATCAAATACCGATAGGCATTATCTAGCATATCAGTCACCCGCTTGGCGTCCTCCATGTTCGGACACGCCATTCGGGTAGAGGCCAGCTCGCTAAACGCGATGCGTTGGCTTTCACCTAAACTCACCTTACCGGTGAACTGGTTGCAGCCATCAGAGCCGTTAACCTTCCCGTCGCGTCCAATGCGAAAGAACGGTGTCTCGGGCATGGAGAGCCGCTCATCGGTCCCTACCAGCAGTAAGTTCCAGCGCTGCTCCACTACCGGCCCAGAGAGCGTGCCGCCCTGCGGTACATCCGTTCGCTCTTGCTGCGGTGTGCTGCCACAAGCGCTCAGCAGCAGCGCAAGCCCCATTCCCATGATGATATGGCGGGTTTGTCCTTTCACCTTGTTCGTACTCCTTATGCGTTTTACCAGAGACTTACCAGCTACCCGTGTTTTCCATGGAGGCCCAAGGCTCCTGGGGAGACAATGCATCGCCTTTTTGTAACAGCTCGACAGAGATGCCGTCGGGCGACTTCACGAACGCCATGTGGCCGTCGCGGGGCGGACGGTTGATGGTCACGCCGTTATCCTGAAGTTTCTGGCAAAGGCCATAAATATCGTCGACTCGGTAGGCCAAATGGCCGAAATTACGGCCACCCGTGTACTCTTCCGGGTCCCAGTTGTAGGTCAACTCGAGCTCGGGGGCAGTAAGGCGCTCGGAGCGGGCTTCGTCGTCGGGTGCGGCGAGAAACACCAGTGTAAAGCGACCTTTTTCGTTCTCTTTACGGCGCACTTCTTTGAGGCCCAGCAACTCACAATAAAAGTGAAGCGAGGCGTCCAAGTCACTGACACGTACCATGGTATGTAAAAACTGCATGTCATTTCCTCTTCATCGAAAAAGGGTAATTATATCCTGTAAAACCGTAGCGCACGTTGTCGCGCGGGTCATGTGGCACCCTCAAAACATAGACAAGAGTGCCACATTAAAATAGAAGATGGATGTGCTGTACAATAATGTCATGGTGGTGCATCTCGTGCTTCATGCCAAGTAACTATGACGATTCGCTATCGGCTCGTCGAGGAGAGGTCTGTGGATTCGATTACGCAAGCAGCGCTTGGGGCAGCCGTCGGAGGGGTGGTATTGGGTAAGCGCCTGGGCAGAAAGGCCATCGTCATAGGTGCGCTACTGGGTACTCTACCCGATTTGGACGTGGCGCTGGATTATGGCGACGCCATTGCCAACGTCACCGAGCACCGTGGCTTCAGCCATTCCCTGTTCGTATTGACGGGCCTTGCCACGCTGCTAGCCGTGCTCTGCGCTAGCTTCGCGCCACCGCAGGACATCTCGTTTGGCCGCTGGTGGAGTTTTTTTACGCTGATATTGGTGACGCACCCGCTGCTCGATTCGCTCACCACCTATGGCACACAACTGCTATGGCCGCTGGACGCGCCACCGGTCGCGTGGCCTATCGTCTTCATCATCGACCCTTTTTACACGCTGCCGCTGCTGATAGCGCTCACCATTGCCAGCGTCTCCGGCAAGGTACACAGCGCTTGCCGAGCGGGGCTAGCCATCTCCTGCGTTTATCTCATAGCAGCGGCTGGCGCCAAGTGGAGCGTGGAGCAACGTCTTGCACCGACACTGGCCGACGCAGATTTACAGACGGCTCCCGTACTGATTCAACCGACGCCGTTCAACATCGCGCTATGGCGGGCGACGGTCATCGACGATGATCGTTATTACGAGAGTTTGATCAGCGTGTTCGATCGTGAACGGGCCCCAGCCTTGGAGCCGTTGCGTCGTAACGTCGAGCTGGAGCCAAGTGCTCTGGAGGGGCCGCTAGGCCAGCGGCTTACATGGTTCACTGGGCCGTTCTTACGTTTCGAGACACGTCACATCGATGGGCAAGAGACGCTTATCGCCACTGACATTCGGCTAGGCTTTCCCGGTTTTCACCCTTTCAACTTTACCCTAGCAACCCGAGAAGGCGATCGCTGGGTACCCGTTGCGATCAGTGAAGAAGTACGCAGCCCCAGAGGACTGCACTTGGCGACACTGGCACGTCTTGCCGCCCGGGCAGGCGGCGATGTATCGGCCCTGTGCGCCAGCGACTACGTAGAGCCACAGTGGCGCGCAGAGCCGTTCCTCTATCGCTGCTAGTGGCCGTACAAGGCCATGACAGGCTACGGCGCAATGCCTTGTGCACATCCTTTATATTGTTCGCCATCCATTGTGAACGTCACGCGAGCAGGATAGGGTTCGCCACTCATGTCGTCGAAACAGGCACCTGATTCAATACGTACGCGGAAAAACTGCTCGGCGTTGGCATTCTCGATCACCACCCGGCCCGCGTCGTTATCCATCACGCTGACCATATAGGGCATGGTCGCCGTGTCGCTGCCGTAATTAGTGGTCCAGGTCATGATGGGCGCATCGTTCGCCAGTTCGATCGTCCAGCCGGGCTCGTTACCGCGGGCTAACAACATCACACCCGGGTGGCTGCCACGCGTGGCAATTTCCCGCTGAACCCCTTGATGGCATTGTAGCTGCCCTCGCGGCGTTTCGATTTGCGCCCGATCGCCGCGATTCCAGAAGCTGATATCGCCATCCTGATAACGGGCACCGCTGGCCACTACGGCTTGAGGCAATCGCCACGCACCGTGTAACGACCACAGCCGTAACTCGTTCCCATTGACGGCCGTGACCAAGTCTTGATTGGCTGGTTGGCAGTTCCAGGCCTGAAAACGCTCGGCGCTGCCGGGAAACAGCACCGAAGGCAGCAGCGGCGCGCTGCTCTGCACGGTGGTTTTCACTGGCTGCTCATCGACTGGCGCACTGGTGGCGCAGCCGCCCAGCAGTATCGCGGTCGCTACCGCGGTGGCGAGTCGTAGTGATGCCGTATTAGCCTTCATCGAACGTGCTCCCTATCGAATCCCTCATTTCATGGCTTATTACACCACTTACTTCTTAAAAGCGCTCAGGTCGTGCGGGTCGAACGTAGCTACCTCTTTGGGTAGCCCTAGTTCGTCACGCTTTACTTTGACCTGCATTTTTTCTGCGAGCCGTTCGGCATCGTCATCGGTGGTGCGGCCGTTCAGTTCTGCCAGTTGAGCCATGCCTTGGTGGTAGAAGGTCAGAATATCCAGCGCTAAACGATTATCCTGTTCCACCGCACGGCGCAGCGGCTGCAGATAGCTACTAATGCGCGACAAGTGGTGCTTGAGCTGCCAAACGTAGCGCATTTCGGCCATCCACGGGCGCTCTCTGAGCGCAGCGAACATGGCGCTGGTGGCGAGCAGGCCCAGCAGAACGCCCAGCGCGTTCAGCCAGATGCTGCTTCCAAAGGTAGCGGTGAGCAGCATGGAAAACAGCAGGCCAAAAATGATCAGTTGCCCGGCCATTGCCACGCTGATGATACGGGCTTTGCGACGGTACGTAGCAGGGTCGTGCTGTTCAAGGGTAAAGGCCATGGCCAACCTCGTGATCGAAAGGAGTCCTTATGATACGGGGCTGGCCGGGTCAGTCAACGCGCTAGGTCAGTCGTTCCGCGGCGGTTTTCAGCAAGCGCTCGGTGGTCTCCCAGCTGACGCAGGCATCAGTGACCGAGACGCCGTAGCGTAGCGCACTGGGCGTCAACGCTTGTTTGCCTTCGTACAAATGACTCTCTAGCATCAATGCCACCAAATTTGCGTCGCCCGCTTGACGCTGAGCCAATACGTCCAGCATGACTTCACTTTGGCGGCGGTGATCCTTACGGGCGTTGGCGTGGCTACAGTCCACCATCAAGCGCGGATTCTGGCCCGCCTCGCATAGCGTATTCACGGCGCGGCGCACATGGTGCGCTTGGTAATTAGGTTCACCGTGACCACCGCGTAATACCACATGGGTGTGTGGGTTGCCTGCGGTCTCCTGCATGATCGGGCGGCCCTGACTATCCATGGCAAAACGCTGATGGGAGTGGGCCGCCGCCTGCATGGCATCGATGGCCACCTGCACGTCACCGCTGGTGGCATTCTTGAAGCCTACGGCAGCGCTGAGATCGCTAGCCAATTCACGGTGTAGCTGGGACTCCGTGGTGCGCGCCCCAATCGCCACCCAGCTCAGCAGGTCATCCAGGTAGGGGGCCAGCATCGGCTGCAATAGCTCGGTGGCTACCGGCAGGCCGCGGGAGGCGACGGCGTGCATCAATTCACGAGACAGTGTTATACCGCGCGGCATATCACCGCTGCCATCCAGGTCGGGATCGTAGGCCAGCCCTTTCCAACCGACCGTAGTGCGCGGCTTCTCAACGTACACCCGCATCACCGGCAGAATCCGTTCGCTCACCTCGTCGCTGAGTGCGGCCAAACGATCCGCGTACTCCAGGGCAGCGTCCGGGTCGTGGATGGAGCAGGGTCCTACCACGACGAGCAGGCGATCATCATGCCCGTTGAGAATACGCTGCACCGCTTGGCGCTGCTGATCGATCTGGGAACGGAGCGTGCTGTTCACACTCACACGCTGACGCAGCTCAGCGGGTAGCGGCAGAGCCGTTGCAGACATGAGCGAGGAAGCCGGGGCAGTCGTGGGGCAGGCAGTATGGATAGGGGCATTCATCAGTTAACTCTCCGAATTCGTAGGGCATAGCGCGTGACATCGCATCACCAACTTGCCACCCAAATGGGCACGGTCGGAGGTGGCAGCTAGCACCGACCGCGCGACGCTAAATCGCCAGCCATAGCCATAGCCGATATAACGGATGGCGTTCAGACTAGCGATAAAGTGTGCGCGGTAAGACATGGTGCAGCTCCTGAATGAATGACGTATGAATTGTGGTTGCGTAAAACGAAAGAAGCCTCGGTGGAGTTACCCACCGAGGCTTCTTTGCATGCGGCAGGCAACCGGAGCGGTGTGCCTGCTGGCGCGACGCTAAGCGTCAGCCAGGGGCACACCGTGGCTAAACCAATACGCTGCATAGTAACCGAATTGAGTGACACCGACGCTCGCCCAAGCGCACGCCACCGTTTCCGGTTTGGCGGTGACGCTTGATGACAGCGTGCCGTGTAGCATGGGGCTTCCTCAATCGATTAATGACGAACTGTCTTTATCCTGCCTGCGCAGGCGCCAAATGGCAACCGAGAATTTGCGTGCGGGTTGCCCATGAGCAAGTGATTAGCTACCGAACGCTTGGATCCAACCAATCGTAGCGGGCAGTGCACTCATACCGACCAAGACCACGATGCCCAGTATGATCGGCAGAATGCCAGAATCGTCTTTGAAATTGTCGTCGTGATGGGCCATGACAGCCTCCTCAATAGCGGATCGAGTTGACGGCTTAAGCCGTACACTAAAAGTGATCAATCATTTTAGTGAGGCCGAGGAGCGTAGGCAAACACATCCGAAAACATTTGCGCACTGCTCACCCCAAAACGTTCCAGCACGTCCACGCAAGCGTACACCATGCCGGGCGAGCCCGAGAGGTAGACATCGCAGTCGCTTGGCTGGATGGGGGCCTTGGCAAGCTCACTCTCCAACACCAAGTCGACGCGACCTTGGTGATGGACGATGCGTTCTCCAGAAGCGAGCGGCTCGGTGAGCGGAAACTCGGTAACGGCATGGAACGCTATGTGGTCATGCTGCTGTGCCCATGCGCAGGCGAGGTCTTCGGCATACAGGTCACGGTGCTCACGGTTTGCCCACCATAGCGAAATGGGTCGTGTGGGCTGGTCACGCAGGGCAGCCTCGACGATGGCCTTCATCTGGGCGAACCCCGTCCCTGCGGCAATCAGCAGTAGCGGACGCTCACTCTGGGTATCCAACACGCACTCTCCGCTCGGCAAACGAACGGTGAGCTGATTCGCCACCTGTAGCAGCTGGCGTAGACGTTGGGAGTTATCTCGCTCGGGCCAGTGCTGAATCTGTAACTCCAGCGTGCCGTCGCCTCTGTCGCAGCTCGCAATCGAGAAGGGCACCCACGTGGCCTCGTCCAGCATTAGCTCGAGGTACTGACCGGGCGCATGCTGCATTGCCTCAGCGCGACCGGCAAGCGTCACTTGGAACACGTCGGGATTGAGGTCCTCGACGGCGGTGACTTGGCAGGTTAGCGTTTTGCACGTTAACGTAGCGCTCATGAAAGCCTCTTTGTGGAAAGTCGTTCGGCCCCACACATCCGCTTAACCATGACGCGGTGTGGGTAGCGGAATATCAATGCCCAGTTCGCCCCAGCGCTCGTCGACACGGGTTTTCACCGCTTCGTCCATGACGATGGGCGTCCCCCACTCGCGGTCGGTTTCGCCGGGCCATTTATTGGTCGCGTCCAGTCCCATTTTGGAGCCAAGCCCAGACACTGGCGACGCAAAGTCGAGGTAGTCGATGGGGGTATTTTCGACCATGACGGTGTCTCGAGCAGGGTCCATACGCGTGGTGATCGCCCACATCACGTCTTCCCAATTGCGTGCATCCACATCGTCATCCAGCACGATGACGAACTTGGTGTACATGAACTGGCGCAAGAAGCTCCATACGCCCATCATCACGCGCTTGGCGTGACCGGGGTACTGCTTCTTCATGGTGACGACCGCCATGCGGTAAGAGCACCCTTCCGGAGGCAAGTAGAAGTCGACGATCTCAGGAAACTGCTTGCATAGGATGGGCACGAACACTTCGTTGAGCGCCACACCTAAAATGGCGGGCTCATCGGGGGGGCGGCCAGTGTACGTGGAGTGATAGATGGCGTCGCGACGCATGGTCATGCGTGTCACAGTGAAAACGGGAAAGTGATCCACCTCGTTGTAGTACCCAGTGTGGTCACCAAACGGCCCTTCTGGCGCCATGTCATCCGGATAGATGAACCCTTCCAGGATAATTTCGCTGGAGGCGGGCACGTCGAGGTCCGCATGGCCACATTTCACTAACTCGGTGCGCGAGCCGCGCAGCAGGCCTGCAAAGGCATATTCGGAGAGCGTGTCCGGCACGGGCGTCACCGCACCGAGAATGGTCGCCGGGTCGGCGCCTAACGCCACCGCGACGGGGAACGGTTCGCCGGGATGGGCTTTTTGGAACTCGAGAAAATCCAGCGCGCCGCCGCGATGGGAGAGCCAGCGCATGATCAGGCGATTCTTGCCGATCTTTTGCTGGCGATAGATGCCCAGGTTTTGGCGCTTTTTATGGGGGCCTTTGGTGATCACCAGCGGCCACGTGACCAGCGGTGCCGCATCGCCCGGCCAGCAGTGCTGAATCGGCAAGCGCCCCAAGTCCACGTCATCGCCTTCGTAAACGACTTCCTGAACCGGCGCACGCTTGACGCTCTTGGGCCCCATGCTGAGCACTTGCTTGAAGATCGGCAATTTGTCCCAAGCGTCTTTTAACCCTTTGGGCGGGTCTGGCTCCTTCAAAAATGCCAAGAGCTTGCCCACTTCGCGCAGCGCCTCGACCGAATCCTGCCCCATGCCCAGCGCGACCCGTTTTGGGGTGCCGAACAGGTTTCCCAACAGCGGCATGTCGTGACCCTTCACATTTTCGAACAATAGTGCAGGACCACCGGCACGCAGCGTGCGGTCGCAGATTTCGGTGATTTCCAAGTAGGGATCTACTTCGGCCGTGATGCGCTTAAGTTCACCCTGCGCCTCCAGCGTTGCGATAAAGTCACGCAGATCGTTGTACTTCAATGCCCTCTCCTCAACCCGGCTGTCTGGCGGAACCGCCACCCTGGAGCGCCTTAACGGCGCTTCATGGCTTCGAAGAATTCGAGATTGGTCTTGGTGTCTTTCAGACGATCGATCAAGAACTCGGTGGCCGCGGTATCTTCCATCGGGTTGAGCAGTTTTCGTAGGATCCACATACGCTGCATTTCATCTTCAGAGGCCAATAGATCCTCACGGCGAGTGCCGCTGCGGCGAATGTTGATCGCCGGGAAGACACGCTTCTCCGCCAGTTTGCGGTCAAGGTGCGCTTCCATGTTACCGGTGCCCTTGAACTCTTCGAAGATGACTTCGTCCATTTTCGAGCCGGTATCGACCAGCGCAGTGGCGATGATCGTCAGGCTGCCGCCCTCTTCGATATTACGCGCCGCCCCAAAGAAGCGTTTCGGCTTCTCGAGTGCATGGGCATCCACACCACCGGTGAGCACCTTGCCAGAGCTGGGTACGACGGTGTTGTAAGCACGCGCCAAGCGAGTGATGGAGTCGAGCAGGATCACCACGTCTTTCTTGTGCTCAACCAAGCGCTTGGCTTTTTCGATGACCATTTCGGCTACCTGTACGTGGCGGGCAGGCGGCTCATCGAAGGTGGAGGCGACCACTTCACCGCGCACGGTGCGGGACATCTCGGTGACTTCCTCCGGGCGCTCGTCGATCAGTAGCACGATCAGATGACACTCGGGGTTATTGCGCGTGATCGAGGTCGCGATGTTCTGCAGCATCAGCGTCTTACCCGCTTTCGGGGGAGACACCAGCAGGCCGCGCTGACCTTTACCGATGGGCGCGGTCAGATCGATGATCCGGGCGGTCAGATCTTCGGTCGACCCGTTGCCGATCTCCATACGCAGACGGTCGTTCGGAAACAGCGGCGTCAAGTTCTCGAAGAGAATCTTGTGCTTGGCATTTTCCGGACGATCAAAGTTGATCTGGCTGACTTTGAGCAGCGCAAAATAGCGCTCGCCCTCTTTGGGCGGACGAATTTTGCCGGAAATGGAGTCGCCCTTACGCAGATTGAAACGACGAATCTGTGAAGGCGATACGTAGATATCGTCCGGTCCGGCGAGGTACGAACTGTCGGCGCTACGCAGGAAGCCGAAGCCATCCTGAAGAATTTCCAGCACACCGTCGCCATAGATATCCTCGCCGCTTTTGGCATGCTTCTTGAGGATGGCGAAAATGATGTCCTGTTTGCGCGAACGGGCCAGGTTGTCGATGCCCATTTCACGGGCGATATCGAGCAGCTCGGGAACGGTTTTTTGCTTGAGTTCAGTGAGATTCATCGGTGTGTTAGAAAATTGCTCATGAAAGCTAGGCGCTAAGCGCCAGGAATAAGACAGGAGGCTTGGCCGATATCATAGGGTCAATATCATAGGGCTAAGCGCCGAGTGATGCGTTCAGACCCCATTTAGGCACACGCTCGCGTGGTAAAAGCCGGGCAGTCGCCATAACGATACCTAATACGTAAAAGCGGCATCACTGACTGCTTAGCATGAGGGTGCAAATAAACTAGCTAATCTGATTGGCACGGAGAATGCGTTTCAGCGGGTTGTCTGACGACTTGGACATCTGGCTGATGCCATCTGGGTACGTACTGCTCGGGGTGCCCGAGTCAGTGCGCTTGTTTAGACGAACAAGCCAACTCGGATCAAGCCAGTAGCTCGATGGTAGTCAAGCCCCGCGACAAACGCAAGCCTTTGGCAATTGACAATAGTCAGAGGTCGCAGCAACCTTGGCATAGCCAATTTGAAGGATAGCTCATGCCCAAGGACATTTCGCTCCCCATCGCCGCCGCCCCTGCCGAGTTCGAGAGCGGCGAGCCGCAGCGCCTAGCCGCCATTGACCTGGGCTCCAATAGCTTTCACCTGCTGGTGGCTAATTACCAAAATGAACGATTGCAAGTCGTGGCACGCCTGGGCGAGAAGGTCCAACTGGCGGCAGGACTCGACGAAAACGGTTATCTCAGCGAAGCCGCCATGCAGCGCGCGCTCGACTGTCTGGGCCGATTTGCGCCGTTTTTGACCGATATTGAGGGGTCTCACCTGCGCATCGTGGGGACCAACGCTCTGCGAGACGCCCATAATAGCCAAACGTTCATCGAACGAGCGGAGGCGCAGCTCGGCCACGCCATCGAAATCATCGCCGGGCGTGAAGAAGCCCGTCTGATCTATCTGGGCGCCGCCCACGCGCTGGCCGAAAGCGGCCGACGCTTGATTGTCGATATTGGCGGTGGCTCTACCGAATTCATTATTGGCGAAGCCTTCGAGCCCAAAGCGCTGGAGAGTCTGCGCATGGGGTGCGTTACCTTTACCAGCCGTTTTTTCGCCGATGGCGATCTGACGGAAAAACGTATGCGTCGCGCCGAGCTGGCGGCCCTCTCGGAGCTGGCCAATATACAGCGTCCCTACCAGCGCCTGGGGTGGGACGACCCCGTTGGCTCCAGCGGCACGATCAAGGCCGCCGCTAGCGTCCTGTTCGCCTATGGCGACACGCCACAA
Source organism: Halomonas sp. BL6 (assembly GCF_006228115.1). Taxonomy (NCBI): domain Bacteria; kingdom Pseudomonadati; phylum Pseudomonadota; class Gammaproteobacteria; order Oceanospirillales; family Halomonadaceae; genus Halomonas; species Halomonas sp. BL6. The sequence continues at coordinate 117,244 of NZ_VDGL01000008.1, read as the reverse complement.
GAAGGCGTAATCACACGCAGCGGGCTCAAGAAGCTGCGCGAGCGGCTGCTCAAATGCAAACAGCTCGACAAAGTGGAGTTGGAGGGATTGAAGCCTGATCGTGCGCGCGTTTTCCCTGCAGGCATTGCCATCTTGAGCGCTATCTTCGAGGCGTTCGACCTCGAACAGATGCGCTTTGCAGATGGCGCGCTGCGTGAAGGAGTCCTGTACGACATGGCGGGACGCAATAGCGCCGAAGACACCCGCTCCAACACGTTGGAGATGCTCAAACGGGTCTACGACGTCGATACGCGCCAGGCGGACAACGTCGCCGACACGGCCAATCGTCTGTTCGAAGCGATTAAAAAGCCGTGGGGGTTGACCGCCGAGCAGGGCCACTATCTGACGTGGGCTAGCCATGTGCATGAAATCGGTCTGGCCATCTCCCATAGCCAGTTTCATCGCCACGGCGCTTATCTATTGGAGCACTCCGACCTAGCCGGATTTTCACGCCCCGAGCAGCGGTTGCTGGCGTTTTTGGTGCGTGCCCATCGGCGTAAATTCCCCATTAAAGAGTGGCAAGCGCTGCCGGCGTCCCAGCAGGCCAGCGCAGTCAAACTGGCGCGCCTGCTGCGTCTCGCGGTCTTGATCAACCACTCGCGCCCGGAAGGCGCGCCGATCCCGCCCGAGATCACGGTGGATCATCAAGGTGAAACGATGACCATCACGCTGCCCCCCAGCGATGAACCAACGCTGCTCAGCACTGATTTAGAGCAGGAGCAGGCGTTCATGACCAACGCAGGTTTGACGCTTCATTTGAACATACCGACCTAAGGCTCGTGCTCGAACGTGACCCCCTCCGCCTGCCAAAGTACCTTGGCAGGCGGTTGGAGCACACCTAGACAGCGCTCTCCTGCCATGACGATCACCAAACGCCTGCGCTCCCAGGGTGGTAGCGCCCGCTCTTGCAGCCAGCGTTTGAGATCACGCCGACCGCGCCCAGGCAGGTCGAGCATCTCGCCGCCCTGTCGCCAGCGCAGCACAACGGGGGCGGTGCGGTCGCCATCGACGCTTAAGCGCAGCTGCAGCGGCCCCAGTGGCGTTGAAACCCCCGGCGCGCCGTTCCACGGCGTTTGCCAATTTGGCAGCGCAACCAATGGCGCCATCAGATACAGCCTGCGCCGCCATACCCGCGCCTGGGCACCGGACCACTCGACGAGCACCTGGGCATCCTGGGCAGCGCTGAGCTGGCCGAGCAGGCTGGTCAAGCGTGCCTGGGGAGGCGTCGGCAGCCCGCATTGCTGGCAGAGTGTGCGCACCAGCAGGCGCTGGCGGGGTAGTGGCAGCGCCATCAGTGCCGACGCGTCGAGACAGCCCGGCGCTAACGTGAGTCCGGCCAGCTCATCGGCAGCGTAGCTGGCGAGCAGCGTATCGGCCTCACCAGCCAAGCCTGCACTTTGGGCCAAGGAGCGCACCGCCCCTGGCCAGCGCTGGGTCAGCGTTGGCAGGATCTCATGGCGCAAGCGGTTGCGATCGAATGCTATATCGCGATTGCTGGGGTCTTCACACCAATCAAGCGACAGCGCGTGGGCCGTATCGGCCAGGGTTTGACGCGTGACGCCAAGCCACGGGCGCAGCAGCGTGATGCCCTGCCACTCCCGTCGAAATGGCATGCCTGCCAGCCCACGAATGCCGCTACCCCGCAACGCTGCCAGTAGCAGCGTTTCTGCCTGATCGTCCTGGTGCTGCGCAAGCCATAGGGTGTCACCCGCAGGCACATGCAGCGCAAAGGCCGCGTAGCGGGCACGCCGGGCAGCGGCTTCCATCCCGTCCCCCTCCTCATCGACGGTCACACGCTCGATGGTGAGTGGGACGCCCAGGCGCTGGCACAGCCGCTGACAGTGGCTTTCGAAGTCATTGGAGGCGGCTTGAAGACCGTGATTGACGTGCAGCGCGCGCAGTCTATTGCCGCTGCCGCCACACACCTCGGCAGCCAGCGCCAGCAGCAACGAGGAGTCCAAGCCGCCGGAGAGGGCAACCCAAACGCAACGCCCTGGCGGGGTCTCCGCCAGGGCGTCTTCGAGCAGGCCTAACAGCCGTTTAGGCGGCTGGGGCGCCATAGCTCATCAGCCGCGCATAGCGGCGCTCTAGCAGGGCGTCGCTATCCAGCGCCTGCAGGCGTTCGAGGCTGGCCGACAGCGCTTCTTTAACCCGCGCTGCGGTATCGATCGGGTGACGATGAGCGCCGCCCAGCGGCTCTTTGATCAACGAGTCCACGAAGCCCAGCTCCTTCAAACGCTCGGCCGTAATGCCCATGGCCTGAGCCGCGTCGGAGGCTTTCTCGGCGCTCTTCCACAAAATGGAGGCGCAGCCTTCCGGAGAAATCACCGAGTAGGTCGAGTACTGCAGCATGTGCAACTCGTCGCACACACCGATCGCCAGCGCTCCACCGGAGCCACCCTCGCCTACCACGGTGGAGACGATCGGCGTCTTCAAACGTGACATGACCGCCAAGTTATAAGCAATCGCTTCCGACTGGCCGCGCTCTTCGGCGTCGATACCCGGGTAGGCCCCTGGGGTGTCGATGAACGTCAGGATCGGCATCTTGAAACGCTCGGCCATCTCCATCAGACGGCAGGCCTTGCGATAGCCTTCCGGACGCGGCATGCCGAAATTACGGCGCACTTTCTCTTTCACGTCGCGACCTTTCTGATGCCCAATCACCATGACCGGGGCGTCGTTCAAACGGGCGACTCCGCCGACCAAAGCGGCATCGTCGGCAAAGTTACGGTCGCCGTGCAGCTCGTCGAAATCGGTGAAGATGTGCGCTAGGTAGTCCAGCGTGTAAGGACGCTGGGGGTGCCGCGAGAGCTGCGACACCTGCCACGGTGTCAGATCTTTGAAGATGGATTCCGTTAACTTGCGACTCTTCTCCTCCAGCCGTGAAATCTCATCGGAGAGATTCACTTGGCTGTCAGAACTCACCAAACGCAGCTCCTCAATTTTTGCCTGGAGTTCGGCAACGGGCTGTTCAAAATCGAGATAGTTAGGATTCATCGGCTCTGCCTGTAAGCTGCCTATAAAAAAATAAGCCTTGTCGAAACGAGCATATTGGGCGCCATTATCGCACCCTGACCCTGCCACGCAAGGCAATGCCCGCTCAATTCCGTACGAGCGCCCTGGGGCGCTCGTACGCTAGGTGATTAACGGTAGCGTAACTGGACGCCTACCTGCCCTTGCACATCACGCAGCGCAAGCAGCAGATCATCGCTCGGCGCAACCTTCCACTCCTCGGCCAGCTCCAGCCAAGCGGTCGCGTCTGGATGGCGGTACTGCAACCGCACGGGGAGTCCGGTGTCATCCCGAAAAGGGGTCAAGCTATCTCGCAGGCTCTCGACCAATCGGCCATTGATCTGTCCGGCATCCAGCGCCAGCTCGACGGCTTGGCCGTAGCGCACGCGGGCCGTGACCATCGGCGTCACGTCTTTGCCGCGCAGCCGTAGGCCACCGGAAAAGTCGTCGCTAGAGACTTCGCCCTCCACGATGATCACTTGATCCGACTCGATTTGGCCGCGTAGCTGCTCGAAAAGTTCGCCAAACAGCGACGCTTCGATACGTCCGGTGCGGTCGTCCAGGGTGATGAATGCCATGGTATCGCCACGTTTGGACTTCATGGTGCGCATGGCGACCACCAAACCCGCTACCCGCTGCGGTTCCCGAGAGGGTTTCAAATCGCTGATACGCGTCGACACGAAGCGCTTGAGTTCGCGTTCGTACTCGTCGATGGGGTGCCCGGTCAGATAGAGCCCCAGGGTGTCTTTTTCACCAGAGAGCCGCTCACGGTCCGTCCATTCGCGCACATGACGATACTCGGCGTAAACATCGCTGGCCTCTTCTTCGGCGACGAAGGCATCGCCAAACATGTCCATCATACCCAGGTTCTGGTTGGCGTGATTTTGCGCTGCCGCCTTCAGCGCGTCTTCCATCGCCGCGAACAGCACCGCCCGGTTAGGCCCCAGGTTATCCAACGCGCCAGAGCGTATCAGCGCTTCCAGGGTACGCTTGTTCATCCGTTTCGGATCGATGCGGCGGCAGAAGTCGAACAGATCCTTGAACGGTCCGTCCGCGTTTCGCGCTTCCACAATCGCGCCAATCGGGCCTTCCCCGACGCCACGTATCGCGCCCAAGCCGTACACCACCCGCCCGTCGGTATCCACGGTGAACTTGTAGCCACCGACGTTGACATCCGGTGGCGTCACCGTCAGCTTCAAGTGACGACACTCTTCGATCAGCGGCACCACTTTGTCCAGGTTGTCCATCTCGGTGGACATCACCGCCGCCATGAAGGGCCCTGGGTAGTGAGCTTTGAGCCATGCGGTTTGATAAGACACCAGCGCGTAGGCCGCCGAGTGCGACTTGTTGAAACCGTAACCGGCAAACTTCTCCACCAAGTCGAAGATATTGCCCGCCAAGTCTTTGTCGATGCCGTTGGCGGCACACCCTTCCATGAAACCTGCCCGCTGCTTGGCCATCTCTTCGGGCTTTTTCTTACCCATGGCACGGCGCAGCATGTCGGCCTGCCCAAGGGTGTACCCTGCCATGACCTGGGCGATCTGCATGACCTGCTCTTGGTAGAGAATGATGCCGTAGGTAGGCGTCAACACCGGTTTCAACAGGTCGTGCTGATAATCCGGGTGTGGATAAGAGACTTCCGCCCGGCCATGTTTCCGGTTGATGAAGTCATCCACCATGCCCGACTGCAATGGACCGGGGCGGAACAGGGCCACCAGGGCGATCATATCGTCCAGGGAGTCGGGCAGCAGGCGCTTGATTAGCTCCTTCATACCGCGGGATTCCAACTGGAAGACCGCCGTGGTTTCTGCCCGCTTGAGCATCTCGAAGGTTTTGCCGTCGTCCAGGGGAATGGCGTCGATATTGAGCGGTCCCTGGCCGTTAGCGTCACGCACCTTGTCCACCATCTCAAGCGCCCAATCGATGATGGTGAGGGTACGCAAGCCCAGGAAGTCGAATTTGACCAGGCCGGCGTCTTCGATATCGTTCTTATCGAACTGCACCACCAAGCCCGCGCCGTCTTCATCGCATAGCAGGGGCGAAAAGTCGGTGAGTTTGGTGGGAGCGATCACCACCCCCCCTGCGTGTTTACCGGTACCCCGCGTGGTGCCCTCGAGTTTCAGGGCCATTTCCCAGATCTCTTCGGCCTCTTCGTCATTCTCGATGAACTCTTTGAGCGCGGGCTCCTGCTCGATGGCCTTGGCCAGCGTCATGCCCACTTCGAACGGGATCAGCTTGGAGAGCTTGTCACCCAGCGAGTAGGGCTTGCCCTGGGCACGGGCCACGTCGCGCACCACGGCTTTGGCCGCCATGGTGCCGAAGGTGACGATCTGGGACACCGCGTTACGACCGTAGCGGTCGGCCACGTACTCGATGACCCGGTCGCGCTTCTCCATGCAGAAGTCGACGTCGAAGTCGGGCATGGACACACGCTCAGGGTTAAGAAAGCGCTCGAACAGCAGATCGTAGCCGATGGGGTCGAGGTCGGTGATCTTCTGCGCGTAGGCCACTAGTGAACCCGCACCGGAGCCACGCCCTGGCCCCACCGGTACGTTGTTGTCCTTGGCCCACTGGATAAAGTCCATCACGATCAGGAAGTAGCCGGGGAAGCCCATCTGAATGATGACGTTGAGCTCGAACTCCAGCCGGTCGCGATAGCGCTGGTCGATCTCGCGAAACGCGTCGCTGTCTCTGGGGTACTGCTCGGCGGGAAACAGAAAATCGAGCCGCTCCGTTAGGCCATCGTGGGAGACCTTGCGAAAGAACTCATCCTGGGTCATGCCTTCGGGAATGCCGAACTCGGGCAGGAAGATCTCTCCCAGACGCACATCGACGCTGCAGCGCTCGGCGATCATCACGCTGTTTTCCAGCGCCTCGGGGATATCGGCAAACAGCGCCGCCATCTCGTCGGGGCTTTTGAGGTACTGCTCTTCGGTATAGCGGCGTTCGCGGCGCGGGTCGTCCAGGGCTTTACCCTCACCAATGGCGACGCGGGTTTCGTGGGCCCAGAAATCCTCACGCTCCAGAAAGCGCACGTCGTTGGTGGCGACGACCGGCGTACCGGTCTCGATCGCCAACTGAACGCTAGCGTGTACGCAGGCCTCTTCCAGAGGGCGGCCGGTGCGGATGAGCTCCAGGTAGAAGCGGTCGGGAAACGCCTGCTGCCACTCTTCCAGCAGCTGGCGCGCTTCCCGCTCGTGCTCGGAGAGCAGATGGCGGCCAATCTCGCCTTCACGCCCGCCCGACAGGGCAATCAGACCTTCGCTCTGCGCCAATACCCACTGTTTATCGAGGATCGCCCGTCCCTGGCGCTGACCGTCGGTCCAGCCTTTGGAGATCAGTTCGGTCAGGTTACGGTAGCCCACGTCGTTCATCGCCAACAGCGTGATGCGATAGGGGTGCGCCTCATCATGGGGATTCGAGAGCCAGAGATCGCTACCGATGATCGGCTTCAGCCCGGCGCCCTGGGCGGCTTTGTAGAATTTGACCAAACCAAACAGGTTGGCTTCATCGGTGAGCGCCAGCGCCGGCATCCCGCGCTCAGCGGTCGTGCTGACCAGTGACTTGAGTTTGACCAAGCCATCGACCAGAGAGTATTCACTGTGCAAACGAAGATGAACGAACGGAACCGTCATGGGACTCTCAGCATTGAACGCTAAATGAAATGAAGTGTGCGACTACAGCAGCGCTAACTGGCGCTGTACGGGCGCGAAGCTCTTCCGGTGCTCGGCCAGTGCACCGTGGGCTTCCAGCGCCGCCAAGTGTTCCTTGGTGGGGTACCCTTTGTGGCGGGCAAACCCGTATTCAGGATAGCGCAGATCCAGCTCGGCCATTTGCGCATCCCGCGCCACCTTGGCCAGAATCGAGGCGGCGGCAATCGCGGGATGACGAGCGTCACCCTTCACCACGGCCTGCCCCGGCAGCGCATGCCCCGGCAGTCGATTGCCATCCACCAGCAGGTACTCGGCCTGGGGAAGCAGGGCATCCACCGCGCGGCGCATGGCCAGATGCGTTGCGTGGTAAATATTGAGCGTGTCGATCTCCTCTGCGCTCGCCTCTGCCACGGCAAACGCGAGGGCATGCGCACGGATGTGTCGATCCAGCGTCTCGCGCCTGCGGGCGGAGAGCTTCTTGGAGTCGGTGAGCCCGTCGATCGGCGCCTTCGGATCCAGAATCACGGCAGCGGCGACGACGCTCCCCACCAGCGGCCCACGGCCGACCTCATCGACCCCCGCCAGGAAATCCCCCGCATACTCCACCACCAGCGGTGGAAAGTCGGCTGGTTTAGTCGGCATCCGATTTAGCCTCCAGCGGCTCGCCTGCAACCAAAGCGGTAATCGCCTGCGCGGCGCGCTCGCTGGCCGTGCGTTGCAACGTGGCATGCATCGAGGCAAAGCGCGCCTCTAGTGCGTGACGCGTCTCGGCATCGCTCAGTCGCTGGTCTAACTGCTCGGCAATCGCCTCCGGCGTCGCCGCGTGCTGAATCAGCTCTGGTACCACGCTCTCCTGAGCGATCAAATTCGGCAGCGAGATCCACTGGGTTTTCACCAGTCGTTTGGCGAGCCAATGGGTCGCGGGTGCCATTTTATACGCCACCAGCATGGCGCGATGGCACAGCATGGCCTCTAGCGCCGCCGTACCGGAGGTCAGCAGTACCGCATCGCTGGCGACCATCGCCTCGCGGGCTTGGCCCTCCAGCAGTGTGATCCGCTGGGCCAACGCGGGGTAGCCTGCCAACAGCGCGCCAAGCTCGGTATAGCGCTGAGCGGTGGCCGCAGGGATCACCACCTGCAACTCCGTGTGGCGCTGGCACAGCAGCGTCACCGCCTCCAAGAAGGTGGCACCCATGAAACGAACTTCGTTTCGCCGAGAGCCGGGCAGCAGCGCTAATACCGATGCGCCCGGGTCCAAGCCCAGCGCACGGCGGGCCGCCTCGCGATCATTTTCCAGCGGCAGTTCGTCGGCCAACGGATGACCAACGAAGGCCACGGGAACGTGGTGGCGATGGTAGAAATCCGCCTCGAAGGGCAGCAGCGTGAGCATGGCATCCACCGCGTTGGCGATTTTCTTCACACGCCCCTGACGCCACGCCCATACCGAGGGGCTCACGTAATGGGCCGTCGTGATACCCGCGGCACGAAGTTGCTTCTCCAGGCCGATATTGAAGTCGGGGGCGTCGATGCCGATCATGATGTCCGGCTGCCAAGCCAGCGCCTCTTCACGCAGGGTACGGCGCACACGGATGAGTTCGGGCAGGTGCTTGAGTACCTCGACCAAGCCCATCACCGAAAGGGTTTCGAGAGGAAAGCGGCTCTTCAAGCCTTGGGCCTCCATACGAGGGCCGCCCATGCCGCGAAACTCCACCTGGGGATGGCGGGCGCGCAGCGCCTGCATCAGTCCCGCGCCGAGGATATCGCCGGAGAGTTCGCCTGCCACAAGGTATACGCGCTGCAGTGTCATAGTGACGGGAGAGCCGGTTAGATGCGTTAGCGAACGATACCGCGGGTCGAGCGCTCAATGGAGTCTGCAAACTGCGTGACTTCCGGCAGATCGAAGCGGCTGCGCATTTCGCTGACTGCTTGTTCGACGGTCAAGCCTTGACGATACACCAGCTTGTAAGCGGAGGTCAGCGCAGCGATCGCTTCACGGCTAAACCCGCGGCGCTTCAAGCCGACCAAGTTCAAGCCACGCGCCTCTGCGGGATTACCATTGATCATGACGTAGGCAGGCGTGTCTTTGGTAATGATCGAGCCGCCACCCGCCATGGCGTGCTCCCCAAAGTGGCAGAACTGATGCACGGCGGACAAGCCGCCCAAAATGGCGTGATCACCCAGCGTCACGTGACCCGCCAAGGTCACTTGGTTGGCCAAGATGCAGTCGTTACCAATGACACAGTCATGGCCGACATGTACGTATGCCATAAACAGATTGCGCGAGCCGATAGTGGTTTCGCTGCGGTCTTGCACGGTGCCGCGATGCAGCGTGACCCCCTCTCGGATCACGTTATCGTCACCCATCACGAGACGCGTTGGTTCACCCGCGTACTTCTTGTCCTGGCAATCTTCGCCTACCGAGGCGAACTGAAAGATACGCGTACGCTCCCCTAGCACCGTGGGGCCTTTCACCACCACATGGGGGCCGATGACCGAGCCTGCGCCAATCGTAACGTCTGGCCCAATCACGCTAAACGGGCCAACCTCGACGTCATCGGCAAGCCGTGCCGCTGGGTCGACCAAAGCAGTAGGATGTATCAAGCCACCTTCCTCTCGGCACAAATGATTTCCGCTTCGCAGGCCAGCTCGCCGTCGACCGTGGCACGGCAGGCAAACTTCCAAATGCCCCGTTTGCCGCGAATGACGTTGGCTTCGAGCGTTAGCTGGTCACCTGGCATGACAGGACGCTTGAAGCGTACGTTGTCGCTGCCTACGAGGTAATAGACATAGCCGTCGGCCGGCAGCTTGTTGACCGTTTTGAACCCAAGGATACCGCATACCTGTGCTAGCGCTTCAACGACCAGTACGCCGGGCATGATGGGATGGTGAGGAAAATGGCCGTTGAAGAACGGCTCATTGATGCTCACGTTTTTGTACGCAACGATGGTTTCGCCCACGGTTAACTGCGTGACTCGATCCACCAGCAAGAACGGGTAGCGGTGGGGCAAGTATTCGCGAATTTCGTTGATATCCATAACCATCGTAACGACCTCTAAAATGACGAAAGGCCTGAGCAGTGTCAGGCACGTACCAGCAATCCTACTGGTAAAAAGGCAGTGGATTATAACCTGCTGCTATGAAGCCTCAAGCCACTCCCTCAGGAAATCCTTCTTTCTTCACGATTCACGCTGGCTTTTTTCTACCCGCGCCAAACGCTTGGCGATATCGTCGAGCTGCTTGAAGCGCACTGCATTTTTGCGCCATTGGGTGTTGCTCATGGCACCGGTACCCGACGAGTACACCCCCGGTTCGTGAATCGAGTTGGTGACCAAACTCATGCCTGTGACCTGCACCCCATCGCAGATGGTCAGGTGGCCCGAGAGCCCCACGCCGCCGCCCAACATGCAGTGCTTACCCACTTTGGTAGAGCCTGCAATGCCGACGCAGCCAGCTAGCGCGCTATGGTCACCAATGGTGACGTTATGGGCAATCTGCACTTGGCTGTCGATTTTGACATCGTTGCCAATTACGGTATCGCCCAACGCGCCTCGGTCGATACTGGAACAGCTTCCGACCTCCACATCATCGCCGAGCACCACGCCGCCCAGCTGAGCAATTTTGTGCCAGCCAGCCCCATCGTGGGCAAAACCGAAGCCGTCGCCGCCAATCACGCAGCCGCTTTGTAGAATGACGCGCTTGCCCATCACGACGCCGTGACACACGGTCACATTGGCGTGCAGCCGCGTGTCATCGCCAATCACGCAGTCCGCGCCAATCACGCTACCTGCCCCAACGACCACGCGATCGCCCAGCACGACGCCAGGCTCGATCACTGCATTCGCTTGCACGCAGACACCGTCTCCCAGCATGACGCCATCGGAGACCACAGCCGTGGGGTGAATGCCCGGCACGTCACGCGCAGGCAGCGGATCGAAGAGCTGGGAGAGCTTGGCGTAACCCAAGTAGGGGTTTTCCATCTCCAAGCGCGGCACCGGGCAGTTCTTGCCATGCTCTGGGTGCAGCAGCACGGCCGCCGCCTGGGTGGTGGCCAAGTCTTTCAAGTAGGCGCGATTGGCAAGAAACGCGACCTGATCCGACGCTGCTTCCTTGAGCGTTGCCAAACCGCGGATGGGCTGATGGTCGTCGCCTTCGAAATCAACGCCGAGGTGACGTGCGATGTCCGCAAGGGTGAGAGTGTAAGAAGCGTGCGTCATGGGAGCCCAAGGAAGCAGTGGTGCGGCCAAGCCGCACCGAGGGTCATTAAATTAGTTCAGCGAATCGAAAATCTGGGTGACTTCGTTGGTCACGTTGGGTAGATCCGTCGAGGAGTGCAGCACACCTTGCGGCTCTACGAGGACGTCAATATTATGACGTTCGAGCACTTGCTCGACGGCCTGCTCCAGTTTGGCTTCGGCCCCTTGCAAGAATTGCTGCTCGGAGGCCTGTTGCGCTTGCAGCACTTCACGGCGCAGCTGCTCGAAGCGACCGCCCTTCTGCTGCAGCTCGGCAATCAGCGACTCGCGCTCCGATTGAGACATGGTCTCCCCCTCCTGCTGCAGACGCGTCTGCAACTGCTGTAACTCGCCGCCCAGCGCCTCGGCTTCACGCTGCTGGCTACCGATTTGCCCCTCGAGCTGACTCAGCGAAGATTGAGCCGACTGTGTATTCATCAGCGCCGCACGCCAGTCCAGTACCGCAACTTCAGCGGCATACGCCGGTAGGGTCATCGCCCCTAATAGACACACAGCAGCAGTCAGTTTACGCACCATGGTGTTACTCCTTCAATTAGAACGTTTGACCCAGCGAGAACTGGAAGAACTGCGTATCATCACCACTTTCGTCGTTCAGCGGCTCGGCCACGCTAAAGGTCAGCGGGCCTACCGGCGTCAGCCACGAGAGGCCAACGCCCACGCTGTAGCGCAGATCGCCAAGGTCAACGCCCGAGCTGCACTGCTGGCGTCCTGCATCCGCTTCCAGCACGTCGTAGCACGAGCTCAGGAAGGTGTTACCTGCATCCAAGAACAGCGAGGGCTGTACCGAGCGCTGGTTCTCGACGAACGGCATCGGGAAAAGCACTTCGGCGGAGCCTTCTACCAGTACGTTACCGCCCAAGGTGCGGTCACGGCCACCCTCACGGGCGGGCGTGGTGCGCTCGCCCAAGGTGTTGGAGGTAAAACCACGCACCGAGCCCAGGCCGCCTGCATAGAAGTTTTCGTAGAACGGGTAGGGATCGTTGCTGCCCAGCGTATCGGCGTAGCCCAAATTACCGCTGAACTTCAGCGCCCAGGTTTCGTCATCGTTAAACGGGAAGAGCTGCTGCGCGCGGGCCTGGAGTTTGTAGTACTCCGCATCGCTACCCGGCACGCCGGTTTCCAACGAGACGCGCTGGTAATTACCGGCGGTCGGCATGATGCCCCGATTCAGGTTGTTGCGTGTCCAGCTCGCGGTCAACTTCAGGCTTTGCGCATTTTCGCCTTCATCTTCCACATAGCGGCGGATTTCCGAGGCAGTGTCGAAGTAGGTTTTCACCGTGACGTCTTCGACGCTGGCACCGAAGTTCAGGCGAGACAGCTCGCTGATGGGGTAGCCGAAGTTGATACCGGCACCGTAGGCATCGGTCGAGAACGTCGAGATATCGGAGTCGGCGTAGTCGGTTTCGCGGTAGAACACGTTGTACCCGCGCGAGATGCCGTCCAGCGTCCAGTAAGGATCGGTGAAGGCGAAGTTGACGCTGGTGAAGGTGTCACTGCGTTGGGCGCCGACGTTGACACGGTTACCGGTGCCAAGGAAGTTGTTTTGAGCCAGGCCGACCCCGTAGATCACGCCCGCGCTCTGCGAGAAGCCGACGCTTGCAGAGACCGAACCGGAGGGCTGCTCTTCCACGTTATAAGTCACGTCCAGCAGATCGGGCTCACCCGGTACCGGCTGCGTGTCGACTTCCACTTGGCTAAAGAAGCCCAAACGCTCCAGACGCTGACGCGACTGCGTGATCGACTCCGTCGATGCCGGTGCGCCTTCGAGCTGGATCATCTCGCGGCGCAATACTTCGTCCTGGGTCGTGGTATTACCGTAGAACTCGATTCGACGCACGTAAGCGCGCTGACCTGGATTCACAGCAATCACGAGATCGACCGTTTCACCGTCATCGGCCACTTCAGGAATGCCCTGCACCTCGGCAAAGGCGAAGCCTTCAGCGCCCAGACGCTGGCGCAGCGCTTCCGTCGAGGCGTTGACATCGCCACGGGAGAAGATATCGCCGCTGTTGATTTCGAGCAGGTTGCGGGCTTCGTTTTCGCTGATCTGCAAATCACCGGCAAAGCGGATATCGCCTACGCGGTACTGGCTGCCCTCGTCGACATTGAGCGTAATGAAGATGTCGGACTTCTCGGGGCCAATCGATACCTGGGTCGAGGTCACATCGAAATTGACATAGCCACGATCCAAATAGAACGAACGCAGACGCTCGATATCGCCAGAGAGCGCTTCGCGGGAGTACTCGTCTTTGGAGAACCAGCCAAAGATACGCCCTGGGCGGTCGTTCAGCTCGAAGACGTCGCGCAGCGTCTCATCGTCGAAATCCTGGTTACCGACGATATTGATCTGGCGGATCTTGGCCACTTCGCCTTCGTTGATATCGATGTTGACCTGAACGCGGCCTTCGTCGATCTCCTCGACGTTAACGTCGATGCTAGCGCTGTAACGCCCCTGGGATTGATAGACGCCCTCGAGCTCACGCTCGATCTCTTCGAGCGTCGAGAGCTGTAGGACCTGCCCTTCCGACAAACCCGACTGGCGTAGCCCGTTGCGCAGGTCTTCATCAGAAATTTGGTCGTTACCTTCGATGTTCAAGCGCGCGATGGTAGGGCGCTCGACCACTTGGATCACCAGCACATCGCCTTCCCGGGCCAACGAGACGTCTTCGAACAAACCGGTGGCGAACAGGTCACGGGCGGCCGCGGCGAGCTGCTGCTCGTCGACACGGTCGTTGGCGCTCACCGGGAACGCATTAAAGACCGAGGCGGCGGAAACCCGCTGCAGTCCTTCCACACGAATGTCTGAAACGTCAAAGGATTGTGCTTGGGCGCCGCTGGCGCCTACCAGCAAGAGTGCCGCCATTCCAAGGGTCTTGATTTTCATGCAGTCAGTTCGCTCGCGTTGGTCTGCCCGTCGGTTAAGACAGGCACCATATACATTTGTGCAGGCAGATGACAAGGCATCCAGCGCGCTACACGCGTTATTACCACAGGCGCATCAAATCGAAATAGAGCGCCATTAGCATCAGGGTACCGACCATGGCGAGCCCGATGCGCAGCCCTATCGCTTGTGTTTGCTCAGATACCGGCCGCCCACGTAACACCTCGACGAAATAGTAAAGCAGATGACCGCCATCGAGCACGGGGATGGGCAGCAAATTCAGCACCCCTAGGCTAATCGACAGATAGGCGAGGAAGCCTACGAAGGCTTCGAGCCCCGCGCGTGCCGAGTCGCCGGAGATTTGTGCAATGGTGATCGGCCCGGAGAGGTTAGAGGGGGAGATAAGCCCCACCAGCATCTTTCGGATCGCATCTACCGTCAGTAGAACCATTTCACCGGTGCGCGACAGCGCTTGGCCGACGGCTTCGATCGGCCCATAGCGAATTTCGCGTTGCAGCGACTCAGGCCAGCTAAACGGCTCTGCACCGGCTCCAATGTACCCAACCTCGTCACCACTCTCCAGCGTATTACGTCCTGGCGTGAGCGAGAGCGTGCCCTGTTCGCCTCCACGCTGGTACGCAACGTTTAAGGTCTCACCCGCGCTGTCGCGAATCACAGCGACGAACTGCATCCAATCATCGATGGGCTCGCCATCGAGCGACACGATACGATCCCCCGGTTGAAGCCCTGCGACATCGGCCGCCTGCCCAGAAACGACCTGACCAAGCACTGCCGGTATGTCAGGGCGCCAGGGTGAAAAGCCCAGTGTTTGCAACGGTTGAGGCGGATCCTGGCGCACCATGTAGTTACTGATTGGCAGTTGATAGCGGCGTGTGGCACTCGCCCCCTCTGGCGTTGCCTCGATGGTGAGCTCGCCGCTATAGCCGATCATGGACACCAGCTTCAGATTGATCTCTTCCCAAGAGCGCGTTGGCTCGCCCTGGATAGCGGTGATTTCACTGCCCTGCGCCAAGCCCGCCTGCGCAGCCGGCGAGTTCGGAGTAACGTCGCCGACGAGCGGTGCCACCGTGGTCGTTCCCGCCACGAACAGTGCCCAGTAGGCGACGATGGCGAGCAAAAAGTTGGCGATGGGACCCGCAGCGACGATGGCAATGCGCTGCCATACGGTTTTGCGATTGAAGGCTTGGTCCAACTGGTCGTCTGGCACCGGCGCTTCGCGCTCGTCGAGCATTTTGACGTACCCGCCCAGCGGAATGGCCGCCACCGCAAACTCAGTGCCGTGACGATCCACCGTCGACCATAGCGGTTTACCAAACCCTACTGAAAAGCGCAGCACTTTGACGCCGCAGCGACGCGCGACCCAAAAATGCCCGAATTCATGAAAGGTCACGAGCAGTCCCAGCACCACAATGACGGCTAAGATATTCTGTATCAGGCCCACTTTTCGCTCCTTTGCACGACGCGCTGCTCAGCATTAGCTGAGGCTAAGCGATTGACTGACGTAGGGTAAGTGCCGCCTGTTCGCGCGCCCAGCGATCCGCCGCCAGCACGCACTCCAAAGAATCGGCCTCGCCGCGGTAGGGCAGCGCCATGACATCGGCGACGAGCTCCGGAATCGCGCCAAACGCAATGCTTCCCGCTAAAAATGCCTCGACGGCCACTTCATTGGCTGCATTCAAGATGGCCGGGGCGGCACCACCGGCCTGCATCGCCTCACGGGCGAGACGCAGACAAGGAAAGCGCGCTTCGTCGGGAGCCTCGAAATCGAGTCGCGCCACCTGGAACAGGTCAAGTGCTTCTACACCGGCGTCGATCCGCTCGGGCCAAGCCAAACCATAAGCGATGGGCGTGCGCATATCGGGATTGCCCAACTGCGCGATTACCGAACCATCGTCATAGGCCGCCATGGAGTGAATGACGCTCTGGGGATGAACGACCACTTGAATCTGCTCGGGCGAGGCATCAAAGAGCCAGCACGCCTCGATCAACTCGAGACCTTTGTTCATCAGCGTGGCGCTATCCACCGAGATTTTTCGCCCCATGGACCAGTTAGGATGGGCGCAAGCTTGCTCGGGCGTGGCACGTGCGATCTGCTCGGCCGACCAGTTACGAAAGGGCCCGCCGGAAGCCGTCAACAGTAGCTGACGCACGCCGTGCTTGGCCAATCCACCGCGATGCTCGCAGGGTAGACACTGATAGATGGCATTATGTTCAGAATCGATCGGCAGTAGCGTGGCCCCTGAACGCGACACGGCGTCCATGAACAGTGCCCCACTCATCACCAGGGCTTCTTTATTGGCGAGCAGTACGCGCTTACCCGCCTCGGCCGCCGCCAGCGCGGGCAACAGTCCCGCCGCTCCAACGATTGCCGCCATGACGATATCGACCTCAGGGGCACGGGCGACATCACACAATGCTTCCTGCCCCGCCAGCGCCAGGGTATCAGAGCCTGCTTGGCGAAGCGCCTGCTGCAGCCAATCGGCATCGGCGGCGTCATCCAGCACGGCAAAGCGGGGGCTATGGGTATGACACTGTTCCAGCAGTGTCTCTTTCGAGGTATGCGCTGTCAGTGCATGGACCCGGTAGCGATCAGGATGGCGCGCGATGACGTCCAGCGTACTTTTCCCAATGGAGCCAGTGGCACCCAGTACGGTGACCGATTGAATCGAGGCATGACTCATAGCGCGCTCACCTGAAGGGATAGCACCTGCAGATAGAACAGCGCGAAGATGGGAATGGCCGCCGTGAGGCTATCGATACGATCCAACACACCGCCGTGGCCCGGCAGTAGCTGGCTGGAGTCTTTGATATTGCGGTAGCGCTTCAACATACTTTCGAACAGATCACCCAACACGGAGGTGAGCGTGACCACCGCGGTAATCGCTACCAGTGCGACGCCACCCAGTACACCCAATGGCTGCCAGGCGGCAAATAGCAACGCCAGCAGCGTCGTAGCGGCCAACCCGCCGTAGACACCCTCCCAGGATTTACCTGGGCTCACCCGCGGTGCCAGCTTGCGTTTGCCCCAACGGCGTCCGGCAAAATAGGCACCAATATCGGCCGTCCAAACCAACAGTAACACGAACAGCAGCCACACCGCCCCGCTCTCGCGCAGTACGTTGAAGCCTACCCAGCACGGTAGCAGCACCCACACACCCATTAGCAGGCGACGCGACGTGGTATGCCACTGCTGACTACTTTGCGGGTAATGCGTCACCCAGTAAAGATTGAGCAGCCAACCGGCGGCCGCAAGCCATAGCGGCCACACCGCATACACCGCACCGCCCAGCCACAGCAGCGCCAACAGTATCGCCATCCCCGCGACCAGCGCCATCCGCGTGCGCGACGCGCCTACGCCTGCCAGGTTGGTCCACTCCCAGGTACCCAATAGCACGATCAACGCCGTAAACAGCGCAAAGGTACCTCCCTGTAAGCCAAACAGACCGATTAGCGTCACGGGCGCCAACCAGGCTGCGGTGATCATCCGCTGTTTAAGCACCTTGCGCCTCTATTTGTTCGTCAGTCATTCCAAAACGGCGACGTCGTAAGCAAAAATCGTCGAGCGCTTTGTCGAAGGCCGCCCCATCGAAATCTGGCCAAAGCAAGGGCGAAAAATGCAGTTCGGCATAGGCCAACTGCCATAGCATGAAGTTCGAGAGCCGCTGCTCGCCGCTGGTGCGAATGCACAGATCCACCGGTGGTACGGCGTCGGTGTTCATGGCCGCATCCAAGCGTGCTTCGTCGATGTCGTCGGCCGACAGCTCTCCGGCCGCCACCTGCTCGGCGAGCTCGCGGGCGGCTCGGGCGATGTCCCACTGGCCGCCGTAGTTGGCAGCGATCACTAGGTGCATGCCCGTATTACCGGCCGTCAGCGCTTCGGCACGCTGGATATGCTTTTGAATTGCATGGGAAAAACCGCGCTGCTCACCAATAATCGAGAGGCGGATATTGCGCTCGTTGAGCTTTTTGACCTCACGTTTGAGCGCCATCAAAAACAGCTCCATGAGCGCGTTCACCTCGGCGGCTGGGCGCTTCCAGTTCTCACTGGAGAAGGCGAACAAGCTCAGCGTTTGCACGCCTCGCTCGGCCGCACGCTCGATCACCGCACGTACGGCTTCGACACCCGCACGGTGGCCGCGCACTCCCGACAGCCCCCGTGCCCGCGCCCAGCGGTTGTTACCATCCATAATGATAGCAACATGGGACGGCAGTGCTTCCTCGGATCGAGAAAGCGTCGTGCCGCCCGGCTGCTCTTGGGGAAGCTGCGGAGACGTCATGGGTTCTCGCACCAAAGATCAGTCATAAGTAAGCCAAGCGATGGCCCACGGACGGCCAAGCCGCCCGTGGCAAAGTGAACGCAGGCGTTATACCTGCATGAGATCCTGTTCTTTTGCGGTCAGCGCCTTGTCGATCTCAGCGATATATTTATCGGTCAGCTTCTGGATCTCGTCTTCGCCCTGACGCTGATCGTCTTCGGTGATCTCTTTATCCTTGAGCAAGGATTTGAAGTCACCGTTGGCATCGCGGCGAACGTTGCGCACGGCCACACGGGCAGTTTCCGCTTCGCTACGTGCTTGCTTGATGTAGCCTTTACGGGTCTCTTCGGTCAGCATCGGCATCGGCACACGAATCACGTTACCGGCGCTGGACGGGTTCAGACCCAGATCAGAGGTCATGATCGCTTTTTCGATTTTCGGCACCATGCCCTGCTCCCAGGGCGCCACGGTCAAGGTACGCGCATCTTCGACGTTCACCGATGCCACCTGATTCAGCGGTACTTGGCCCCCGTAATACTCGACGGTCACGGCATCCAGGATGCTGGGGTGAGCACGGCCCGTGCGGATCTTGTTGAAGTTGCTGTGCAGCGCCTCAACGCTCTTCTTCATGCGAGACTCTGCATCTTTCTTGATGTCGTTGATCACGTTGTTACCCTCTGTCTATCAGCGTGCCTTCCTTGCCCCCAACCACGAGGTTGAGCAGGGCACCAGGCTTGTTCATATCAAATACCCGCACCGGCATATTATGGTCACGTACCAGGCAGATTGCGGTCAAATCCATTACCCCCAGCTTCTGATCCAGAGCATCGTCATAGGAGAGCTGGTCGTATTTTACGGCGTCGGGGTGCTTCACCGGATCCTTATTGTACACGCCGTCTACTTTGGTGGCCTTGATGACGACGTCTACGTCCACTTCGATGCCGCGCAAACAGGCCGCGGAGTCCGTAGTAAAGAAGGGGTTTCCGGTGCCCGCGGAGAACAGCACCACGTCACCCGAGGTCAAATAACGGATGGCCGTGCGGCGGTCGTAATGCTCCACCACACCGCTCATGGGAATCGCTGACATCACGCGGGAGCGTATATTGGAGCGCTCCAGCGCATCGCGCATCGCGAGCGCATTCATGACCGTTGCCAGCATTCCCATGTGATCACCCGTGACCCGATCCATGCCGGCTTCGTTGAGCGCCGCGCCACGGAACAGGTTACCCCCCCCAATGACGATACCGACTTGGACGCCAATCCCCACCAACTGGCCAATTTCCAGCGCCATGCGATCCAACACCTTCGGATCGATACCAAAATCGTGCTCACCCATCAGCGCTTCGCCCGACAGCTTCAGCAAAATACGCTTGTACTTCGACTTCGACTTATCGATTTTGGTAGCAGCAGTGGGGGTAGACTCTTGAACATCACGTGACATGGCATCTCTCCTGGGGCAGACCTGGGCACAGGTGGGCGAGGCAGCGCCTGTATTTCACAGGGGCCGGATACACGAAGGCGTGCGCTCGCGCGCACGCCATCTTCTGACTGGAACCTCTGACCTTAGCGACGGCCAGCCTGTTCCATGACTTCTTTCGCGAAGTCGACTTCTTCTTTTTCGATGCCTTCGCCCACTTCGAAGCGAGTGAAGCTGACCACTTCGCCACCGGCGGCTTTGACGAATTCAGCCACGGACTGGTTTGGGTCTTTGACGAACGGCTGCTCGGTCAGGCTGTTCTCAGCCAGGTACTTCTTCAGGCGGCCTTGAACCATCTTCTCAGCGATCTGCTCAGGCTTACCGGCCATGTCCGGCTGGGCCAGGATGATCGCTTTCTCTTTGTCCAGCTGCTCTTGCGGCATCTCTTCGGGATGCGCAACGGCCGGGTTGATCGCCGCGACGTGCATGGCAACGTCTTTGGCCGCTTCGCTGGTGCCGCCTTTCAGGACGGTCAAGACACCAATGCGGCCGCCGTGCACGTATTCGCCTACCAAACCACCGTCAACGGCATTGACGACCACGGCACGACGCACGCCGATGTTTTCGCCGATTTTCTGAACCAACTGCTCACGAGCGGACTCGAGATCACCCGCCATCACGGCGGCAACGTCTTCGCTCTTCGCTGCAAAGAACGCATCGGCGATCTTGTTGGCGAAGCCGATGAAGTTATCGTCACGAGCAACGAAGTCGGTTTCAGAGTTGATTTCGACCATGACGCCGTAGCTGCCATCGTCTGCTACGCGAGTCACCACCGCACCTTCTGCAGCGGTACGACCCGCTTTCTTCGCGGCTTTAAGACCAGAGCTTTTACGCAGGTTTTCGATCGCGACTTCGATGTCACCGTCGGCTTCGGTGAGTGCTTTTTTACACTCCATCATGCCAAGACCGGTACGTTCGCGCAGTTCCTTAACCTGAGAGGCGCTGATAGCTGCCATGAGATTTCACCTCGGAAATGGTTCTAACTGAGAGTTAAACGCGCTACAGAGTATAAGCACGATAGATGACCGTTGCGTATCACTGTGCAGAGCGCTTGCCGGCATTGATCCGGCATGATCGGCCCGCCTGGGCGAACCCAAAGCGGGAAAAAGGGGGCATAAGGCCCCCTCTGATACGATGCGGCTCACCTGCCCGCCGCACCACTGCAGCCTTACTCGGCAGCAGCGTTTGTGTCGGCAGAAGCGGCTTCTTCTTCAGTCACTTCGACGAACTCGTCCGGACGACCTTCTTTCGCGCGACCACACGCGTCGGCAATAGCCTTCACGTAGATCTGGATAGCGCGGATGGAGTCATCGTTGCCTGGGATCACGTAATCAACGCCATCCGGGTTGGAGTTGGTATCGACCACGCCAATGACCGGGATGCCCAGCTTGTTGGCTTCGTTGATCGCAATGCGCTCGTGATCAACGTCGATCACGAACAGCGCGTCCGGCAGGCCGCCCATGTTCTTGATACCGCCGATAGAACGCTCGAGCTTCTCTTGCTCACGCGTGGCCATCAAGACTTCTTTCTTGGTCAGCTTCTCGAAGGTACCGTCTTCGCGCATGGTTTCCAGATCACGCAGACGTTTGATGGACTGACGAATGGTCTTGAAGTTGGTCAGCATGCCGCCCAACCAGCGATGGTTGACGAACGGCTGGCCAACGCGATTCGCTTCTTCTTTGATGATCTTGCTGGCGCTGCGCTTGGTACCAACGAACAAAATCTTGTTGTTGGACGCCGCCATCTTCTCGACCACGTCGATCGCTTCGTTCAGCGCCGGCAGAGTGTGCTCGAGGTTGATGATGTGAATCTTGTTGCGCGCGCCGAAGATGAATTTACCCATCTTCGGGTTCCAGTACTTGGTCTGGTGACCGAAGTGAGCACCTGCTTTCAGCAGGTCACGCATATTGACGTGAGACATGGTAAAACTCCTGAAACTCGGGTTAGGCCTCCACGCACCCCATGGATCCGACCAGTAGCGCCGACGAACGTCGCTAGAGGCACCCGGGACCATGTGCCGGTGCATGTGTGTTTTCAAGGCTTGCTGTCGTGCAACTCAGCGGTGCTGGGTTGCGATCTCGTTACTCTTTCCACGCGCCGCCGCCCTGGAAAGAAGCGAGGGATGGCGATTGCAGGAAAGCGCGCGGCTTTATACCATAGATCATTGCCAAGATGAAGTCGCAGGCGCGTTTAGACGCTGAATTTGCCACTCATCACTCACCCAGAAGCCACATCGAGAATTCATGAACGTTCCTATCAAGACGCCTTCTGAAATCGAGAAAATGCGCGAAGCCGGTCGCCAGGCAGCCAGCGTTATCGAAATGATCACTCCCCACGTCACAGCGGGTATCAGTACCGGTGAGATCGACCGCTTGTGCCATGCGTACATCGTCAACGAACTGGGCTCGACGCCAGCACCGCTGAACTATCACGGTTTCCCTAAAGCGACCTGCACCTCGATCAATCACGTGGTATGCCACGGCATTCCCGATGATGGCAAAAAGCTCAAAAACGGCGACATCATGAACCTGGACATCACGGTGCGCACGCCAGACGGCTACCACGGCGACTCCAGTGTCATGTTCGTGATTGGCGACACCATTCAGGGTGAACGACTGTGCCGCATCACCCAGGAGTGCCTATATAAAAGCATCGAGCTAGTGAAGCCCGGCGTACGCCTTTCCGAGCTGGCCCGGGTGATCCAGCAGCATGCCGAAGCCCACGGCTACTCCGTGGTGCGCGACTTCTGCGGCCACGGCATTGGCGCGGACTTTCACGAAGATCCGCAGTTCTTGCACTACGACGGCTATGCACCGGATGCCGACATTCGCCTGGAGGCGGGCATGTGCTTCACCATCGAGCCGATGATCAACGTAGGTGGCTACAAAACCAAGGTCCTGCGGGATGGTTGGACCGCCGTCACGAAAGACCGCAGCCTGTCGGCGCAGTGGGAGCACACCCTGCTTGTCACCGACACCGGCGTTGACGTGCTGACCGCACGCAGCGACGAAGACTTTAGCTTTTTGAACGCCTGATGCTTCTTCACCACTACCGGTTCGAGCCGGACACGTCGCTTTTCGATCTCGACCTGTTTCGCACCGAGCTTGCCGGATCACGCTCGCCCATTGCGCCGTTCAAAGCGGCCTTACGGGACATTCAGGCGCGGCTGGACGAGCAGTTTCGCGCTGGGGCCGATATTCGCGATCTGGTACGCGGCCGTGCATGGTATCTCGACCAGCTGCTTGCCATCGCCTGGGCGCAGCATGCCTGGCCCGACGACGGGGTCGCGCTGATAGCGGTGGGTGGTTACGGGCGTGGAGAACTACACCCCCACTCGGACATCGACCTGCTCCTATTGCTCGAACACGACGACGACTCCCCCTACCGTGAGCCGCTGAGCGCCTTCATCACCTTTTTGTGGGATATCGGCCTCGAGATTGGCCATAGCGTGCGCTCACTCAACGACTGCGAGCGCGAAGCCGAAGCGGACGTCACGGTGATCACCAACCTGCTGGAGTCACGCCTCATCGCCGGGCCGGAAAGCTTGCGCGAAAAGATGCGCGAGCGCTTGAGCGCAACGAACCTGTGGCCTGCCGACCGATTTTTCGAGGCCAAGTGGCAGGAACAGATCGCCCGCCACTACCGCTACAACAATTCCGAGTATCACCTGGAGCCCAACCTCAAAAGCTCCCCCGGTGGCCTGCGCGATATCCAAATGATTGGCTGGGTGGCCAAGCGCCATTTCGGCACCGAGCAGTACACCGACATCGTCGCCAACGGCTTCATGAACGACGCCGAGCTGCGCATTCTCAGCCAGGGTCAAGCATTTCTCTGGCAGGTGCGCTACGCTCTGCACATGCTCACGGGCCGGGCCGAAGATCGGCTGCTGTTCGATCATCAGCGCACCATTGCCGAGATGTTCGGCTTCAAGGACACTCCCGAACGACTCGCCGTCGAGCAGTTCATGAAGCGCTACTACCGCCATGTAACGGCCCTCGCCGGACTCAACGACATGCTCTTGCAGCATTTCGACGAAGTCATTCTGCGCGGTAAAGAGTCGTTGGAAACCGTCAAGCTCAACGAGCGCTTCGAAACCAAAGGCGGCTACATCCAAGTGCGCTCGCGCAACCTCTTCCGCGAGCGACCGGCGGCCATGCTGGAACTCTTCCTGCTAATGGCCAAACACCCGGAGATCGAGGGGGTACGCGCCGATACCATTCGGCTGATTCGTGACCACCGTCATCAAATCGACGATCACTACCGGGAAGAACCGCGTCACCAGCGGCTCTTCATGGCCCTTATGCGGGCACCGGGAAACGTTCCTCGCCAACTGCGGCGAATGAACCGCTACGGCATTCTCGGCAAGTACCTGCCGGAGTTTGGCCGCGCCGTAGGGCTGATGCAGCACGATCTGTTCCATATCTACACGGTCGATGCCCACACCCTGCGCCTGCTGAAATTCCTGCACGGCTTCCGCAAGCCCGAGGCCAAAGGCGACTTCCCCGTGGCAGCGACGCTCATCCACCAGTTGCCCAAGCTCGACTTGCTGTGGATAGCAGGCTTGTTCCACGACATTGGCAAAGGCCGTGGCGGCGATCACTCCGAAATCGGTGCGCGAGACGTCGAGCAGTTTTGTCATCGCCACCATATCTCCCAGCACGACACCAACTTGGTGAGCTGGCTGGTGGAGCACCACCTACTGATGTCGATGACCGCGCAAAAGCGCGACATCAGCGACCCGGACGTCATCCGCGACTTTGCGCTGATCGTGCGCGACGAGACCCGCCTGGACTACCTTTACGTGCTCACCGTCGCCGACATTAACGCGACCAACCCAACGCTGTGGAACGGCTGGCGGGCATCGCTTTTGCGCCAACTTCACGCGGAAACCAAACGCGCCCTGCGGCGCGGCCTGAAAAATCCGCCAGATCGCGACGACTGGGTACGCGAAACGCGCACCGAAGCGCGCTCGCTACTGCAAACGGTGGGTGTCGATAGCGCTCACATCGACCGGCTTTGGGAATCGCTGGGGGAGGACTACTTCCTGCAGTACGCACCCAGCGAGATCGTCTGGCAGACCCAAGGCATTCTCAACCATCAGCCCTCACCGCTGCCGCTGGTGCTGATCAGTGCGCCCACCGCCGACATGGCCGAGGGCGGTACCAAGGTCTTCATCCACACTCGCTCGGCGGATGATCTGTTTGCCGCCACCGCTGCGGCCATGGAGCAGCTCGGCCTCTCGATTCACGATGCGCGCATCGCCACGTCGCACAATGACTGGACGCTCAACACCTTTATCGTACTGGATAGCCATGGCCAGCCGATTCGTGACGCAGAGCGTATCGAAGAGATGCGCAGCCACCTGGTTGAAGAGCTGGACGACCCGGATGACTATCCCGAGATCGTCACCCGCCACACCCCGCGACAGCTCAAGCACTTCAAAGTGCCTACCGAAGTGGTGATCGAACAGGACCCCGCCAACGAGCGCACCCTGCTGGAGCTGACCGCCCCCGACCGCCCCGGCCTTCTTGCTCGGGTAGGGCGCATCTTCATGGAGCAGGATATCGCCCTCTCGGCCGCCAAGATCGCTACGTTGGGCGAACGAGTAGAAGACGTGTTCTTCATTACCACCAAGGCAGGCGAGCCGCTCACCGACCCCGACCGCCAGCAGCAGCTTCGTGAACGTCTGATTGAAGTGCTAGGCGTCTAAACCAGAAAGATGCCATGCCCTGGTGGTTAGGTTTGAGCCTGCCCCAGGGCTTGCCTATAATGGGCGGTTCGATAAATGGTTTTGCTCACAGCTCCCGCCTTCACGCTCTCAACGGACGCGCCATGAACCCAGATCTCAACGCCCTTCATCCCTATCCGTTTGAAAAGCTGGCCGCCCTCAAAGCGACACTCACGCCCCCGGCGGGGCTGACGCACATTCCGCTGACGATCGGCGAACCCCAGCACGCGCCTTACCAGGGCGCGCTGGATGCCCTCGTGGCCCACCAGCTCGAGATGGCCCGCTACCCAGCCACCAACGGCCTGCCCGCCCTGCGCGAGACCATTGCCGCCTGGGCCACCCAGCGCTTTGCCCTCGCCGGGCTAGACGCCGAACGCCAAGTTCTGCCCGTGAACGGCACCCGCGAGGCCATCTTTGCCTTCGTGCAGGCAGCGCTGGACCGCACTCGTCCTGCCCAGGCCGCCGTGCCCAATCCGTTCTACCAGATTTACGAAGGGGCGACGCTGCTAGCAGGCGGCCAGCCGCTCTACCTGGACTGCACGGCCGAGAACGGCTTTCGTCCCGATTTTTCTGCGGTCAGTGCCGACACTTGGCGCGACGTGCAGATCGTGTTTATTTGCTCGCCGGGCAACCCGACCGGTGCGGTCACACCGCTGGCCGAGTTCAAAGAGTTGATTGCCCTGGCCGACGAGCACGACTTCATCATCGCCTCCGACGAGTGCTACTCCGAGCTTTATCTGGACGAGAGCACGCCGCCACCGGGGCTGCTGCAAGCCTGCGCCGAGCTTGGCCGCGACGACTACCGCCGCTGCGTGGTGTTTCACTCGCTCTCCAAACGCTCCAACCTGCCGGGGCTGCGCTCGGGCTTCGTGGCAGGCGATGCAGACCTGCTCGCCCCGTTCAAGCGCTACCGCACCTATCACGGCTGCGCCATGTCGCTACCGCTGCAGCACGCGTCCATCGCTGCTTGGCAGGACGAAGCCCACGTACGGGCCAACCGCGACGCCTACCGTAAGAAATTCAGTGCGGTCACGGAGGTGCTCGCCCCGGTGATGGATTTCCCCACGCCCGAGGCGAGCTTCTACCTCTGGCCTGCGGTTCCGGGCGGTGACGATATCGCCTTTAGTCAACGACTATTCAGCGAGCAGCACGTGAGCGTACTTCCCGGCAGCTTGATGGGCCGCCCAGGACAACACAGCCATAATCCCGGTGCTGGGCGGCTACGCTTAGCCTTAGTGGCGGAGCTCGAACCGACGCTGGAAGCGGCCACGCGTCTTCGCCAACTGCTCGAACGCGGCTAGCCCGCGCCGACCAAGACGACGAAAGGAGGCTGTATGCTGACGCTCTATATGATTCACAACTGCGACACCTGCCGCAAAGCACGCAAAGCGCTGGACGACAAAGCGCTGATGTATAAAACCCACGACCTGCGTAAAGATGGCCTGTCGGCGGCACTGCTCGAACACATCTTGAATCGCGCGCCGCTGGTCGAGGTGATCAACAAGCGGAGTAAGACCTGGCGCGAGCTCTCCGATGAAGAGAAGGATTTTGATGCCAACTCGGCGCGCCAGCTGTTGCTTCAGCACCCCACGCTGCTCAAGCGGCCGCTTTTGGAACTCGACGACGGTACCATCATGATCGGCTATCAAGACGGCGACTACGATTCGCTAAGTGGCTAATCCTGACCGACACCTCTCACCAACCTCTAAGGAATACGCGTTATGCTGAGCTTCGCGCTTGGAATCGGCACCCAAAACACCCAGGGCGACTGGCTGGAAATCTACTACCCGGCTCCACTACTCCACCCAGACGAGCGCCTGGTCGCAGCGGCCAAGGAAGCCCTGGACGCACCAACAGGCAATGCCCCGGTCAGTTTCCTGCCAGAAGATTGCACCCGCTTGGCCAAAGCGCTGGAAGCGGCAGGCCACTCCGACCAAGCCGCACTGGCAGAGTCACTGGCGGCGAGCCAGCGTCCGCTGGTGGCGATGTTCTTAGAGAGCGATCAGCCGCCGCAAACCGCACCTGAGGTGTACTTGAAGCTGCACCTGCTGTCCCACCGCCTGGTGAAGCCCCACGGCCTGGACCTGACCGGTATGTTCGGCTTGCTGCGTAACATCGCCTGGACCAACGAAGGCGCCATCGACATCGAAGAGCTGCCCGCCCGCCGCCTCAAGGCACGCCTGGCTGGCCGTGCGCTGTCCGTCGACTGTGTCGATAAATTCCCCAAAATGACCGATTACGTGGTGCCTAGCGGCATCCGCATCGGCGACACCGCCCGCGTGCGCCTGGGCGCTTACCTGGGCGAGGGCACCACGGTCATGCACGAAGGGTTCGTCAACTTCAACGCGGGCACCGAAGGCCCCGGCATGATCGAAGGTCGTATCTCTGCCGGCGTCATGGTCGGCAAAGGCTCCGATCTGGGCGGCGGCTGCTCCACCATGGGCACGCTCTCGGGCGGTGGCAACATCATCATCAAGGTGGGCGAGGGCTGCCTCATCGGCGCCAATGCCGGTATCGGTATTCCGCTGGGCGACCGCTGTACCGTAGAAGCGGGTCTGTACATCACCGCAGGCTCCAAAGTGACGCTGTTGGATGACCAGGGCCAAGACGTCAACACCGTCGCCGCCCGCGAGCTGGCAGGCCAAGACGACCTGCTGCTGCGTCGCAACTCACAAAATGGCCGCATCGAGTGCTTGACCAATAAAAGCGCCATCGCGCTGAACGAGGCGCTACATGCCCATAACTGAGCCTGACTCACTGTCGCCGACGCTCACGCTGGCGTTCGACCTGCTGAGCCGGGCATCGGTGACACCCGACGATGAAGGCTGCCAAGACCTGATGATCGAGCGCTTAACGGCGCTCGGTTTCCATATCGAGCAGCTCCCCTTTGGTGATGTAAAGAATTTTTGGGCCGTGCGCGGCCACCACGGGCCGGTGATCGCGTTTGCCGGACATACCGATGTGGTGCCCAGCGGCCCCCATACCAACTGGGAATTCCCCCCTTTCGAGCCGTGTATCGACGACCAGGGCATGCTCTGCGGGCGCGGCGCGGCGGACATGAAAGGCAGCCTGGCGGCGATGCTGACGGCAGTGGAGCGCTTTGTGGCGCGCTACCCCGATCACGAGGGGCGCATCGCGTTTCTGATCACCTCCGACGAGGAGGGGCCGGCCATCGACGGTACCCGCGCGGTGGTCGAACACCTTCGCGAGCGCAATGAACGCTTGGACTACTGCATCGTCGGCGAGCCCTCTTCTACCGCTCGCCTGGGCGACGTGATCAAAAACGGGCGACGTGGCTCTTTGGGCGGCGTGCTGCATGTAAAAGGCGTGCAGGGCCATGTGGCCTACCCTCACTTGGCACGCAACCCTATCCACCAAGCGATGCCCGCCCTGGATGCGCTCGTCAACGAGCATTGGGACGCGGGCAATGACTTCTTCCCTGCGACCAGTTTTCAGATCTCCAACGTGCGTGCCGGAACGGGCGCCACCAACGTGATTCCAGGTGACGTGGAAGTCGTGTTCAACTTCCGTTACTCCACCGACGTCACCCACGACGAATTACGCTCACGCACCGAAGCGATCTTGGATGCGCATGGCCTCGAGTATCATCTGGATTGGACGTTGAACGGCGAGCCCTTCCTGACCGCAGAAGGCGAGCTCGTGGATGCTACGATTCGCGGCGTAGAAGCCGTCACCGGCGAACGCCCGCAACTCTCCACCAGCGGCGGCACCTCGGATGGTCGCTTCATTGCCACCTTGGGCGCCCAAGTCGTCGAGCTTGGCCCACTCAACGATACTATCCACAAGGTGAACGAACGGGTGCGCGCCAGCGACTTGGACGAGCTGAGCCGTATTTACGAAGCGACGCTTCAGGCGCTGCTGACCACCGACGAGGTACGCGTATGATGGAGCGGTTTCCAGACATAGAAGTGTATCTGGCGCAGGCCACGCTGGATGACGTCAACGCCTGGCTGGCTGAGGTGCTCAGTGCGCCGCCGCTTAGTCCAGCGGGCAAAGGCAAATGGAAAACCCGCGGCCAACACCAAGGCGATAGCGTCCCGGTACTCCTGGTGGATAACGCCGCCGATGGCTTTGCCAGCCTCTGGTTCGACAGCAGCCAGACGCCGTGGCACACCGACCAGGAGTGCGCTCAGCATGCCGCTGAGGCACTGCAGGTAGAAGTTCGCTGCTCGCTAGGCGGCTGGCATCCCGGCGATGACCCTGACCGTTTTTGGCAAGTTTTGCCCAGCGGCCAAGAGCGTGCCATCGAATGGCCCGATTCGGGCCGCTAAACGCAAAAACCCCCGCCAATGCGGGGGTTTTCTCTACCAGCAAGGGACGCTGTGAGAACGCTTACTCGATAATACTCACATCATCGGCCTGCAGGCCACGATCGTTTTTGATCACGTGATAGCGAACGATTTGGCCTTCGGCCAGCATCCGTGGGCCGCGGCCACGGATGGCACGAAAGTGAACGAATACGTCCTCTCCGTTATCGCGGGTAATGAAGCCGTAACCTTTATTGGTATTGAACCACTTGACCTCTCCCTCTTCACGGCCATCGTTGGGATCGATGATGTCTTCTTCATCATCGTCCGCTACCGGCGACGTCGCTTGAGGCTGACGCGGTGCTGGTTTCACTCGGGCAACGTCCGCTTTGACCACCATGGGCGGCGCCAGGGCAGCGGCGGCTAACGTGCCAATGAACAACATGACAAAGCAGCCAAGGGCGACGGCGGCATACACACTAAACGCCGCGCCAGCTAGCCACTGTTCAGCCATCGGTGCATTGGTTAAATGAACAATCCCCGCCAACAAAAGCGGCGTGGGGGCGGCCAGTAAGATACTGATAAAGAAACAGCGAAAAACAACTTTTGGGTTCATAGATGATGAAAGCTCTCTTGTTGTATGGGTAACAGACGAAGGACAATACTCGAACTACCAGGCCCATTCCTAACAGTACCGAGCATACTACACAAGGTGACGATGTTATCATGACAAACGATTTATCGCCTGCCGAGCTCACTCAACGTCTTGAATCGTTGGAGAGTCGGCTGGCTTATCAAGAGCATTGGCTGGATACGCTCGACCAAGCGGTCGCCCAGCAAGAACGACGCTTGGAAAAACTCGAGCAACTCAGCGCCTTGATGCGCGAACGGCTACGTGAACAGCATCAGGCGCTCCAAGCAGGCGATAGCCAAGGCAGCTTTCGCCCTGAAGATGACGTTCCGCCCCACTATTGAGCATTAGACACGCTTAAGCCCTTTATCGCCCCACCACACTGCTGGGGTCGACGCTCGCCAAGCCAAAGGCCTCGGCGACCGCACGGTAAGTGATCTGGCCATTATGGACGTTCAGACCAGGCAAGAAGTGCGCATCGTCGGCGAGCGCCTTTTGCCACCCTTTGTCGGCGAGTGCCAGCACGAACGGCAGCGTGGCGTTGGTCAGCCCTAGCGTAGAAGTCCGCGCCACGGCACCGGGCATGTTGGCCACGCAGTAGTGGACGATGCCATCGACGATATAAGTGGGCTCGGCGTGGGTGGTGGGCTTGCTGGTTTCGAAGCAGCCGCCCTGATCGATCGCCACGTCGACCAGCACGCTCCCCGGCTTCATGTCTGCCAGCATGGCGCGCGTGATCAGCTTGGGTGCTGCAGCCCCAGGAATGAGCACGGCACCCACGATCATGTCCGACTCCCTGGCCGCGTGATCCAACGCATCGGCCGTGGAGTAAACGGTCTTGATGCGCCCTTGATAGCGATCATCCAGCACCTCCAGGCGGGCAATGGATTTGTCCAGGATCGTGACGTCCGCGCCCAGGCCGAGTGCCATGCGGGCGGCGTTTTCGCCGACGACACCGCCGCCGATCACCGTCACCTTGCCCGGCGACACACCGGGGACCCCCGGCAGCAGCACACCGGAGCCGCCCTGCGCTTTCTCCAGGCTGTGCGCCCCCGCCTGTACGGCCATTCGACCCGCCACGGTACTCATGGGGGCAAGTAGCGGCAGACCGCCTTTGGCATCGGTAATGGTTTCGTAGGCAATACAAGTGGCACCACTTTCCATTAGCCCTTGGGTGAGCGACTGTTCAGCGGCCAAGTGCAAGTAGGTAAACAGCGTATGCTCAGGGGTGAGACGCGCGACTTCCTCTGGCTGCGGCTCTTTGACTTTCAAGATCAGCTCGGCGTGTTGCCACAGCGCCTCCACGCCCTGTTCGATGGTGGCTCCCGCGCTTTGATAAGCACTATCGGGAAAGCCTGCGCCTTCGCCCGCCCCGCTTTCCACGAAGACATGATGGCCACGCCCGGTTAGCTCGCGTACCCCTGTGGGCGTGAGTGCAACACGGTACTCGTGATTTTTGATCTCTTTTGGAACGGCAATTTTCATGACTGAACTCTCCACAATCCGGATGAACGACATGTCGCTCACTGCATTACAGCACAGCCGGTGAGAACCACCACCCCTATGAATCAAAACGAAAAAAACGCCGGCTAAGGCGTTTTTTGACAGAAAGATCTAGCGCTTGAGCGCAGCGCACGAAAAAATCGACGCCACTCAGTAGCGCATCACCCTTCCTCTACTACCGCACTACCATAGAGACGCTGATACTCCTCGGGCAGGCGCTTTGGACGACCGCTGGAGAGCGCCACGCAGGCAAAGCGAGTACGGGCATTGAGCAGCGTTTTGCCATCGTCGATACGCTTGAGCTGGAAGCGACGCGTCAGACTAAAACGCCCGTCGCACGCGACGATCCAGGTCGCGAGCTGCAGCGCATCCCCTAAAAAGGCTGGCGCGAGGTAGTCCAGCTCGTGACGATGGACCACCATCGCCCTATCCAGCGTTCGGTAACGCTCGAGAGAGAGCCCCAATGCCTCGGAGTGGGCCCAGCTAATTTGCTCGACCCAACGCAAGTACTCGCTGTTGTTGACGTGCTGGTAGGCATCGATCGCCTCTGGCAGCACCTCCAGGTCAATGACAAACGGGTCTGGCAGTGCCCACTCCATGTGACTCGCTCCCTGTCTACCTACCTCATGACGACGATTTGCGGATGATTAATCGCGGAATACGCGAACACCCAGCGCCTTCAAATAGGCCGTTTCTGGAATGGCCGGGTGTACCGGATGATCCGGCCCTTGGTGGCCCTGGAAGATGACCTGTCCGTGACGATCCTGATGGCGCACCGCGCCGCGGACTACGTCGACCAACCGCTCGGACGCCAAGTGCATGGAGCACGACGCCGACAGCAGCAGGCCGTCGCGGCCCAACAGACGCATCGCTTCACGATTGAGACGCGAGTAGGCGCGCTCACCGTTAGGGATGTCCTTGCGCTTTTTGATGAACGCCGGCGGATCAAGAATCACCACGTCGAACTGCTCGCCATCGGCCTTCAGCGCCGCCAGGGCTTCGAAGGCGTCGCCTTCGCCGATGGCCACCTGCTCTTGGACACCGTTCAGCTCGGCGTTGCGCGCCACTTGCTCCAGCGCCGCGCCAGAGGCGTCCACGCAGAGCACTTCGGAGGCGCCGCTGGCGGCTGCCTGGACGCCCCAGCCACCGACGTAGCTGAAGACGTCCAGCACGCGTTTGCCAGCCACTTGGCCGTTGAGCCAGGCGCGGTTGACACGATGGTCATAGAACCAGCCGGTTTTCTGGCCATTCAGCACCGGGACGGCAAAGGTCACGCCATTCTCGACCAGCAGCACTTCATCGGGTAGCGTGCCTTTGACCACCTCCACGTGGGCTTCCAGGCCCTCCTGGCGGCGGCCACCGGTGTCGTTGCGAAACACGATCGTGCTTGGTTTGACGACTTTCTCCAGCGCATCGACGATCTCCTCCGCCAATGCCTGCATACCCGCCGTGTTGAGCTGCACCACCAGCACGTCGCCAAAGCGGTCGATGACTAGCCCCGGCAGCAGGTCGCCTTCCCCATGAATCAGACGATAGAAGGGCTGATCGAAGAGACGCTGACGCAGCGCCAGCGCCTGATTGAAGCGATGCACGAACAGCGAGCGGTCCAGGCGCATTTCCGGGTCTCGAGACATGATACGCGCACAGATCAACGAGTGCGGATTCACGTAGGCCACGCCCAACGTTTTTCCGTTGGAGGCCTCTACAAGCGCGGACTCACCCGCCGCGAAGTTCTTTAACGGCGTCTCTTTGATATCGACTTCGTTGGAGTAGATCCACAGATGGCCAGCCTTCAAGCGGCGATCGGCGTTCTTGTTCAGGCGCAGGCGTTGAGTCACAACAATCTCCAAAAAAGCAG
Source organism: Halomonas sp. BL6 (assembly GCF_006228115.1). Taxonomy (NCBI): domain Bacteria; kingdom Pseudomonadati; phylum Pseudomonadota; class Gammaproteobacteria; order Oceanospirillales; family Halomonadaceae; genus Halomonas; species Halomonas sp. BL6. The sequence goes on along the minus strand of NZ_VDGL01000008.1, from coordinate 83,664 downwards.
GCGGGCAGCGCTCTAGCGCTGCTCAAATAAGCAAAATGGGTCGCCGCGCGAGGCGACGCTTAACGCTGGCAGCCGGGGCAGAACACGCTGGCCCGCTGGCCCAGAGTGATACGTCTCAGCTCGCTGCCGCAGCGTAAACAGGGTTGCCCGTGACGTCCGTAAACGTTGAGCCGCTGGGCAAAGTAGCCGGGCTCACCCTGGCCGCTGACAAAATCGCGCAGCGTCGTGCCGCCTTGGGTAATGGCTGCCGTCAATACCTCTTTGACGGCAGCCGCCAGCGCATCGTAGCGGGCTCGGGAAATACGCCCCGCCGCACGGCGCGGGTCGATGCCCGCCATGAACAGCGCTTCGGCGGCGTAGATATTGCCCGCGCCCACCACCACGCGGTTATCCATCAGAAAAGGCTTGACCGCTACGCGCTTGTCGCGGGACAAGCGGTAGAGCCACTGGCCGTCGAAGGCCTCGCTGAGCGGCTCGGGGCCCAAGTGAGCAAGGCGGGTATCGCGACTGCCGTCGCCCTGCTGCCAATCGACGAAACCGAACCGCCGCGGATCATGATAGCGCAGCACGTAACCGCTAGCCGTCACGACGTCCACATGATCGTGTTTTTTGGGCACGTCGCCCAGGCGCGCCACACGCAGGCTGCCCGACATGCCCAGGTGCCACAGCAGCGTGGCGCTGCCTTTGGGTGTGGCCAGCGGCATCTGCAAATACTTGGCACGGCGTGAAAGCTCGCCGACGCGCGCGCCGATCAGCCGATCGGCCAGATCGTCAGGCACTGGCACCCGCAGGCGCGGCTGGCGCACCCGCACTTCGGTAATCTCTTGCCCTTCGATATAGGGGGCAATGCCACGTCGCGTGGTTTCTACTTCAGGCAATTCGGGCATGATGAAAGCCTATGATGACAGCGCCATGACAGATGACCCGTCAGCGCCCTAACGACAGACATGCAAAAACCCGGCTTTGGGCCGGGTTTTTCAACAGGCGCTCGCCTGCGGTGAAAGCCGATCATCGTAACCGCGATTACTTGATCTTGGCTTCCTTGTAGATAACGTGCTTACGGACCACCGGGTCGTATTTCTTGAATTCGAACTTATCCGGGGTGTTCCGCTTGTTCTTATCAGTGGTGTAGAAGTGGCCAGTACCGGCACTAGACACCAGCTTGATCTTATCGCGCATGGTTTAACTCTCCCAAAAGTGCGTAGCAAAAGCTCGCTTAGATTGCGTCGCCGCGTTTGCGGATATCGGCCAGAACCGTCTCGATACCTTTCTTGTCGATGATGCGCATGCCTTTAGAGGAAACGCGCAGCTTGACGAAGCGGTTTTCGGATTCAACCCAAAAACGATGGGTGTGCAGGTTCGGCAAGAAACGACGACGTGTCTTACGCTGGGAGTGAGAAACGTTGTTACCAGTTACCGGACGCTTGCCGGTAACCTGACATACTTTGGACATGAGAGCCTCCAACCGCTTGGCGAGTTGTTCAAAACTGTCGGGCAAACCGGAGCAGGGAGGGAGTCGACGCAGTTAACCGCCTAGCTGTACCCAAATCCGTTATTCAACCCAAGTTCAAAGGTGGCACTTTATACCAGAGCACCTGGCTACCAGCAAGCGAAACCGCCCAAAAAGGCCAAAAAAGCGCGTTTCTGGACAATTTACTTAGAAAAGGGGCATCGGCCCTACGACCCGCCGCGCGTTTTCTCCTGCTGAGTTGATGACTATAGCCAGCCACGCTCGGCAAACGACACCACGTCTCCGTCTCCCACCACGAAATGATCGAGAACCCGCACGTCAAAGAGTGCAAGGGCATCTTTCAAGCGCTCGGTGATTCGACGATCGGCATCGCTGGGCTCCGCTACACCCGAGGGATGATTGTGGGCCAGGATGACAGCACCAGCGTGTAGTTCCAACGCACGCTTGGCAACTTCGCGGGGATAAACGGATGCGCTGTCTAGGGTACCGCGAAATAGGGATTCATAGCGAATAATTCGGTGCTGAGTGTCCAAAAAAAGGACCGCAAACTCCTCGTGCCCCAAGTGACGGAGTTGAGAACTCAAATAGTGACGCACCAGCGCTGGCGACGTCAGCGCGTTACCCCGGGCCAGCTGACTGGCCAAATGACGCCGCGAAAGCTCCAGGGTGGCCTGTAGCTGAGCAAACTTGGCATCCCCCAATCCCCGAGCGGCACAGAACTGGGCTTGGTCGGCTTCCAGCAACTGCCTTAAACCACCAAAGCTGGTCAGCAAGTCCCGCGCTAAATCCACCGCAGAGCGTCCCTGTACGCCAACACGCAGAAAAATGGCGAGAAGCTCAGCATCCGAGAGAGCCTGCGCGCCCATCGTCAGCAGTTTTTCCCGCGGCCGCTCCCCCTCGGGCCAATGATTGATTCCCATCCACGCCTCCTTGCCCATGCGCTGCCGTTATCGGCCTAGTTAAAGAGAGAGCGCCGCCTTCAAACGCCAACTCAATGGCGCCGCCTCACTATACCTAGCCCCTACATTTGCCGAGCATGCCAAAATAATCGGTCAAATGGTATGGTAAGCGCCTTGTTGATCGTCACACTGGACTGCCGACCATGGCCTCATTTTCGCATTCCCCTTTGTCATCACGTATGTCATCACGTACGTCGTCACTTGCGGGTAAGCGCCTGCTGCTCGGCGTTAGCGCGGGCATTGCGGCGTATAAAAGCGCGCTGATCGTACGACTGCTCAAGCAGGCGGGCTGCGAGGTTCGCGTGGTGATGACGGAGGGAGCCCAGGCCTTCATTACGCCGCTGACACTTCAGGCGCTCTCGGGGGAGCCGGTGCGTACGTCGCTGCTAGATCCAGAAGCGGAAGCCGGCATGGGCCATATCGAGCTGGCCCGCTGGGCCGACGCCATCGTGATCGCGCCCGCCACGGCCGATCTGATCGCACGATTGGTGCACGGCATGGCGGATGACTTATTGACCACGCTCTGTTTGGCGTCCGAGGCGCCGCGCCTCATCGCGCCAGCGATGAATCAAGCCATGTGGCGCCACCCCGCCACTCAGCGCAACGTGTCACAGCTGGCCAGCGACGGCTGGCAGCTGATAGGCCCTGCCGCGGGCGATCAAGCCTGCGGCGATGTCGGCACAGGGCGCATGAGCGAGCCTGATGAGATTCTGGAGGCCGTGAGCCGCCATTTTGCACCGCCCATTACCCCCTCGGCCAGCGTCCCCCATGTCGTGATTACCGCTGGCCCCACGCGGGAGGCACTAGACCCTGTCCGCTACCTGTCGAATCACAGCTCGGGGAAGATGGGCTATGCCCTGGCGGCCGAGGCAGCCGCGCAAGGCGCACGAGTGACGCTGATCAGCGGGCCGGTGAACCTACCCACGCCGACAGGCGTCGAGCGGCTCAACGTCGACACGGCCCTGCAGATGCACGAGGCAGCGCTCGATCTCGCGCCAACCGCCGCGCTGTTCATTGGCTGCGCAGCGGTAGCCGACTACCGCGCCGCCAACGCGGCCGAGCACAAGCTGAAAAAAACCGACGACCAGGACACCCTAACGCTCACGCTGGTGAAAAATCCCGACATCATTGCCGATGTTGCGGCGCTACCGGACGGCCAGCGCCCCTTTGTCGTGGGCTTTGCCGCCGAGACCCAAGACATCGAGCGTTACGCCCAGGATAAGCTCGCCCGCAAAGGACTCGATATGATCGTCGCTAATGATGTTTCCCAACAGGGGCTGGGATTTGGCAGCGACGACAACGCGGCGCTGCTGCTATGGCGAACATCCGACGGTAGTGACCGACTCGTCGCACCGCCACAGCCTAAAACGCAGCTGGCCGCGCTGATCGTTCGGCACGCCCTCACCCACCTCTCTTTGACCTCTTCTGGAGCCTAACCATGAGCAGTTCCCGCCCTCGCCTACAGTGCAACGTCCTGGACGAGCGCCTCCACGACTATCTCCCCACCTATGCCACGACAGGCTCTGCGGGCATGGACTTGCGGGCGTTGCTGGATGAGCCGTTGACGCTCGCCCCCGGCGAATGCCAGCTCGTGCGAACCGGGCTTGCCATCTATATTGAAGACTCGGGCTTAGCGGGCATGATTTTGCCACGCTCGGGCCTGGGCCATAAACACGGCATCGTACTGGGCAACCTGGTGGGTTTGATCGACTCCGACTATCAGGGAGAGCTGATGATCTCGGTTTGGAACCGAGGCCAACACAGCTTCACCGTGACGCCGTTCGAGCGGCTGGCCCAGTACGTCTTGGTGCCCGTGGTGCAGGCCGACCTCGACATCGTCGAGCGCTTCAACGACTCCTCCCGCGGCGGCGGCGGTTTCGGCAGCACCGGTCGCCAATAGCTCGCCTTACGACGCCCCCTTTGCCTTTTCAAGGATCGATGATGACCGTACCCGCTTCGATATTTCGCGCCTATGACATTCGCGGCGTCGTCGATGACACGCTCGACGATGCCACCACCGAGCTGATTGGCCGCGCCGTCGGCTCCGAAGCGGCCGCTCGCGGCGAACACACGGTGATTGTGGCGCGGGACGGCCGCACGTCTGGGCCACGCCTGCAGGCGGCGCTCATTCGCGGCCTGCAGGCCGCGGGAAGAGACGTGATCGATATCGGCATGGTGCCCACGCCGGTTCTCTATTTTGCCACTCACACGCTGGCAGAGAGCTGCTCGGGTGTGATGCTCACCGGTAGCCATAACCCGCCGGACTACAATGGCTTCAAGATCGTCCTGGCGGGCGACACCTTATCGGGCGACGCAATTACTGCGCTCTTTGAGCGCATTCAAGCAGGTAACTTCACCCAAGGCGACGGTCGCGTGCGCCACCACGATCTGCGCGCCACCTATCTGGAACGCATCTTGAGTGATGTGAAGGTAACGCGCCCGCTTAGCGCCGTGGTGGATTGCGGCAACGGGGTGGCTGGCGAGCTAGGCCCGCAGTTGCTCGAGCGATTGGGAGTAACGACCACGCCGCTCTATGCCGAGATCGATGGGCGCTTTCCTAATCATCACCCCGACCCCGGCAAGCCTGAAAACCTCCAAGACCTGATTCACCACGTTCAACACAGCGGAGCCGACATCGGCCTGGCCTTCGACGGCGACGGTGACCGCCTGGGCGTCGTGACGCCTCGTGGACGCATGATTTACCCCGACCACCTGATGATGCACTTTGCCACCGATATGCTGTCGCGCAACCCTGGCGCCAAGGTGGTCTTCGATATCAAGTGCACCGGCAACTTGGCCAGGGTGGTTAGCGAGGCTGGGGGTGAACCCGAGATGTGGCGCACCGGGCACTCGCTCATCAAAGCGCGCATGAAAGAGACGGGGGCACTGCTCGGTGGTGAGATGAGTGGCCACCTTTTTTTCAAAGAGCGCTGGTACGGTTTTGACGACGGTCTCTACTCAGCCGCCCGGCTGCTGGAGATTCTTGCCCAATTCCCAGGGGATGCGGATACCTTCTTCGATCAATTTCCTCAGGATGTGAGCACGCCCGAAATCAACATCAGCGTGGCCGATGACAAAAAATTTACCATTATCGAGACGCTTGCCAGAGAGGGCGACTTCGGCGAAGGTATCAAAACCACGCTGGATGGCATTCGCGTCGATTACCCCGACGGCTGGGGTTTATGCCGCGCCTCGAACACGACGCCCGCCCTGGTGCTGCGTTTCGAGGGAAAGGATAGCGCTGCACTTGCTCGCATCCGTGGGCGTTTTGCCGAAGCGCTCCACGGCATCGCACCGACACTGACCATACCGGCCACCACAACGACATGATCGCGCCTTTAGAACGCGCGACGTGTTAAACACGCTGTGATTGCCAGCCGCGCACAGCCATGCAACAGACATTAAAAAAGAGCCAAGGGACATCGTCATGAGTTCAGCTAGTCGCGACCCTCAGGTCGTCGTGGAGGTGCTGTCAGAAGCGCTTCCCTACATTCAGCAATTCTCCGGCAAAACCGTCGTCGTCAAATACGGTGGCAACGCCATGACCGAAGATACGCTGATCGACTCATTTGCTCGTAACATCGTGCTGATGAAGGAGGTCGGCATCAACCCCGTGGTGGTGCACGGCGGTGGGCCGCAAATTGGCAGTCTGCTGGAGAAGCTCAATATCGAATCCCGCTTCGTCAACGGCATGCGGGTCACCGACTCGCAGACCATGGACGTGGTCGAGATGGTGCTGGGCGGCTTGGTCAACAAGAGCATCGTCAACCTGATCAATCAAAGCGGCGGCAAAGCGATTGGCCTGACGGGGAAAGATGGTGCCCAAATTCGCGCCCGCCAGCTCAAAGTAGAGCATCAAAGTCCGGAAATGACCGCGCCGGAGATCATCGACATTGGCCACGTGGGCGAGGTGGAGTCGATCTCTACCGATCTCATCGAGATGTTGGCCGCGCGTGATTTCATACCGGTCATCGCACCTATCGGGGTAGATGGCAAAGGCAACAGCTACAACATCAACGCCGATTTGGTAGCAGGCAAGCTAGCCGAAGCGCTGAACGCCGAAAAACTCATGCTGCTAACCAACGTGGCGGGTTTGATGAATAGCGAAGGTAAGGTATTGACCGGGCTCACGACCGTTCAGGTAGACGGCTTGATTGCCGACGGCACCATCTACGGCGGGATGCTCCCCAAGATCCGCTGTGCACTGGACGCGGTGAAAGGTGGTGTCAACAGCGCCCACATCATCGATGGTCGCGTGCCCCATGCCGTACTGCTGGAAATCTTTACCAACGCCGGGGTAGGCACCCTGATCACTGACGCAGGCTAATCGCGACGGAGGGCACGAGTCATGAGTGACGATAGCAAACCTCGCCGCCGCGAGCAGATACTGCAGGCGCTGGCCATTATGTTGGAAGAAGATAGCGGTAAACGCATCACCACGGCCGCCCTAGCGCGGCAAGTGGGCGTTTCCGAGGCAGCGCTGTATCGCCATTTTCCCAGCAAGGCGCGTATGTTCGAAGGCTTGATCGACTTCATCGAAGAGAGCATTTTCGCCAGGATCACCCGCATTCTCGACGATATTCCTGATGCCACGACCCGCTGCGGGACGATTCTCTCGCTCTTGCTCGGGTTTGCCGAGAAGAACCCTGGGCTTGCCAGGGTACTGGGCGGCGATGTTCTCACTGGAGAGACCGCTCGGCTGCGCCAGCGGGTACACCAGCTCTTCGAGCGCTTGGAAACGCAGCTCAAGCAGGTGCTCCGTGAGGCCGAGCTGCGTGAAGGGCAGCGCACCAGCATCACCGCCTCGGCAGCGGCCAACCTGCTCATCGCCCAGGCCGAAGGGCGTATTTCGCAATACGTCCGCAGCGACTTCAAGCGGCTGCCTACCGAGTATTGGGAGGATCAGTGGACGCTACTCTCGGGCCAGCTATTTAGAAACGCTTCCCAACCCGCATAATGAGGCGCGTGCTCTCAGCACATGCACAAAGCAAATGAAAACGCCCCGCCGTAACGATACCGGCGGGGCGTTTTCCTGCGTGAGGCGTGAGTGTTACGCAGCGATGGCCGCGTCGCCCATTTTCTGACGTAGCTTCTTCATGGCGTTCTTTTCGAGCTGGCGAATGCGCTCAGCGCTAACGCCATACACGTCGGCCAAATCGTGCAACGTGGCTTTGTCATCGGTGAGCCAGCGGCGCTGCAAAATGTCCCGCGAGCGCTCGTCCAACGCTTTGAGTGCCAGTTGAAGACGACGCGTGGCGTCTTCCTCGAAGTCGCTGTCTTCGAGCTGTGTCGCCGGGTCAGCGGAAGCGTCATCGAGGAAGTACGCTGGCGCTTGATACGTACTCTCTTCGTCATCACTGGGCGATGCGTCGTACCCTGCGTCGAATGCCGAGAGGCGCCCTTCCATATCGCGCACGACTTCCGGTTTCACGTCGAGATCTTTGGCAATTGCGTCGACCTCGTCGTTGTTCAGCCATGCCAAACGCTTTTTCGCACTGCGCAGATTGAAGAACAGCTTACGCTGCGCCTTGGTGGTGGCGATTTTGACGATACGCCAGTTACGCAGCACGAACTCATGAATTTCGGCTTTGATCCAGTGCACGGCAAACGACACCAAGCGTACCCCTTGATTGGGATCGAAGCGCTTGACGGCTTTCATCAAACCGACGTTGCCTTCCTGAATCAAGTCCGCTTGCGGCAGACCGTAACCGGAGTAGCTGCGAGCAATGTGCACCACGAAACGAAGGTGCGATAGCACCAATCGACGTGCTGCCTCTAGATCGCCCTCATCGTAAAGACGGAACGCCAGCTCGCGCTCCTCTTCGACGCTCAGCACCGCGATGCCATTCACCGCTTGAATGTAGCCACCCAGGTCATTGCCTGGTGAAAGCTGTCCCACCGGTAGAAGACTAGTGCTCATGTGCAGATGGTCTCCCTTAAAACCTATCGTGGTTGACGTGCTGGCGTCGCGTGAATGTGCGCAGCCAAACGTCTTGCGTTAACCTTAAGACCTTAGTCGAACCCAGAGGTTCAAACGATCGACGCACAGTTGGCATCGATCACGCCACGGGGGTAGAAATTCCCGTGACTGCCCGCATGGACAATATCGCGGAGTCTATGTACTGCCTATAACGTGAAGATGACAACGCGACAGACGCATGCTCAGCGCGGGCGTATGCTGGAAAGATGGCGCGTGACGGCAAGCCAAGCGCCCAGCCAGCCAAGTAGTGTACTGCAAGATAGCAGAATTGTAGAGCCTGTCACGTCCAACTGCGGCAAGGTGAAGCTAGCGCCATAACTTGCCGCGAGCGCCGCCACCGGCAGCGATAGCCAGTGATTGCCCAAGGCCAACAGACCCAGCGCCAAAAGCCCGCCTCCAGCGCCATACCAGGCTCCACTGTACAAGAACGGGCGACGCACGAAGGCGTGCGTTGCGCCGATCAGCATGACCACTTCGATTTCACGGCGTCGGCTCTCCACCGACAAGCGAATGGTATTACCGACGACCAGCAGTACACCGAAACCAAACAGCACCCCCAGCGCCAGCGCCACGCGGCGTCCCAACGCCGCCAGATGGCGCAGCCGCTCGACCCAGGCCAAATCGACGCGTACTTCATCGATGCCAGTTACCCCCTCGAGCCGCTCGGCCAGTTCAGCCATCGCAGCGGGCTCTACATCTTGAGGGGAAATGACGATACTCGCGGGGAGCGGATTATCGTCAAGCCCTGCCAGGGTATCGTCGATGCCCAACGACTGCTGGAAATCCGCCATGCCCTGCTCTGGGCTGATCATGCGCGTCTGCGCCACGCCGCCGTCAGCACTCACCGCCTCTTCGATCCGAGCCGCCTGCGCTGCATCAATCCCCATATCGAGATAAACGGTGAGCGACGCGCTTTCATCCAGCTCGGCATCCAGCAGCTTGGCGCTGTCCAACGTCAGCCATAGAGCGGCGGGAAGCACCAAGGCAATGGCAATGGCCAGCATGGTCAGCAGGTTGCCCAACGGGTAGCGCACCAGTCGAAAAAGGCTATCCAGCGCCATGGCCCGGTGGTGACGCCCCCAGGCCCGCAGACGGCTGCCCATACGTGTTTGCTGCGAGCGAGCCCCACCGCGGGGCGTTTTTTCCGGTACAGGGGCATGGGGCTTTGCGGGCGCGCGGGCAGCACGGGGGGCGGCGCCGCTTTGGCGAGGAGTGGCCGAGCGCTTCATACGGCCCCCTCATCGGCCACTAGACGGCCATCCCGCAGACGCAGAATCCGATGACGCAAGCGCGCAATCAGGGCCAAGTCGTGGCTCGCGATCATCACGGTGGTGCCAATACGATTGAAGTCTTCGAATAGCGCCATGATATCGGCTGAGAGCTGGGGGTCCAGATTCCCGGTGGGTTCATCGGCCAGCAGCAGCGCGGGTTTGTTGACCACAGCACGGGCGATGCCCACACGCTGCTGCTCACCACCCGATAGCTCGATAGGAAGGGCTTTTTCACGGTGCAACAGGCCAACCTTGTCCAGCGCAGCGCGCACGCGCCGGGCTGCCTCACGGGGCTCTACACCTTGAATGTCCAGCGGCAGCGACACGTTGTGGAACACGCTACGATCGAACAGCAGCTGATGGTCTTGAAAGACCACACCTATCTGACGTCGATAGAACGGCACTTGACTGACGTGGAGCTGGGCAATGTCGTGCCCAGCCACCACCACCCGGCCACGGCTGGGTTTTTCCAACCGCATGATCAAGCGCAGCAGCGAACTTTTTCCCGCCCCCGAGTGGCCGGTGAGAAAGACCATTTCGCCTCGTGCGACGCGAAAGTTCAAGTGTGCCAACGCCTCGAAGCGCCCTCCATAGCGCTTCCCCACATGCTCAAAGGCTATCATGCGTGGCCATCGTCTCCTTGGCGGTCGAAGAGCGCGTTGACGAAGTCATCGGCGTTGAAGGGGCGCAGATCATCCAGGCCTTCGCCCACCCCAATAAAGCGGATCGGCGTTTCGAGCTGCTTGGCCAACGCAAAGATGATGCCGCCTTTGGCGGTGCCATCCAGCTTGGTCAGGGTAATCCCACTAATCGGCACCGCTTCGTTGAAGGTCGACGCTTGGGAAATGGCGTTCTGTCCCGTGCCCGCATCCAATACGAGCATGACCTCGTGGGGCGCCGTGTCATCGAGCTTCTGCATCACTCGATGCACTTTTTTCAGCTCTTCCATTAGATGACTCTTGTTGTGCAGTCGTCCAGCGGTATCGGCAATCAACACGTCTACACCGCGGGATTTGGCGGCCGCCACCGCATCGTAAATCACCGAGGCGCTATCGGCACCGGTATGCTGGGCAATGACCGGCACATGGTTACGCTCGCCCCACACCTTCAACTGCTCGACCGCGGCCGCACGGAAAGTATCCCCAGCGGCCAGCATGACGCTCTTACCTTCGCGCTGAAAGCGCTGGGTGAGCTTGCCGATGGTGGTGGTTTTGCCGACACCATTGACCCCGACCACCAAAATCACGAAGGGGCCGTCGCGCTCTTTCTCGAAGCTGAGTGGCGTCGACACGGGGGCCAGCAGTGCGGCCAGCTCTTCTTGCAGGCCACGGTAGAGCGCCTCGGGGTTGTTGAGCTCTTTGCGGGAGACGCGCGCTTCCAAGCGTTCGATGATCTCGCTCGTCGCGTCGATGCCCACATCGGCCATGAGCAGCTGGGTTTCCAAGTCCTCCAGCAGCTCGTCATCGATCTGCTTTTTGCCGAGGAAAAGATCGGCCAGGCCGTCGGTCAGGTTGGCGCGAGTTTTCCCTAGACCAGACTTGATGCGCGCAAACCAGCCTCTCTTTTCGCCTTTTTCTGCCACCGGCTTTTCCTGAAGGGCTGCCTTCGCGGCGGGCTCTGGCTCTGGCTCTGGCTCTGGCTCTGGCTCTGGCACAGTATCCATGAGCGACGCAGGCGTCACCTCTTCATCGACGCCGGTGGGCTGAACGTCTTCTTTATCGACCGGTTCGGGCGACTGCTCCTGGGCGAGCACCTCGGCAGCGTCACCTACGGATGCCGGTGCATGTGAGGGCGATTCGTCTGCCAGCGACTCAGAGGGCGCAGGGGGTTCCGCAGGCGCTTTGGCAGGTGCCGATCTCTCCTCCGCAGCAATCTCTTGCTCAGTCGAGCCCTCGGGCTCCTCCGACAGCGCAGGCTGCTCCTGGGCATCCTGAGGCTCCTGCTGGGAGTCGTCCTTTTTCTTACGTTTGAAAAAACCGAACATAGGGGTCATCCGACGAAATAGGTGAACATTGCGATTATCCTACCACCGCAGACCAAGACTTTGGATAAGTAGCCCGCTACAATCGCGTCATGAAACGACAACGCTCTTCGCGCGCCTCCTCGCGCCCATCGACATCTTCTCGTGGCCAAGCCAAACCGCCGGGAAAACTGCGCATCATCGGCGGTGATTTCCGGCGCCGCCAACTGCCGGTGCTCGACCATCCTGGCCTGCGCCCAACCCCAGATCGCGTACGTGAAACGCTGTTCAATTGGCTCGGCCAAGCGCTTTACGGCAAGCAGGTGCTGGATCTATTCGCGGGCACCGGTGCACTAGGCATCGAGTCGCTCTCGCGGGGGGCCGCCGAGGTCACCTTCGTCGAGCGTGACGCCCAGGTGGCGTCGCATATTCGCGAGAACCTCACCATCTTGAAAACCGCGCTGGGCAAGGTCATCACCGCCAATGCCCTATCGTTTGTCGCGTCGCCAGGACAGCCGATGGACGTGGTATTTCTCGACCCGCCCTTTCATCAAGATTTGGCCGCGGATTGCTGCAGCGCGCTAGAGACGAACGGTTGGCTCGCTAACGAGGCGATGATCTACCTGGAGACCGAGTACGGCCTGACGCCCGAAGTACCCACCCATTGGCAGCTTCACCGAGAAACCCGGGCGGGTGAAAGCATGGCTAGGCTCTATCGACGCTTGCTCACCTAAAGCGCTTGCCGACAAGTAACAGCGGCGTTACGCTCGCCCCATCGAGTGACGCACCACGCCCGATTTTATGACATAACGACAGGCAGCCGCCTGTCGTTCGTTACTGGAGGTAGGCATGAGCCTTGAGCTGTTCAATCAGTTGGAACAAAAAGTCACCGACACCGTCGAGGCGTTGGAGATGATGAAGCTAGAAAACGAAGAGTTACGCAACGAAAACGCGCAGCTAAAGCAAGAGCGTGAAGAGTGGGAGCGCCGCTTGCAGAGTGTCCTCAGCAAGTTCGATGGCATGGACGACAGCAGCGCCTCCTAAGCCAGCGCTCGCGACATCAGCAGCGCATCTTCCCGCCCGGTCGCGCCGTTGGCGGCCGGGTAGTAGTTCTTCCGACGACCATCCTCCTGAAACCCTGCCTGCCGATAGAGCGCAATGGCTCGCTGGTTGCCGACGCGCACTTCCAGCAGTAATCGTTCTGCTTGCCAGCGCGTGGCCAAGGTAATGACCTCACCCAACAAGCGTCGTGCCCTGCCTTGCCCCTGACACTCAGGCCGCACGCCAATGGCCTGGAGCTCGGCATCGAACGGGAGTTGCGCGATCACGGCATAGCCTGCGAGCACGTCGCCCTGCCAATCGCCCAAGACCCACGTTTGGTCATCGGCTAACGCCTCCGCCAACTGCTGGCCACTGGCGCCGCTTTGGGCGAGGGCTTCCAGTTTCAGAAGCGGAGCTCGATGGTCCGGACGCAAACGCTCGATCACGCATCGCCCCACTGCTTGCCTAAAGCCACCAAACGCGGCCATAGCGCACGTTTGGCATTCGCGTCTTGGGTCAGCGCAGCCAGCGAGGGCCCTTGCCAAACCGGTAGCGCGAGCGTTTCGCTATGCCCACCATCGAGCGCGATGACGCGCTCCAAATCGGGCGTTGCGCTCTCAGCGCCCCACCAAAGCACCTGCTCTAATTGCCAACCTTGCCGACTTACCGCACCGGCAATAAACGCTGCCACGCCCTCTTGCGCTTCTTCAAGGGGCTCTTCAGGCTCGAAGGCAGTGGCCATGGGCGGCCAGGTGAAGTGAGTCACCGTGGGCAGCTCGCCATGTCCGATGCCCGCAGCACGCAGCATGTTGGCCAGCAGCTGCTGCTCGACCGCCGAGATCTCGCCTTCACAGAGACTGAGCCAGCGCCCGTCGATGCAAGCGCAGGAGAGGCTGAACGTCAGTGGCTCGGCGCGTTCGACCTGTGTTGTCGGTGCAAGCTCTGTGCTCGCCTCTGGCTGAGATACCTGCTCTGTGGGCGTTGGCTGGCCCAGCAGCGCTTTGACGGCCGAGGGTGACGCAGCGACTGTGGGGGCAAGATCGGAGTCACGACCGGGCTGGCGAGAGGGCTGGCGCGCGGGGGCGTCGTCGAGCAGCGCCTGCAAGCGCTCGCGCGGTGCCGCTTTGGCCGGTGCGTCTTGCCACTCACAGACGTCAGTGGGCAGGGCGTTGGGTAACTGATAACGGGACGCCCAGGACGTAATGCCCATGGCATCCAGATAGTGCCGACGAGTGACTTCTTGGGTCACTGGCCGCCGCCACGACAGTTGGGAGAGTTGGGACGCTCGCTGCCGCGCGCCTGCCACTCGCGGGGCGTATAAAGGTGTAGCGCCAGCGCGTGGACCGGGCCCGAGAGTTCGTCAGCCAACAGGGCATATATTTGCTGATGACGCTTCACCGGCATCATACCGTCGAAGCTGTCGCTTACCAAGGTCACTTTGAAGTGCGTTTCCGAGTTGGCCGGCACGTTGTGCATGTGGCTCTCGTTCTCGACTCGGAGCACGTCTGGGGTTAGCGCCGCCAACTTTTGCTCGATTTGTGTCTGTATCGCCATGGGACTCTCCTTCCGTCAGCAACGGCCCTATTGTACGCCGTTACTCGCCAACAGACGATGCCCTCCGCTCGACGAGCGCCCGCTGGGCCAACGACACACGGGAAAGACTTGCCAGCAATGCCAACAGCGTCGTCCCTGCCCCCAACCAGAGGGTTAACTGAACGGGCGATCCAAGCGCCAGCGCCGCGCCGACCAGCGCAACCCCGAGTGACTGCCCCACCGTGCGCGTGGTGCTCATCACGCCGGACACGTTGGCGCTACGCTCAGGCGGCAGGCTGCCCATCATTTCCCGGTTATTGGGCGGCTGAAAAAGCCCGAAGCCAATCCCGCAAAGGGCCGTTCGCCACAAGCTTCCCGCGACCCCCGTACTCTCGTCCACCAGCGCCAACGCCACCAACCCGACGATCAGCAGCAGCAGCCCCGTACTCGACAGCAGGCTGGGGTTGAAGCGATCTGCCAAACGCCCTGCGACCGGCCCCACCAGCATGATCGCCAGCGGCCAGGGCGTGAACAGCCACGCAGTCTCCAAGGGCGAAAACCCCATCTGCTCCTGATAAAAGAACGACAGCGCCACAAAGGTGAGTCCCTGGCCGATAAACGCTAGCCCCGACGCGGACACCGCCAGCGTGAAACGCTTTTCGGCAAACACGCTTAGCGGCAGTAACGGGTAAGGCGCCCGCCGCTGGCGACGCACAAATAGCGCGCAGCCCACTACCGCCAGCAGCCCCCATCCGCCGCTTTGCCACACCGGTGCGGCGTGGCCCACGGCATCCATGGCGATAAAAAAGCTCGCCAGCATCAGCATCGAGTAAAGCGCCCCCAGCGTATCGAAGCCACCTTGGCGCGGGGTCTCTTTCGGCAGCGCTCGGCGGGCCAGCCAGAGCGAGCAGAGCCCTAGCGGCACGTTGAGCGCGAACAGCCACGGCCAGTCCGCGAACGAGAGAATGACGCCACTGAGGGTAGGGCCTGCGGCATAACCGCCCGCCACGACCAGCGCACTGAGCCCCAGCGCGCTGCCGAGCAGACGGGACGGAAAAATGGCGCGGTAGAGCGACGGCCCAATGGAGAGCGTGGCCGCTGCGCCCAAGCCTTGCAGCGCACGAAACACGAGTAGCGTTTCGAGGTTACGCGACAGCGCGGCACCGAGTGCCGCCATTACGAAGGTAGCCAAACCCAACAGGTAGAGCCGTCGACGGGTTATCAGCTCGCTGACACCGGCAAACACCAACAAAAAGGCCGCGCAAACGACCTGAAACAGGTTAGTGATCCACACCGCCCGGGATGCCGACACGCCTAAATCAGCGGCGATGGTGGGCAAGGCCAAATTGATCATGGTGGTATCGACCACCGCCATGAGCGTGCCGGTCACGAGCGCCAGCACGGCCAATAGGCGCTCGGGCCCAGGCAGGCCGTCGTCGCCGGGGCGAGTTTCAAACAGTCGCATGGTGATGAGTTCCTGAACAACACCCTCTGAAACGGCAAAACCGGCCGAAGCCGGTTTTACAGTGCGCTTAGCATAAGAATACTAGCACGCTAATCTTGCTCATGGTCGAGCAGCAGCGAGTCATCGACATCGGAGATTTCCAACGCCGTTTCGTCATCCAGGTCGATGGCGAGGTAGCTATGCTCCACGCGCAGGAAGTCCTGAAACAGCGACCAGTCGAGTTTTTCTGGCCACTGACGCTCATCCTCTTCCCAAGCACGCAGCTCGGTTTCTAGGATTTCTACGTGACGTTCACGAACGAATGTCTCCAGCGCCTCTGGGGTATCCATCTCAGGGATCAGGTAGACCGTACTTTCACGTTCGACGTCGTCCAGGGTCAGGTCGTCGTCTCCCATGGTGGGTTCGAGCGCATTGATCCAGTCCACGAAGGTCTGGGTCGGCCTGACGCTCAGGGCAGAGCGATTAAGCAGTTTCATGGGATTCTCCTCGCCGTCGAAACGTTGACCATTATGGGCGCTAAATCGCGCCCTTACCAACTTTTCGTCCGCTAGCGCCACGTTTGACGTCAATCAACTTCGGGACGCATTGCCGGGAATAGCAGCACGTCACGAATGGAGGGGCTGTCGGTGAACAGCATCACCAACCGGTCGATACCGATCCCCTCGCCCGCTGTCGGCGGCATGCCGTACTCCAAGGCGCGCACGTAGTCAGCGTCGTAGTACATGGCTTCCAGGTCACCGGCGTCTTTTTCGGCCGCCTGCTCGCGGAAGCGCTCCGCCTGGTCTTCGGCGTCGTTCAGCTCCGAGAAACCGTTGGCGATCTCGCGGCCACCGACGAAGAACTCGAAGCGATCGGTGACGAAGGGGTCGGCATCGTTACGCCGCGCCAGCGGGCTGACCTCTGCCGGGTACTCGGTGATGAACGTCGGCTGATCGAGCTGGTGCTCGGCCACCTCTTCGAAAATCTCGGTTTGGACTTTACCCAGCCCCCAACTCTCTTTCACCTTGATGCCGAGCCTTTCCGCCGTTGCACGGGCGGCGTCCAGGGTATCCAGGTCGGCGTCGGTGATGCCGTCACCGTGATCCAGAATCGCCTGGCGCAGGGTGAGGCGCTTGAAGGGCTGGCCGAAATCGTAGCTGGCCCCTTGGTAGGTGATCGTGGTGGTGCCGAGCACCTCCTGGGCGGCGGTGCGCAGCATGGCTTCGGTCATGTCCAGCAGGTCGCGATAATCCGCGTAGGCCCAGTAGAACTCCACCATGGTGAACTCGGGGTTGTGGCGCGTGGACAAGCCCTCGTTACGGAAGTTGCGGTTGATCTCGAACACTCTCTCGAAACCACCCACCACCAGACGCTTCAGGTAGAGCTCTGGGGCAATACGCAGGTACATGTCGATGTCCAGCGCATTATGGTGGGTGATGAACGGGCGCGCCGCCGCGCCGCCGGGGATCGGCTGCAGCATCGGCGTTTCCACTTCCATGAAACCACGGGCTTCGAAGAAGCGGCGCATGGAGCTGATCACCGCCGCGCGGGTCTCGAACACCTTCCGCGACTGCGGGTTCATGATCAGGTCCACGTAGCGCTGGCGATAGCGTGCTTCTTGGTCGGTCAGGCCGTGAAACTTGTCCGGTAGCGGACGCAGGCTCTTGGTCAGCAGCTGCGCCTCGACCATCATCACGTACAGGTCGCCCTTGCCGGATTTGTGCACCGGGCCGCGGGCAGCCACGATGTCGCCGATATCCCAGCCCTTGATGTCTTCCAGGACGTCTTCCGGCAGCCCCTTTTTATCCACGTAAAGCTGGATCTGGCCCGCCACATCCTGAATCACGATGAAAGGACCGCGTTTGCGCATCACGCGACCGGCCACCGACGCCTGATGATCCAGCGCTTCCAGCTCGGCTTTGTCTTTCTCACCCAGCAGGTTGTGCAGCTCGACGGTGAGGCTGTCGCGGCGGAAATCGTTCGGGAAAGCGCTCTTGCCCTGCTCGGCCGCTCGCTCACGGCGAGCCGCCAGCTTGGCACGGCGCTCGGCGATCAGGTGATTTTCGTTATCGAGAGAAGACGCGTCTTGGTTAGCCATCGGGCACCCTATTTCTGTTCAAACGCTAAAAAAGATTACAAACCCTGCTTCAGGCTGGCGACGATGAACTGATCCAAGTCCCCGTCGAGCACCTTGTCACAGTTGCTGGACTGAACGCCGGTACGCAGATCTTTAATGCGCTGATCATCCAGTACGTAAGAGCGAATTTGGCTGCCCCAACCGATATCGGCTTTGGAGTCTTCCGCCTCCTGCTTGGCCGCATTGCGCTTTTGCATTTCGTGTTCCCACAGCTTCGCCTTCAACTGCTTCATGGCGAAATCGCGGTTGGCGTGCTGGCTACGCTGGCTCTGACACGCCACCACGATACCGGTCGGCTCGTGGGTAATCCGCACTGCCGAGTCGGTGGTATTGACGTGCTGACCACCCGCACCGCTGGAACGATAGGTATCGACACGCAGATCCGATGGATTGATCTCGACCTCGAAGCTGTCGTCGATTTCCGGCGACAGAAATACCGAGGCAAACGAGGTGTGACGGCGGCCGCCGGAGTCGAACGGACTCTTGCGCACCAAACGGTGAACGCCGGTTTCGGTACGCAGCCAGCCAAAGGCGTGGTCACCTTGAATATGCAGCGATGCCGATTTGATGCCAGCGACTTCGCCCGCCGAGATTTCGATGATCTCGGTTTTAAACCCGTGGCTCTCGGCCCAGCGCAAGTACATGCGCAGCAGAATGTTGGCCCAATCCTGGGCTTCGGTGCCCCCGGAGCCCGATTGAATATCCAGGTAGGCGTTGTTCTCGTCCATTTCTCCCGAGAACATGCGGCGAAACTCGAGCTTCTCCAGAGCGCCCTGTAAGCCGTCGAGCTCTTTGCGTACTTCCTCGACGGTGCCCTCGTCCTCTTCCATCTCGGCGAGCTCCAGTAGGTCGCGGCTATCCGCTAGCCCCTGGTCCAGCTCGTCGATAGTCGCCACGATGGCCTCGAGGGTGGCGCGCTCTTTACCCAATTTCTGGGCATAGTCGGGGTCGTTCCAGACGTTGGGATCTTCGAGTTCGCGGGAGACTTCCTCTAGCCGATCTTTACGCTCGGCATAGTCAAAGATACCCCCTAAGAACGTCTGTCCGCTCAGACAGGTCCTTGATCTGGTGATGAATCGGGTTGGTTTCCAACATGGATCGTTTTGGCCTTGGTCGGTGACTGGGTTTGTAAATGGACGACGTCTCCTGCACGCTGGATGGTAGCGTAAAAGAGACAGGCGCCGCTGTGGCAGCTCACGGTTAGGTGGTCGACACCTGCGCAAGCTACCCCAGCGGCGTTATTCTGGGACGCATTGTAACGAAACCCAGCGCTCACCGCACCCACCCAGCCCGTTGCGCATCACGTAAAAAACCCGGCCGAAGCCGGGTCAGTAGGTCGAAGACCGATCAGTAAGCGCGAGCGTCGATCAGAACCGATAGGTCAACTGGGCACCGAAACCATGGGCTTCGTTTTTGTAGTCGGCTGAGTAAGTCGCGCCGCCGACGGGAATACCACCGGTTTGGGCACTGGCAAGCAGGTCTTGGCGATCTTGCTCAACAAAGGTGCTGCGCTCGGTGAGGTAGGAGTAGGCAAAGTCCAGCGTCAAGTCAGGGGTCGGGCTCCAGCCTGCGCCAAGCGAGAAGATGCGCCGGTCATCGGACGGAATACGTACGCTGCGGTCTTGGTCATTGGTAGGCGTGAAGTCTAACGTCACACCTGCACGCAGGGCTAAGGTCGGCGTTAACTGATACTCACCGCCAGTGGCAAAGGCCCAGGCATTCGAGTAGTTTTGCTGCTCGTTGGTAATTTCATTGCCCTGGCTGCCTACAATCGAGATTTCTTCAAACTGGCTCCAGCGCACCCAGGAAGCCCCGAACATCAACTTCAGGCGATCCGTCATTTGCTGCGTCAACGATAAGTTGACCGTTTCAGGCGTGGTCAAGTCCAGGCTCGCCGTATCGGCACGCACGACGTTACCCAGCGGGTCTGTGGCTTGGAAGGTGCCCTCCAGCTCATAATCCACTGCCGAGCGATAGGTCAAGCCCAACGTGGTCTCGGGTACCGGCTGATAAATAACACCCAGGTTATATCCCCAACCGTCATCGTCACCCTCTACCCGAGAGTCGATGTCGCCTGCTGCATTAAAGGCTGCGCTGGTGGGCAACTGGCGACGCAGCTCACCCTCTACTTGGTTATACGTAATACCGATACCGGCCGACCACTGATCGTTAAAACGGTATGAAACGGTCGGCTGGGCGCTCACGACACGTAGTTCGGTATAGTCGCCAAAATAGCGGCCTTGGAACGTATCTTCGTACTCGGTTTTAGAACCAAACGGCGCATAGACACCAAAGCCGAACGCCAGCTGTTCGTTGACAGGATGAGCATAAAACGCGAAGGGAACCAGCGTGCCGGGCACCATATCGCCATCGTTAGTACCTGGGATGCCACCCACAGGTATCTGCACACCATTCGGTGCGCCACCCTGAGCAACCCCAGCATCCAACGTACGGCTAGCACTCACATTACTAATATCCGTATCGACGCTCAGAAAAGTACCGCCCGCCGTAATCTGGGCGCGGTCGAGGAACGACATACCCGCCGGGTTACCGTACACGATCGTGGCATCGTGAACGTTGGAGCTGCGTCCTGCATGGCCGTAACCCTGGCCGCTGACGCTCTGCTCGTTGATTTGATATCCGCCTGCGTTGGCTTGGCTAGCAAAAGCTACTGCTGCTACCGCGGCCACTAGGGTTAGTTTTTTGAAGTTATTATGCATTGTGGGCCTCTCTCCCGATGATCCGGCGGATTCTGCCATCCACCCGCGTTGTTCTTACACCTCAGTTTTCGCCCAATGTCGGGTTTGGTTCAAGGGCAAACGAGCGTTTTATTTTGTTTTTTGCTTATACATTAGTCGCACGACTGTTTTAAATCAGTGTTTTAGTCCTTTCGGCTGAGTGACCAGCAACGCTTGACCTATGGGTTACCCAAAGGTTTTACACTCACAATACGTTAACCACACACAGGGGTTGGGTATGCCAATGAGCGATTTAAAAGTGGGGGAGCTCGCCAAGCGTGCTCACGTGACGCCTGAGACGGTACGCCACTATACGCGCGAAGGCCTGCTCTCCCCCCGTCGGCATCCTGAAAACGGCTACCAGCTCTTTTCTAATAACGACCTGGAGCGTCTGCACTTTATTCAGCGAGCGCGAAAATTGGGGTTTAGCGTCGCGGAAATCCGCGACATTTTGGCCCATGCCGACCAAGGCGACTCCCCCTGCCCGCTAGTGCGCGATCTGCTCGCTCACCGGCTGCCGCAAATACGCGCACGCATTGCCGAACTCGAAGCACTCGCCCAGCGAATGGAACAGGCACTGGAAAGTTGGCAGGACATGCCCGATGGCACCCCGGATGGCCACAGCCTGTGCCGTTTGATCGAAAGTTTTCCCGAGGAGGCCCCATGCAGCACGACACCGAGCAAACCATGATGCTGATTCGCACCGTGCCGGGCATGAACTGCCAGGGCTGCGTCAAGCGCATGCGCGAGGCCATTCAAGCGCATGACCCAGCGGCCCAAGTGGAGGGCTTTCCGGCAGAAAAGCGTCTGGAAGTGGCCAGTTCCCTCGACGATCAAGCGCTGGATAGCGCGCTTAACGGAGCGGGCTATCCACCCAGCAATGACACAAGTGACGTATCTCACCAAGACGCGCCGTCGTCCACCGACTCACAGAGCACTCCCGTGGCTGCGCCCCAACAGCGCCTGCTAATTAGCGGCATGACCTGCGCGGGCTGTGTCAAAAGCGTCGAAAAAGCGATTGCCAACACGCCCGGCGTCAGCGGCGCCTCGGTGAATTTCGGCACCCACACCGCACACGTCACCGGCAGCGCTACTCAGGAAGCGCTAATGGCCGCCGTTGCCGAGGCGGGCTATCGCGCCGAACCGATTGTGGATATGCGTGACGCCGAGCGCACGCGCGAGGCGCAAGAGGCCGTTACCTACCGCCAGCGCCTAAAGGGCAGCGTGCTGTCACTCTCCCTCGCGATTCCGCTGATGCTGAGCATGTTCGTCTATCATCCCCACCCCATGGGCGTTGGCCGCCTGTACTGGCTGATGATTGGCCTGCTGACGCTCGCCATTTTGGCCTTTCCTGGGCGGCACTTTTTCACCAACGCCTGGAAACAGCTCAAGCATCATCAGGCCAACATGGACACCCTAGTGGCGATGGGCACCGGCACCGCCTGGCTCTACTCGATGATGGTGGTGCTCTTCGCCCCCTGGCTGCCGGAGGTGGCTCAGGGCATCTATTTTGAAGCGTCGGCCATGGTGGTGGGGTTGATTCTCCTGGGTAACGCCATGGAGTTACGTGCCCGCGGTCGCACGAGCAATGCCCTTAAACGGCTGCTCGACCTGCAGGAAAAAACCGCCCGGGTGATACGCAACGGCGTTGAACAAGAGATTGCGGTTGACGACGTCGCGCTGGATGACCCTATTCGCGTGCGCCCCGGTGAGCGGCTGCCGGTGGATGGCGTGGTACTCGACGGCCAGAGCTATATCGATGAGTCGATGCTGACCGGCGAACCCGTGCCGGTGCACAAAACGGCGGATGACGAGGTCAGTGCGGGCACGGTGAATGGCAACGGCAGCTTGGTCTACCGCGCCACGCGCATCGGCCGCGATACCCGTCTGGGACGCATTACCGAACAGGTTGCCAGCGCCCAAAACTCTCGCCCGCCAATTGGTGAGCTGGCCGATAAAATCTCAGGCGTGTTCGTGCCCGCCGTGATGATCATGGCCGTGTTGACGGCCCTTGCCTGGTACAACCTGGGGCCTGCCCCGGTGGTCATTCATATGCTGGTCACTGCCACGACCGTGCTGATCATTGCCTGCCCCTGCGCGCTGGGCTTGGCCACCCCGATCTCCACCATGATTGGCGTGGGCAAAGCCGCCGAGCATGGCGTACTGGTGCGCAGCGGCGAGGCGCTGCAAACCGCGAGCCGCCTGACCACCCTGGTGGTCGATAAAACGGGTACCCTGACCGAGGGCAAACCGCGCGTCACCGAGGCAACGGTGCTGCATAACGACAGCCCCCAAGTGCTGGCCTGGGTGGCCGCCCTAGAGAGCCGCTCGGAGCACCCGCTGGCCAAAGCGCTGACAGCCTACGCCGAAGAGTATGACGCCCGCCCCGATACGCTGGCTAGCTTTGATAGCGTGACCGGCGGCGGTGTGAAAGGCACCAGCCAAGCCAATGACACGCTGCTGCTGGGCAATGCGCGTTTATTGGAAGCGTCTGGCGTCGACCTTTCCCCGGCAGACGAGAGCATTCGCCAGCTAGAAGCCAAGGCGCGCTCGCTGGTCTATTTAGCCGTGAATGGTAAGCTCGCTGCCCTCTTTGGGGTTAGCGACCCGCTGCGCAACGATGCCGCGGCCGCCGTGAAGCGCTTGCAGGATGATGGGTTAACCGTGGTGATGCTGACGGGCGATAACGAGCATACCGCCGCTGCGGTGGCCCGCGAGATCGGCATTAGCGAGTTCAAGGCTGGGATGACGCCCGATGACAAGCACGCCGAGATTGAGCGCCGCCAAGCGGTGGGCGAAGTCGTTGGCATGGTGGGCGACGGCATCAACGATGCCCCCGCACTGGCCCGGGCCAACGTGGGGTTTGCCATTGGCCAGGGCACCGATATCGCCATGGAGAGCGCCGGTATGACGCTGATGCGCGGCTCGCTGCACGGCGTGGCCACGGCGATCGAGCTGAGCCGTGCCACGCTGACCAACATCAAGCAGAACCTGATCGGCGCGTTTGGCTATAACGTGCTGTGCATCCCGATTGCCGCAGGCGCACTCTACCCCATCACTGGTATGTTGCTCTCTCCCATTATCGCAGGCGCGGCCATGTCACTCTCTTCGATCACCGTGGTCAGCAACGCCAACCGCCTGCGGTTATGGAAGCCCAGCCAACAGGAGGCCGTATGAGTTTACTGATCAACCTTGCGGGTATTGCCATCATTGGCTTGATCGTCTGGTGGTTTTGGCTTAACTAGCTGACTTTACGTCATCACGGCTAGCTCACCCCGATATAACGCCCTGGCTTGTGGTTCAGGGCGATGATCAGGTTGAGCATCAGCGCTCCCAGCACCGAGTAGCCCACACGGTCTAGCGGTAGCTGGGTGAGCGCCACCAGCAGGATCACGCCATCGATGCCGAGCTGCACATAGCCCGCCCGCAGGCCGTGTTTGTCCTGCAGGTAGAGGGCGAGAATGTTGATACCGCCAAGGCTGGTACGGTGGCGAAACAACATCAGCATGCCAATGCCCATCAGCGCCCCGCCCATCAGCGCCGCGTAGAGCGACGGCACGTTGGCAAATTCGACCCACCCCTGGGTGAGCTCGGAGAACAGCGAGACCAAGCCAATGGCGACAAAGGTGCGCAGCGTAAAGCTCCACCCCATGCGTTTGATCGCCAGATAGTAAAACGGCAGGTTGATGGCAAAAAACCAGACGCCAAAACCCCACCCGGTCAGGTAATTGAGCAGTAGCGCCATCCCTGCGGTGCTACCGGTGAGCAACACCGCGTGGGTATAGAACGTCACCCCGAGTGCGACGAACAGCGTCCCCAACAACATCGCCATGATGTCTTCGTAGGGCTTGTGGGGGTCCTTGGGAAGATCTTCCATGCGCATGAGAGCGTCCTTTTTTGGGATTATTGGAGCGGCCGCTCGAGCGGCCAAGGACGCGAGGATAGCGGAGAGCGTTAAACGGGGCTAGCGTGCTCCACCATCAGCTGCAGCGACTCGCGTCCCCGCCAGCGGTTACGATTGAGCTTGTACGCGCAGTGCAGCGTGTCGCCCACGCCAAACGAGGGCAGCTCCCCCGGCGTGAGAGCGCGAAACCAGATCGCTTTGCGGGTCACCGCTCCCATGGAGAGCTCCATCATTAGGTGTGAACCCTCCGCCCCAACGGGGCGTAACGCCTCGACGATAAAGCGCCCTTCGAACAGCGGCGGATCGAACTCCCGCCCGTAGGGGCCCAAGGTCTCGATCTCTTCCAGCGTGGCCAACGAGAGCTGGGCAGTCGAGAGCTCGCCATCGGTCCACAGACGCGGGTAGAGCGGTGTATCGCCCAACTGCTCGCTCACCGCCTGCAAAAACGCCGTTTTGAAGGTATCGAGCTGCTCCCGCGGCACGCCGACGCCTGCGGCACCACTGTGCCCGCCGAAGCGCGGCAGCGCCTCGGGCGCAAGCTCGAAGGTGCGCTGCAGGGCATCCCTTAGGTGCAGCCCCTCGATGGAGCGCCCGGAGCCGGTGAGCATATTAGGTGCCGCTGCCCGCGTCAGCACCACGGCTGGACGCCCGTAGGCCTGGACCAGCCGCGAGGCGACGATGCCCTGCACGCCGGGGTGGCCATCTTCCAGCAGCACCACGACGGCAGGCTCGTTGGCCTCCAAAGCAGGTGCGGCGAGCGCCCGCGCCTCCTCGGCCATATCCGCTTCGATGGCCTTGCGCGACTGGTTATCCTGATCGAGCACCTCGAGCTGCCGGTTCGCGACGCCGTCACTCTCGGCCAGCATGAAGTGAAGTGCCGCGTAGGGGTCGTCCAATCGTGAGCGAGCGTTGATTCTCGGCCCCATCTGAAACGCCAGTGTTTCGGCATTGAAGGGCACGCTGTCGGCCCCTAAGCGCGCGGCCATGGCTCGCCAGCAGGCGGCGTCCATGCGGTTGATTAGCTTCAGGCCATGGCTGACCACCGCCCGATTGGCGGGGCTTCCGCCTAGCGAGACGCAGTCCGCCACGGTGCCTAACGCCACGTAGGAGAGCCACGGCGAGAGCTTCGGCGTGGCCTCGGGCAGCGCGCCCCACTCCACCAGTACACTGCGGGCGAGTGACATCAGAAGCCACGCCACCATGCAGCCTGCAATGGTTTTATCCGGGTAAGCGCAGTCGCCGCGGGTCGGGTTCACGCAGGCGTAGGCCGAGGGCGGCGGGCCCTCCAGGGGCAGCGCGTGGTGGTCGCTGACCACCACATCGATACCCGCTGCTTTCAAGCGCGCAATGCGCGGCTCGTCAGAACTGCCGCAGTCGGCGGTAATCACCAGCGTCGGCAGCGGTTTTAAGCTCAGCGTTCGATCCACCAGCGGCAGGCTGATGCCGTAGCCATCGTGAATACGGTGGCCAATCAAACTGTGCAGCTTGTGCTCGGGCACGCCAAACAGCTCGACCAGCGTGCGCCGAATGACCACGTGGGAGGTGATGCCATCCACATCGTAGTCGGTCAGAATACCGATAGACTCGCCCTCGGCGACCGCTTGAGCAACGCGCTCCGCCGCACGACGGCCATCGGCGAGTTTTTCAGGATGGACGAGATAGCGCAGGCTCGGTGACACCAGCGGCGCCAACTCACCGGTATAGCCTGGCAGCCGGGAGGCCAACAGCCGCGCCTGCAGCTCGCTCAGTCCTTCTGACTGGGCACGTAAATAGACAGCCTCGTCCAGGGGACGAGGCTCTAAGCGGGGATGGTGACTCTGCTGAGAAAGGGGTGACACCTGGGTCATATCACCTCAGCGGCGGTTGTCAGCAACGAACTGCTGGACCGCGCTCAATTCGGCGGGCAACACCGTGTAGCGCTCTTCGCGCTCCAGCAGGTCGTCCATGTGGGTCGGCAGCGGTACGCCCTGGAAGCCCGCTTTCACCACGGCTTCGGCGAACTTTGCCGGGTGCGCGGTAGCCAGGGTGATCATCGGTGTGGTGGTATCCACACGCGCCCGCTCGGCCGCGCGGTAGCCAGTGGCCGTGTGCGGGTCGAGAATTTCCCCGGTGCGATGATGCGCTTCTCGAATCACTTCCAGGATCGTCTCGTCATCGACGCTGTAGCTCGCGAACTTCTCGCGCAGCTTGGCCAGCGGCGCATCGGCAAGCGCGGTGGGCGCTTGCTGGAAGCGCTCCAGCAGCGCGGCCACGGCGGCCCCGTCGCGGTCGTAGGCATCGAACAGTAGGCGCTCGAAATTGGACGACACGACGATATCCATGGAAGGCGCCAGCGTGGCTGCCAGCTCTTTCTTGGAGAAGTCGTTGGCCGCGAGCGTGCGGTGCAGAATGTCGTTGGCGTTGGTGGCGATGATGAACTGCTTCACCGGCAGGCCCATCTTGTAAGCCATATAGCCTGCAAAGACGTTGCCGAAGTTGGCCGAGGGCACGCAGAAGCTCACTTCCCGCTGGGGCGCACCCAACGCCACGCCAGCGGCCACGTAGTAGACGATCTGGGCCATGATGCGCGCCCAGTTGATCGAGTTCACCGCCACGAGCCGCGTGCCGTTCAAGAAGTCTTGGTTGGCAAAGCTGGCCTTGACCATCGCCTGGGCGTCGTCGAAGTTGCCCTCAATGGCGATGTTGAAGACGTTGTCGGCAAGCACCGAGGTCATCTGGCGACGCTGCACTTCGGAGACGCGGTTGTGGGGGTGCAGAATGAAAATATCGAGGTTGTCGCAGTGGCGGCAGCCTTCGATGGCCGCCGAGCCGGTATCCCCGGACGTGGCCCCCATGATCACCGCGCGCTCACCGCGCTTTTTCAGAAAGTGGTCCAGCAGTCGTCCCAGCAGTTGCAGCGCCACGTCCTTGAAGGCTAGTGTCGGGCCGTGAAACTGCTCCAGCAGGAAGTGGCTGGCATCCAGCTGCTTCAACGGCACCACCGCGTCGTGGTTGAACGTGGCATACGCCTCGGTCACCAGACGGCGGAAGGTCTCGTCATCGATCTCACCGTTGACGAACGGCTTCATCACCCGAAAGGCGATCTCGGCGTAGGAGAGCCCGGCCATGCTGGCCAGCTCCTCTTTGGAGAATTCGGGCAGCGTTTCCGGAACGTAAAGACCGCCGTCGCTAGCCATGCCGGTGAGCACTACCTCTTCGAAAGAGAGCGCGGGCGCTTGCCCACGCGTGCTGATATAGCGCATCGGTTACTCTCCCTCGTCCAGGCTTTCCACGCGAATTCGCGTGACGGGGCCTGCAATATCCGCCATGGCTTCGATCTCACGGATCGCTTCGTTCATCTGCTTCTCTTTGGTGCGATGCGTCAGCAGGATGATCGGCACCAGTTCGCCTTCGGTGGCCTCTTTTTGAATCAGTGCCTCGATGGAGATGCCCTGCTCGGCCAAAATCGTGGCCACGCGGGCCAGCACGCCAGGACGGTCCACCGCTAGCAGGCGCAGATAGTACGCCGTGGTGATCTCTTCCATCGGCATGATCGGCAGCTGACTAACGTCTTCGTCGATGCCGCTAAACGCCAGATAAGGCACGCGGTAGTGGTGGTCGGTGGCAATGTCCCGGGCCACGTCCAGCAGATCGGCGACCACGGCTGACGCCGTAGGCTCGGCACCGGCACCCGCGCCGTAATAGAGCGTGGGACCAACCGCATCGCCCATCACCGCAATGGCGTTTTTCACGCCGTGTACATTGGCGAGCAGACGCTCTTTGGGAATCAGCGTGGGGTGAACACGCAGCTCTAACCCTTGATCGGTGCGCTTGGAGATCCCCAGATGCTTGATGACGTAGCCGAGGTTGTCGGCCTGCTCCACGTCCTCGGCGGTGATGCGGGAGATCCCTTCGGTGAAGGCTTTTTCGAACTGCAGCGGCACGCCGTAGGCAATGGAGGCCAGGATGGTCAGCTTGTGCGCCGCATCGATGCCTTCCACATCGAACGTCGGGTCGGCTTCGGCATAGCCCAGCGCCTGGGCTTCGGCCAACACGTCTTCGAAGGCACGGCCTTCGTCGCGCATGTGGGTCAAAATGAAGTTGCCGGTGCCGTTGATGATACCGGCCACCCACTCGATACGGTTGGCCCCCAGACCTTCACGCAGCGACTTGATGACCGGAATGCCGCCCGCCACGGCGGCTTCGAAGGCGACGATCACGCCCTTTTCATGGGCGGCACGGAAAATTTCGTTACCGTGGACGGCGATCAGCGCCTTATTGGCGGTGACCACGTGTTTGCCGTTGGCAATCGCGGTGAGCACCAGTTCACGGGCGATATCGTAGCCGCCAATCAGCTCGACCAGTACGTCCACATCGGGGTTGTTAGCGACTTCGAACACGTCGGTCGTCGCTTTGATGCCGGTAATGTCGCAGTCGGGATGAATACTGCGGTGGGCTACCTGCTCGATCACAATCGGGCGGCCTGCACGGCGGCTGATATCGTCCGCGTTGCGCGTCAATACGTTGAAGGTGCCACCACCGACAGTACCTAACCCACAAATGCCTACTCTTACCGGTTTCAAAATACGTCCCCTTTCATGTTGGGCACCCGCAGGTGCCGCTTCTTGAATCAGTGTCTCAGCGTGTGCGTTCGTCACTCATGTGACGTTATTCGTCTTCCAAGCCTAACATGGCCACGAGCCGCTCGGGGGGCACGAAGCCAGGCACCATTTGCCCATCGGGCAGGATGATCGCGGGCGTGCCTTGCACCCCTAGCGCTTGCCCCAGCGCGTATTGATCGGCCACCGGATTGTCGCAGCTGGCCGAAGCGGCGATCGTCTGGCCCTCTTTGGCCCGATTCATCGCTTCGCTACGGTTGTCGGAGCACCATACCTGCTGCAAGGTCTCGGCGGCACCGCTGCCCATCCCGGCCCGCGGGAAGGCGAGATAGTGTACCGCAATTCCCCGCTCGTTGAGCTCGGGAATGGTCTCATGAAGGCGCTCGCAGTAGGGGCAGGTAGGGTCGGTAAATACCACCACCGTGGCCTTGGGCTCATCGATGGCTCTAAACACGACGCGCTCGCTCTCGGGAATCGCCGCTAGCGCCGCTGCGCGCTCTTGGTTGCGAGCCTGCTCGGTCAGATTCACCAGCCCATTATCCCCGTTTTGATAAAGGTCCCCTACCAAAAAATGACTACCGTCTGCATTGGCGTAAAACGACTCACCACTCTCCAGGCGTACATGGTAGATCCCTTCCATCGGCGTGGCGCTCACCTGCTCTACCGGCATTGGCTGGCCGTTCACCTGCAAGCTGTCAGCCAAGCGTTCGGCCACGTCATCGGCGAAGGCAGCCGCAGGGATTAAACTACTCGCCAGCACCAGCCAGGGAACACAGGATTTCGCAACGGTCGGCATACGTAGGTGCATTCTTTGATTAACCTCGCGGATGGTGTTCAGCATGCAGTTGCTCCAGGCGCGCCTGGGCAACATGGGTATAAATTTGCGTGGTGGACAGGTCGCTATGACCCAACAGCAACTGTACGACCCGCAAATTCGCCCCATGATTCAATAAATGGGTCGCAAAGGCGTGGCGCAGCGTGTGAGGAGAAAGCGGCCGAGCAATGCCCGCCGTGATGGCATGGGCTTTGATACGATGCCAAAACGTTTGCCGCGTCATGGCCTTATCGCCTCGACCAGGGAACAGCGCCGGGCGTGTGGGGTCTTGCATCAGCGTTGGCCGCGCCGTTTCGATATAGTGCGCCAGCCAAGCAGCGGCCTCGTCCCCCATGGGCACCAGGCGATCTTTATCGCCTTTACCGCGTACCCGCACCACGCCTTGGCGCAGGTTGATCGCGTCGCCGGTCAGCCCGACCAGCTCCGACACTCGTAGCCCGCAGGCGTAAAGCAGCTCCAGCATGGTGCGATCACGCACACCCAGCGGCGTGCCCACATCCGGGGCCAGCAACAAACGCTCGACCTCGTCTTCTTCCAACGTATCGGGCAGGCTGGGGCGCACTTTGGGGAGCGACACGTTGGCCAGCGGGTCGCTGTCGATATGTCCATACAGTCGTGCCCAGCGATAAAAACTGCGTAGCGACGACAACATCCGTGCATTGCTGCGCAGCTGGTATCCCTGCTCGCGGCGCTGCTCCATCCAAGCGCCAAACCGCGCGGGGGACGCCGTGAGCAACGTTTCATCATCGCGCTCGAGCTGCTCTTGCCAAGCGGTCAAATCACGACGGTAGGCCGCTAGCGTATGGTCGCTGGCGCCCTGCTCTAACCACAGAGCATCCAGATACGCATCGATCACGCTCATCGGCTAACGGTCTCATTGCAAAGCCATAAACAAAAACCCCGCCCCGCAAAGCGGTGACGGGGTTTTCCGTATCCGAGCGCCAAGCGCTCGAGAAAAAGTGGCGATTAAGCCAGCTTTTCCTTGATACGCGCCGACTTACCGCTACGCTCACGCAGGTAGTACAGCTTGGCTTGACGAACGTCACCGCGACGCTTGACTTCGATGGAGTCTACCAGCGGGCTGTAGGTCTGGAAGGTACGCTCGACGCCAACACCGTGGGAGATTTTACGCACGGTGAAAGCGGAGTTCAGGCCACGGTTACGCTTACCGATGACCACACCTTCAAACGCCTGCAGACGCTCACGAGTGCCTTCTTTTACTTTAACTTGAACGACGATGGTGTCGCCCGGTGCAAAAGCAGGAATCTCTTTGCTCATTTGCTCGGCTTCGATCGCCTGGATCACCTTGTTCTTGCTGCTCATCTTCATACTCCTAAATAACGTAATGGCTTGCCACGCAGTCGTGGAAGGGGCAAACCGTGATCCCGGCGCTCGAAGCGAGCTACGCGGGAGTCGTTATGGGTGACGCAGGTACGCACGGCTGTCGTCGTCCTGCACCGCCGCTTTGTGCTACGGGCGGACAACCGCCGTAGAGGACAAAGCGTATTCCTCGATAAACTCGTCTAGCAGCGTTTGCTGCTCGGCGTTAAGAGTACGTCCTGCCAACAGATCAGGACGACGCTGCCAGGTACGCCCCAGCGACTGCTTCAACCGCCAGCGCTTGATGGCTGCATGATTTCCGCTAAGCAGCACGTCAGGCACTCGGCGCCCGTCAATCACTTCAGGACGGGTATAGTGCGGGCAGTCTAACAAACCGTCGTTAAACGAGTCTTCGATAGCGGAATCCTGGTGGCCCAGCACGCCGGGTACCAGCCTTGCCGCTGCGTCGATCAGCACCATCGCGGGCAGCTCGCCGCCGCTCAGCACATAGTCGCCAATCGACCACTCTTCATCGATGTCACTCTCCACCACACGCTCGTCGATACCTTCGTAGCGCCCGGCGACCACGACCAGCGGGCCTGCCGACGCGAGCGTTTGAACGCCCTGCTGATCCAACCGACGCCCTTGGGGCGACAGGTAGATCACCGTTGGCGTCAGGCCGGTGGCCTGCTCGGCACGTTGGCGCGCATCAAAGATAGCCGCTCGGAGCGTATCTACCTTCATCAGCATGCCTGGGCCGCCGCCATAGGGGCGATCGTCCACGCTGCGGTGGCGGTCGGTGGCGTAATCACGCGGATTCCAAAACTCAAGGGCAATGCGCTGCTTCTCTACCGCTCGACCGATCACACCTTGCTGGGTTATCGCATCGAACATGTCGGGAAACAGCGATACCACGCCAATCCACATCGCCGGTACGTCTGTCGCGTCCTCTTCGAGCACCGCTGGATCGTCCGCTGGCCGTTCGTTCAAAGCGTCTTGGCTCATCAGAACTCAGGATCCCAGTCGACCACCATACGGCCATCTTCCAGGTCGATCTCAACGATCACATCATCGGGCAAAAAGGGTAACAGCCGCTCGCGCTTGTCGATTGCGTCGTTATCACCGCGTACCACCATGACATCGTTCGCGCCGGTCTCGAACAGGTAGCTGACCTGCCCTAACCGTTCGCCTGACCGAGTGAAGACGGTAAGGCCTTCGAGCTCATGCCAGTAATACTCGTCGTCGGTAAGCTCGGGCAGCGCCTCTTTGGGCATCAGGATGTCCGCTTGGGCCAACCCTTCGGCGGCCGTTCGGTCATCCACGCCTTTCAGCTGCACGACAAGCCCTTTGCCTTGCCGACTCCCCTGCAAGACGGTCATGCGCGTGAGGGTTTCCCCTTGGCGCACCCACCATTCGGGGTACTCTAGAATGCTGTCCATGGGATTGGTATAGGAGTACACCTTCAGCCACCCTTTGATCCCGTGAGGGCTGGTGAGCTTACCAAGCACCACATGCGTGTCGTCAGTATGGCCAGTATTGAAACGCGTCATCGACGACCACTCCCGCTACAACAGCATCGATTGCTACAGCGTGCGACAGGCTTACGCCTGTTTGCGCGCTTCCTTGACCAGCTCGGCAACACGACCAGACAGCTGGGCGCCTTGGCTCTGCCAGTGAGTGACGCGATCCAGATCGACGCGCAGACGTTCTTCTTGACCACGGGCGACCGGGTTGAAGAAGCCGATACGCTCGATGAAACGGCCGTCACGGGCGTTACGAGAGTCGGTCACGGTCAGGTGATAAAAGGGACGCTTTTTGGCGCCACCACGTGCCAAACGAATGGTAACCATACGATAACTATCCTTCGGTTGAGGTTACGCGAGTGGGACATAGCGCAAGCCGCTATCAGAACACTCGTCATACTGTTTTCTTGGCGCACCGCCTGCTTATCAAAGCGTTGGCGAGACTCCATCAGGACCTTCACTGGGCAGTGTCGGAGACCACGCTAACGCGCATTTTCCCAACACCCACGCATGAAGAGGCCGCATTCTACGCAAATGCGCCCGGCTTGGAAAGCCTGATAGCCAGAAAACTCACAGGCCGTCAACCATGCCGAACGCGCTCAAGCGCACTCTCCAGGCGGTACTAGCGCCAGGGCAAGCCGCCAGGGCCACCCATCCCCCCCATGCCGCCGGGGCCACCCGGACCACCACCGCCGCCCATCATGCCCGACATACCGCGCATCATTTTCTGCATGCCGCCTTTCTTGCCCGCTTTCTTCATCATCTTCTGCATCTGCTTATGCTGCTTGAGCAGGCGATTTAGATCGGGGACCTGAAGGCCTGCGCCAGCAGCAATACGCCGTTTGCGAGAGCCGTTGATGATATCGGGCTTGCGGCGTTCGTGGGGCGTCATGGAGTTGATCAGCGCCTCCAGCTTGCCCAGCTCTTTTTCAGGACCAGGGCCTTGCGCCAGCTCGGCCATTTGTCCCATGCCGGGCAACTTGCCTAGCAAACCGCCCATGCCGCCCATTTTCTTGAGCTGCTGGAGCTGGTCGCGAAAGTCTTCCAGGTCAAAGCCATCGCCTTTCTTGACCTTGCTGGCGAGCTTCGCGGCCTTGTCTTTATCGACGGTGCGTTCGGCCTCTTCGATCAGCGACAGCATGTCGCCCATACCCAGAATGCGCGACGCGACCCGGTCAGGATGGAAAGGCTCGAGGGCATCGACTTTCTCGCCCACACCCATGAATTTGATGGGCTTGCCGGTGATATGGCGCACCGAGAGCGCGGCACCGCCGCGCGCATCGCCATCCGCCTTGGTCAGTATGACACCGGTCAGCGGCAGCGCATCGTGGAAGGCTTTTGCGGTATTGACCGCATCCTGGCCGGTCATGGCGTCGACGACGAAGAGCGTTTCCTGGGGGGAGATCGCCTTATGCAGCGCCTGGATTTCCGCCATCATCGCTTCATCGATGGCCAGACGACCGGCGGTATCCACCAGCACCACGTCGTGGAACTGAATCTTGGCGTGTTTGATGGCCGCATTGGCGATATCGACCGGTTTTTGATCAGAGCGCGAGGGGAAGAAATCGACCTGCACCTCTTTCGCCAGCGTTTCGAGCTGGTCGATGGCCGCCGGGCGGTAGACGTCTGCCGATACCACCAATACCTTTTTCTTCTCGCGCTCACGCAGGTAGCGGGCCAGCTTGGCGACGGAGGTGGTTTTACCGGCCCCCTGCAAACCCGCCATCAGCACCACGGCAGGCGAGCCCTTCAGGCTCAAGCCTTCGTTGGCCTCGCCCATGATCGCTTCCAGCTCTTGCTGGACGATTTTGACGAACTGCTGGCCCGGCGAGAGGCTTTTCGACACCTCTTGGCCGACGGCGCGCTCGCGCACGCGCTCGATGAAGGCTTTGACGACCGGAAGCGCCACGTCGGCTTCCAGCAGCGCTTTGCGCACCTCGCGCAGAGTATCTTTAATATTGTCGTCGGTTAGCCGTGCTTGGCCTTTGATCGACTTCAGCGTCTGGGAAAGACGCTCACTCAGATTCTGAAACATGGGGCCTCTGCCTCCGTCGCTGTCGCCGGGCGTATTCACCGGACGAATGTGGCGGCAATTATACGCGCTCGCGGCTTGAGTCTCCATGGCCGTCAGCGTTGGCGCTCGACGGCTGTGCGACGCCGCTTTGATTGGTTATAGTAGGGTAGCCGTTCTAGAGGGAACGGAGAAAGCCTGAGGCGCGCTGGCAAGTTGCCCCTCAGCAAACGTTGTCGCCGATTTGGCCCTATTGTTCAACAACGCGCTGCAAGGCGCATGGATAGCATCATGCAGGCGCTCCCGTTCGCCACGATCGCTTTTGTACTCTATGTCGCCGCTGCCATCTGGCAGGGCATGACGCTGTTTCGCCGGGTGCCACCTCGCCAGGGGATGGTGCGCCTGCTGGGTGCACTCGGCCTACTGCTCCACATCCCCGTCGTCGTCAAACTAGTGGGTGCATCTCCGGGACTACTCCCCGGATTTACCACCAGCGCCACGCTACTGATGGCGGTGGCCGTCAACGTGGTGCTCGTCGCCAGCCTCTTCAAACCGGTACTGAATGCCGGTATTGCTCTCTTTCCGCTGGCCGGTATTGCGCTGATCGCGGCGACATGGCTACCCAGCCAGGGTAGCCATAGCGGCCTGACGCCGGGCATCTTGCTCCACGCGGTAAGCTCTGCACTGGCCTTTGCCGTGCTGGCCATTGCGGCAGTTCAGGCGGTGCTGGTGGGCTTGCAGAATCAGGCGCTGCGTCATCACCATATTCGCGGCATCGTTCAGTCGCTACCACCGCTGACCACCATGGAGCGCGTACTGTTCGAGCTGGTGTGGGCAGGCATCGTGCTGCTCACCCTATCGATCATCAGCGGGCTTATCTTCCTCGATAATCTTTTTGCCCAGCACTTGGTGCATAAAACGGTGCTATCGCTGGGCGCTTGGGTCATCTTTACTACGCTCTTAGTAGGGCGTTACCGGTTTGGCTGGCGTGGCATGCGCGCCGTACGCTGGACACTCGGCGGTTGTGCTCTACTGCTGCTGGCCTACTTTGGTAGTAAATTCGTGCTGGAAATTCTGCTTAACCGCTAAGCCTGCGGGCATTGCGGTCAAGCAGCCCTGGCGGCATGCTTGACACGCTACTGGCATCCTTCTACAAATCGAGCTTCATACGCCATAAAGGAACTTTCGACTTGAGCGACGACTTCCCCCTGGGGTTACTGTTCGGCCTGCTAGCCTTACTCATTTTGCTGTCTGCCTTCTTCTCAAGTTCTGAAACAGGCATGATGTCGATCAACCGCTACCGGCTTAGCCACCAGGCCAACAGCGGCGACCGCAGAGCCAAGCGTGTCATGCGCCTGCTCACCCGGCCCGATCGTCTCATTGGCGTCATCCTGATTGGCAACAATTTCGTCAATAACCTGGCAGCCTCGATTGCCACCATCATCGCCATTCACTTTTTTGGCGATGTATCGGGCCCCGCCATCTCCACCGCGCTGTTGACCATCACTATTCTGATCTTTGCGGAAGTGACGCCCAAGACGTACGCAGCCATCAAGCCAGAGCGCATCGCCTACCCCACGTCCTTTGCGCTGGAACCGTTGCTCAAACTGCTCTACCCCTTGGTATGGCTGGTCAACGTAATGTCTAACGGCCTGCTACGCCTGGTGGGCGTCAAAAGCGTCGATAACGGCGGCGACAATCTTACCCGTGACGAGCTGCGCACCGTGGTGCACGAAGCGGGCACGCTAATCCCCTACCGCCACCGCGCCATGCTGCTATCGATTCTGGACCTCGAAAATGTGACGGTGAACGACATCATGGTGCCCCGCCACGAAGTGCTGGGTATCGATTTGGACGATTCGCTGGAAGACATTCTGACCCAGATCCGGACCAGCCAGCACACACGCCTACCGGTCTATAAGGGCGATATCAACAACATCATTGGCATGCTGCACCTGCGTAACGCTGCGCGCTTTTTATCCCGCAGCGAGGTGACTAAAGCCGCCATCGTTCAAGAAGCGCGGGAGCCCTACTTCATTCCCGAGTCCACGCCACTGCATACCCAGCTGCTGAATTTTCAGAAGCAGAAGCGACGGATCGGTATCGTAGTGGATGAGTACGGCGATGTAGAGGGCCTGGTGACGCTGGAGGATATTCTCGAAGAGATCGTCGGCGAGTTCACCACCGACGTTTCCGAAGATGACGAAATTCATCAGCAGGACGACGGCAGCCATGTCATCGAAGGCACGGCGAATATCCGCGAGATCAATAAGATGCTTGGCTGGCAGCTACCCACCGACGGCCCCAAGACGCTGAACGGGCTGATTCTCGAACACTTGGAGGCGTTCCCAGAAGGCCCTGCCTGCCTGCAAATCGGCAATACACGGATGGAAATTCTGGAGATTCGCGACAACTTGATCACATCGGCACGTTGCTGGCAAAAACTACGCCTGCCCCGCCGTTAATCCGCCTGCTTCGACGGGCGCCGAGCGATGTCGCTGTCGCCCGCGGCTTTCAATGCTCTAACGCGCTGCTCTAAAAAACGCCTTAGCGCGACGCCTTCGACCTCATGGACGGCGATGGGTGGGCCAAAATGCAGGCTCACTGGCGCCCTAAAACGGGAGGGCCACTTTTTCAACGCCTTGCCGCCGTAGTGGGACGTCCACGACCCCCATAGTCCCGCCAGCCCGGCAGGAATCACCGGTACATTGTCACGCGCGAGGATGGTTTCGAGACCACGACGGAAGGTGTGAATCTCCCCATCGGGGGTCAAGCGCCCCTCTGGAAATACCAT
Organism: Halomonas sp. BL6; assembly: GCF_006228115.1. Lineage (NCBI taxonomy): Bacteria > Pseudomonadati > Pseudomonadota > Gammaproteobacteria > Oceanospirillales > Halomonadaceae > Halomonas > Halomonas sp. BL6. The sequence continues at coordinate 46,145 of NZ_VDGL01000008.1, read as the reverse complement.
GACGATATCTCCCTGGCGCAGCGCCCTGCTCACCTCATCCAGGGTGCGCCGCAGCGCGCCGGGGCTGTGGCGCTCCGACTCAATCGGAATCGCCCCCACCAGTTGGAACCACCACTTCAGCCAGCGGGATTCAAAAATAGGCTGGTCCATCACGAAGCGCAGCGGGCGGGGGCTTCCACCGCCCAGCACCAGTGCATCCATGAAGCTCACATGGTTGCACACGACCAGCGCCGCCCCCTGCTTGGGAACATTGAATTGACCGTGTACAGATAGCCGATAACAGCCGCGCATGGCCAGGTAAATGACACGGCGTAATAAGCAACGGGTGGTCTTGATCCCCCATGTCACGTCGTGGCACCCCGGTGACGCAACCCAGCCAGCACCGTGCTCATGAGCTGCTCCAAGAGTTCATCGACCTTGAGTTGCTGACCCTGCCAATAGCCAAGCCGCTCATTCAAGCCAAGCTGCACCAAGCCATGTACACTGCCCCAGAGCGTGCGGCCTAGACGACGCGCTTCCAAGTCGTCTAGAACGGGTTGATACTGCTTTAACGAGGTTTCTACCTGCGTAAACAGCGCCTCGATGAGATCGCTCTGACGCTGGTCCAGCTCACCCTCCTGAGCCAGCGGATAGTCGAACAACAGCTGCCAGCGATAACAGTCCTGCTCGGCGAACCGCCAGTAAGCATGCGCCAGAGAACGCAGCCAGGGCTCGGGATCGTCTTCAGCCAAACTCGTGATGGTGTGCTGCAAACGTGCGAGGGTTTCTACGTTGACGTGCTGCAATAAATTGTTAAAGCTGCCGTAGAGTTTTAGCAGCGTACTGGGCGCGCAGCCCACCTCTCTGGCCAGAGCACGTAGTGATAAACCATGGACTGGCTGCTTAGCCAACCACTCATCACAAGCGTGCATGACCTGCGCGTGGAGGGCATCGGGCGCATGCTGTCTAGGACGGGCCATGGCGATCTCTTCAGGTCAGCGGCAAACAGGGAAGAATGCCTCCTCGCGCTTTAGCGTGAGCAAGGTATACGATAGGATACCTTACATCGAACACTGTTTTCGACACTAAAACGCGACATTTAACGTATTACGACTTCCCTTTGCCATTTTGCATCAGCGCCGCAGGCATCGCGCCCTAAGGAGACCGGCATGACGGGACGCCTACACGTACAGCGCCTATCCCTTGCCCGCCTTGCGCCAGACCTCAAAAGCACCGCTTTGCTCATCGAGTCTCCCAACTTAGCACCGCGCCAGCCCGTGTCCGCCCTTCGTTTAGAGCAGGGGCAGTTAACGCACACGCCGCTCTTTTGGGGGCTGACGCCGCCCTGGCTCAAGGTCCTCGACCACGCCCCGCACTGCGCCCGAGCGGAAACGCTGAGTGAGCGCCCCATGTTTCACGAAGCGTTCAACGCTCGGCGCTGCGTGATTCCGGTGAGTGGCTTTTACGTGTGGAAGCCCCAGACACGCAGCAAGCAACCGTTTCTGGTGACCCACGTGAACCGCTCCCCGCTGCTACTCGGTGCGCTCTGGTGCCGTTACCACACCACGCTGACCACCTTTACCGACTCGACGGCGCTGATTAGCGTGCCAGCCAACGCCTGCCTATCGTCGCTCACCGACCGCTTGCCGGTGATCATTCCCCCTCAGGCGCTACACCGCTGGCTAGACCCTGGCACCGACGTCGAGGCACTAACGCCCATGTTGATGCCCGCCCCACTGGAACTGTTGGGCGCTTTTCCGGTATCAAAGCATGTGAATAACCCTGCCTATCAGTCACCCTCTTGCGCACACCCTACGGGGCCCATGTTGCGCTGGTCCGTGTCACAGGAGCCGTAATGTTGCCCACTATGTCTGTTATTCCGCCTCGCCTGCTGGCAAGGCGCGCGCTTGTTGGCCTGACCATCGGCCTGCTCTTGGCGCCCGCCACTCCCCTCTGGGCAGAAGAGAGCCCGGTCGCCGAGGCCATTACCCCGACCATCAGCCCTTTCGATGACCGCGACTACCGGGTCATCACCCTCGACAATGGCTTACAGGCGCTGCTGGTCAGCGACCCCGATGCCGACAAGGCCGCCGCGTCCATGAACGTGCGGGTCGGCAGTGCTCAAGACCCGGACGACCTCCAGGGTCTGGCCCACTTCCTTGAGCATATGTTGTTTTTAGGTACCGACCCCTACCCGCAGTCGGATGCCTATCAGCGCTACATCTCGGATAACGCAGGGTCGCACAACGCCTTCACGGCTCAGCAGGACACCAACTACTTTTTCGATATCGAGCCCTCCGCGCTGCCCGGCGCGCTGGATCGCTTTAGCGAATTCTTTCTCTCGCCGCTGTTCAATGCCGACCACCTGGAGAGCGAGCGCAACATCGTCCACTCCGAGTACATGGCGCGCATCCGCGATGAGTCCCGTCGTGAAAACGATGTGCTGAATCAACTGCTCAACCCAGACAATCCCACCACCGGTTTCGCGGTGGGCAGCAGAGACACCCTGGCCAACCCGCCAGAGGGCGAAGCAACGCTGCGCGAGCGGGTGATCGATTTTTACCACCGCTACTACGACGCCAACGTCATGAACTTGGCCGTGGTGGCCCCCCAGCCGCTCGACGAATTGGAAGCCCTCGTGGTGGAGCGCTTTGCCGACATTCCTGACCATGGTTTAAGCGCACCCACCGTCGACGAGCCGCTGATCGACCCCGACACCTTGCCGCGCTATATCGAACGAGAGTCGCTGCAGGATCGCCGTCAACTGCGTTTCTACTTCCCCGTTCCCGACCCCACGGACGAGTACCGCACCAAGCCGACTCAGCTCATCGCCCACTTACTAGGCGATGAGGGCGACGGTAGCCTGCTGGCCGTGCTGCGTGAGGCGGGCCTGGCCGATGGGCTCTCAGCGGGTGTGGGCCGCGGTGATGGCAATGAAGCACTATTTACCGTCTCCATTAGCCTGACGCCCACGGGTGCCGAACGCCTTGACGACATCGAAGCCACGCTGTTTGCCGCGATCGAGCAGATTCGCGCCGACGGGCTGGCCGAGTGGCGCTACGACGAGCAAAAAAGTCTCAGCGAGCAGGCGTTTCGCTTTCAACAGCACGGCGCCCCCCAGCAAGAGGCCACCCGCCTAGCCATGAGCCTTTCGCGCTACCCGGTGGAAGACGTGCAGTACGCCGCCTATCGCATGGACGGCATGGACAGCGAGCGCCAGCAGCTCTACTTGGACGCCCTAACGCCTGACAACCTGCTGCGCGTCTACTCTGCGCCGGATGTGGAGAGCGATACCGTCTCACCGTGGTTCAATACCCAGTGGAAAGAGCTGCCACCCACGACGGCCGGTCAGATCTTGAGCGGTCTCGCGCTCCCTGCCCCCAACCCTTTCATTGCCAGCGACCTAACCCTTCAAGCGGGCCAGGACGAGCAGCCGTCGACACTCATCGATACGCCGACGTTTACCGCTTGGCACATGCAGGACAGCCGCTTCAATACGCCCAGCGTCGAATGGCGGGTGAGCCTACAGCACCCCAGCGCCAGCTACTCGGCGGAAGAGGCCGTGCTGACGCGGTTACTCGCAGGCTGGCTCAACGACAGCCTCAACGAGTCGCTTTACCCCGCGTGGCTTGCCGGTCAGTCGTTTAGCGCCTACGCCCACGCGCGCGGTATGACGCTGTCGTTTTCCGGTTGGCGGGATGGCCAAACGCCGCTCATCGAGCAAGCCATCGAGCAGCTTCAGCAGGCGGATATCTCTGCTGGCGCCTTCGAGCGGGTGCGCTACCAGCTACAGCGGGAGTGGCGCAACGCGCCACGCGCGTCGTTGACCGGCCAAGCCAGCCGAGCCCTGGGTGAGGCGCTGCTCTCCCCCCAGTGGTCGACCGACGAACTGCTGGCCGCCAGCAAACGACTCGATAAGCACCACCTGGAGGATTTTCGCGAACGCTTCCTCGATGGTCTATACATCGACGCCATGGCCGTGGGGAACCTGACCGCCGACCAGGCACGAGAACAGGCCAGTCTCATTCGCGGCGCGCTGACCCCGCGCTTGACGCGGGATGACATTCCCACGCTGGCGCCACTGGAGGCGAGCGAGGAATCGACGGTGCTTCATCCACACAGCACCCGTGAAGAGTCACTGGTACTGCGCTACCTGCAGGGGCGCGATACCAGCATCGACGAGCAGGCGCGCCTCAGCGTTCTGGCCCAGTGGCTGGACACGCCCTTCTACCAGCAGTTACGCACCGAGGAGCAGCTTGGCTATATCGTCAATGCGGGCTATTCGCCGCTGCTGGAAGCACCGGGCATTGGTCTGATCGTGCAGTCGCCGGACGTGGATAGTGGCACCATTGCCGAACGGATGGACGCCTTCATGGCAGCCGCCGGGGAGCGCCTCGAGACGCTCAGCGATGAGGAGCTGGCGGCCCACCGGCAAGCGGTGCATGACCGACTGCGCCAACGGGATACCAGCCTGCAGGGCATGGCCAATCGCTATTGGCAAGCCACGGCACTCGACGAGGTACGCTTCGACCGCCGTGAGCAGATCGCAGAACGCGCCCTCGAGGTTAGTGTCGAGGAGCTGCAGGCGCTCTGGCCTGCGCTGCTCGCACACCCGCTAGACATTCGCTTCAATCCTGGGGATGCGCCCAGCGATATCGCCGCTTACCGTGAGACGCTCGCCCCCTTCGACGCTCGCTAGCCGTCACCATTGCCAGCTTAGGCATCGAATGCCTGGGCTGGCATCATGGCCTCGACGAACATCACCAGCTCTTCGAGAATCTGCCGCTCATGATCGGTGAGCGGCTGCTGATTGTAACGCTCGATGTCACGCGCAAACGCTTTGAGCGTCAATCCCGATAGCGCAGGATCGTTCATACGCATCCAGCGAAACGCCTCCCACTGCTCGCGCTCTTCACCCTCCAGGGTGTCGGGGTAGCTGCGGGCACGCAAGCGAAACAGCATCTCCTCCAGGCGCGGGTCTTGAAAAGCAAAGCGTTGGCCCACCAAGTCCCAGGGGTCCATCGCCAGCACCCGCTCCATCTGCTGACGATCCGCCGCAGAGAAAAAGCTGCCGGAGTAGAGCATCAAATCAGGGTCTTGGGGCGACTCTTCGTAGCCGCCGCTGAATACCTCGGTCACCTTCTGCGCCACGCCGCTGGCCTCGCGCAGAGTTTTCCAGTGCCCTCGACAGGCGGCGATGTCGATGCCCAAGCGCGCCACGATCGCACCGTACTCGCCCTTCTGCTCACCTTCCACGTCTTTGAGCACCGTGGCGGGAAAGACCACCGGACAGCGATTGATATGAATCACCTTGAGCGGAATGCGCGCCTCACCTTCAGAAAGGTCCTGCTGACTGACGAACACGCGTTCACGAATCTGCTCGGCACTGAGCGACAGCAAATCGCCGGGGTCGACGCTCAAATCGTACACGATCACCCCGTTGGGGTTGGTGGGATGCTCTGCCAACGGCATGACCAGGGCGCTACAGCCTCGGCTGGCCGGATAACGGCGGGAAATGTGCAATAGCGGTTTGGCGCTGGGAAGGTCGAGCTGTTTGGCCACCGCGCGCTTGCCGCGCAAACCGAGCAAATAATCGAACAGCTTGGGGTTACGCGCTTTCAGAAGTCGTGCCAAGGCGATGGTGGCGCGCACGTCGGCCACCGCGTCATGAGCCCCCTCATGGGCAATGCCGTTCGCCGCCGTCAGATGCTCTAGTTTGAAACTGGGGGCGCCATCCTCTCGCAATGGCCATTCGATACCCTCTGGGCGCAGCGCATAAAACGCCCGCACCACATCGATCAAGTCCCAGCGGGAGTTGCCGTTTTGCCACTCGCGGGCATAGGGGTCGAGCAAGTTGCGATAAAACAGATGGCGCGAGACTTCATCATCGAAACGCAGGCTATTATAGCCTGCCACGCAGGTGCCGGGCTCACTCATGGCGCTCTGCACTTGCCGCGCGAATTCCGCTTCTGGCAGCCCACGGCGCTGCGCTTTTTGAGGGGTGATACCGGTAATCAAACAAGCCGCGGGGTGAGGTAGGTAATCATCAGCGGGCTTACAATACAGTTCGATGGGCTCGCCGATTTCATTGAGGTCCGCATCGGTACGTAATGCAGCAAACTGAGCGGGCCGATCGCGGCGAGGATCGGCACCAAACGTTTCATAATCGTGCCAGAGGAAACTGGCAGGGGCGGCATTCGGTGTCGCCATGGATGCAAACTCCCTTGAGCGTGACCGCCCATCCATGCGCCGACAACCTTCGCTGGATGGGAACAAAAGCCCAAGACTAGCACACCCGCGACGCCACCCGCCGCCCCGAACGCACATTGACGCTTAGCTTTTGGGCAGCGTTACGTTCAGTTCCAGTACCGAGCAGTTATCTTCACTATCCAGTGAAATTTGAATGGCATCGTCGTCCACATGCACGTAACGACGAATCACTTCGAGCAGTTCGCGCTCAAGCAGCGGCATGTAATCAGGCTGACCACGCTGGCTACGCTGATGCGCCACGATGATTTGTAATCGTTCTTTGGCCACCGAGGCGGATTTCTTGCGCTCACGCTTCAAGAACTCCAACAGTTTCATCGACGACTACCCCCAAACATCCTGCTCAACAAGCCTTTACGCTGCATCTCATGAAAGCGCAGCGGCATCTCCTCCCCTAGTAGGCGTGACACAGTATCGGCGTACGCCTGGCCCGCATCGCTCCCGCCATCATGGGTGACGGGCACCCCTTGGTTAGAGGCTCGTAACACGGCTTCGGATTCTGGAATGAGACCCAATAGATCGATCGCCAGAATCTCGCGAATATCGTCCAGGGTCAGCATATCGCCTGAGGTGACACGGGCAGGGTTATAGCGGGTAATCAGCAAATGCTCTTTGACCGGATCGAGGCCCTGCTCGGCACGCTGAGTTTTCGAACCTAGCAACCCAAGAATGCGATCAGAGTCACGTACCGAAGAGACTTCGGGGTTAGTCACGACGATGGCTTCGTCGGCGTAGTACATTGCCAGTTGCGCGCCGCGCTCGATCCCAGCGGGGGAATCGCACAAGATGTAGTCGAAATCATCTTTCAACTGCTCCAGGACTTTCTCAACGCCTTCTTGGGTCAGCGCATCCTTATCCCGGGTCTGCGAGGCCGGTAAAATGAACAAATTCTCGACGCGCTTATCACGGATCAGCGCCTGATTCAGCCCCGCCTCGCCTTGGATCACGTTGACCAAGTCATACACCACTCGGCGCTCGCAGCCCATGATCAAATCCAGGTTGCGCAGCCCCACGTCGAAATCGATCACGACCGTCTTTTTGCCACGCAGCGCGAGCCCTGTCGAAATCGCCGCAGCGCTGGTGGTTTTACCGACCCCCCCTTTACCTGAGGTCACAACTATAATTTTGGCCAAGAGTCACTTCCTTCTTGAAGTCGTTCATTGCGAGCGCGTGGCGCTACCCGCATAACGGGAACATCACTGTCAACAAAACACACACTGTAACGGATCGCAGCCGTGGCGTCGCTAAGCACGATGCACTATCCGACACTCAGTCGTGTGGCTTATCCCAGCGGCTTAATCTCTAACTGCTCTTTGACAAAATGGACTTCGGCAGCACGTCCCAACAGTTGAGAGTCGATATCTTCCAGCCGTTTGTAATTACCCGCCACGGAGAGCAGTTCGGCTTCCAACTCGCGACAAAAAATACCCGCTTGAGTATTGCCATGAATGCCTGCCAATGCGCGGCCACGTAACGCGCCGTAAACGTGAATACTGCCTGCCGCCAACACTTCAGCGCCTGCATTGACGGCACCGATGACGATCAAGTCGCCCTCTGCAGCGCTCACCTGCTGGCCTGAGCGCACCGTGCCACGATAAAGCCGGGATGCTCCCAAACCGCTCGTTTCAGGCTCGCTGTCGGTTTCCTCGGGTTCGGCAATCGGTTCAACGCTTTCCAAGGCGCGTACGCGACCCTCTTCAACGGGTGCGAACCACCCCAGCCCTAGCGCCCACGCCGACTGTCGAATCGGCTCGGCTCCACCGCGCACCGCTACGGGCAATAGTTTGTGATCACGGCATACTGCGCAGATGCGCTCCAGGGCCAGGTGGGGCTCATCGAGTTTTTCCACGCTCAGCACAACGGGTGTATGCTGAAAGAACGCAGGAGATTGCGACAGTTTGCCAGCCAGCTGACGCCGGATACGCTCCGGGTCAGCGCTCGTCAACTCCATGACGGTCATCGGCAGCATGCCGCCCTTGAAGGTGAAGGCTACGTCGGCACTGTTGGCGTTGAGGCTCATGGCCGAACTCCATGTCATGTTCAGGTAAGATAAGGGTAGCGCAATCTCGCGCCTTGCGTGGTGACTGGCTGGAGAACTCACCGCGCTAAGGCAAAGCTAAGCGACAGCGACGAGGACTGCAACCGCCTGCTCATCGATGTCTGATTTTTTTCACGTTCCGCACCTCACAGCAGGATGATCCATGCACGGACTGTTACGACGCCTGTTCGCTCCTCGGTGGCAACACCCCGATCCCGAGGTGCGCCGCAAGGCACTTCAATCCCTCGACCCGCAGCACTCAGAGCAGCGGGAGGCCCTACTCTCTCTGGCCAGCGATAGCGACAGCGACATCCAGCTCGCGGCCCTGCTTGCGCTCGACGATATCGAAAAACTGCTGGCTGCCTATCCGCCGCATCAGGAGAACGAGTCATGGTTCAACGCGGTGTGTCAGCGGCTCACGGGTGCCGAGGGGCATAGCGACCTACAGCAGCGCCAAGCCCAGGTGGCGTTGCTGAGCGACCAACGACTGCTCAACGCGATTGCGCTGCAGGGCGACAATCTAGGCCTGCGACTCATCGCCGTTGAACAGTTGAGCAATGAAGCCGATCTAGTCCACCAAGCGTGCCACAATAGCGTAGCAGCGGTACGCCATCAGGCAGCGCAGCGTATCGATAGCGAGGAGTCGCTCAAGCGGCTATTGAAAGAGGCGCGTCGCGACCGCCAAATCATACGTTTTGCGAAGGAGCAGCTCACCCAGCGGCGTAACGACGAACAGTGGTTAGAAGAGCAACAGGAACAGCGCGAGCACCTATTGAGGCAGTTGGAGCAGCACGCCCGTGCCCCGTGGGAGCCACTTTACGGCGGCCGTTTGCGCCACTTGGAGCGCGAGTGGCAGCAGCTCAATCATCCGCCCAGCATCAGCCAAGAGCAGCGTTTCCAGCAAGCCATGCTGGGATGCCGTAAAACGCTGCACGATCACGAAACCCAGGAACAGGCGCATCAACAGCGCCTAGCCCGCCGCGCTGAAGCGGATAGTACGCGTGACCATCTGCTGGAGGGGTTAGAAGAAACCTTAGAAGGCCTCACCCAGGCCGAGGAACTGACCGCCCAGGATATCGACAGCCTGCGCGCCCAGCGTCAGCTTTTGGGTCAGCGCTGGCAGGCGCTGTCTGACCTTCATCCTCCTAACGAAGTCACGCAGCAACGTTACAGCCAAGCGCTGGCGCAGTACGAGCAGAGTATGGAAGCGTGGCAGCGCTGGCAAGCACAATGCCCTGCGGTGGAGCGCGCCCTGGCCAATAGCGATGATCAAGCGTTGTCAAAGCATGTCAACGCATGCCGCTGGCCCGAGGCCCTGACCCCACCTGCGCTTCTGGCTCAGGCGCAAAAACAGCTAGCGTCTCGGCAAGCGGCCCCCGCAAGCCCAGAGGTGTCGCACGATGCGCTTGAGGGTGAGCTCGATAACTTCGAGCACCTGCTAGAGCGCGGCGCGTTCAAGAGCGCCAGCCGCCTCCACCAACGTTTGAAGCCCACCTTCGATGCCCTCACGGACGAAGAGGCCAAGCCGCTCAAGCGTCGCTTGAAACATCTTGGCGCGCGGCTTGCCGAGCTGCGCGACTGGCGCGGTTTTGTGGCAGGTCCCAAGCGTGAGCAGCTCTGCGCCAGTATCGAAGCCTTGGCCGACGATCCTCATATGGCCGAATCGGCGCTGGACCGTCATCACCGCCAGCTCGTAAAGGAGTGGAAAGCACTGGGCGATGCGGCAGCCAATAGAGAGCAATCCGCGCGCTTTCGGGCAGCGTCTGATCGTATTCATGAGCGCTTAGCGCCCTGGCGTGACCAGCTCGACCAAGAGCGCGAGGCCAACTTGCGTGGCCGCGAGGCACTCTGTGAGCAGCTTGAAACGCTGCTGGCTCAGCCCGCCGAGGATGCAGACCCCGACGTGCTGCGGGAGATCCGTGACAAAGCACGTCACCAATGGCGCCACTACTCTCCCATCCCCCGAGAGCACTCCGAAGCCATTGGCCGCCGATTTGGTGCGATTCGTCACCGCCTTCAAGCACTGATCGACCAGCGCGCCGAGCAAATCGCAGCGCAAAAACGTTCAATGATCGAGCAGGTACAGGCGTTGCAGAACGATTCCGAGCAGCCGCTGGCAACGCGTATTGCTCACACCAAGCGGCTACAGCAGCAGTGGCGGTCACTCGGGCGGGCGCCAAAGGGTGACGAACAAGCGCTCTGGAAGACCTTTCGTAGCGCCTGTGACCAGCTTTTTGCGCAGCGCGACGCTCAAAAACAGGAGCAAGCCGCTCGGCAACAGCAAACGCTCGACCAGCTTCAGCATCTCATTGATGACATGGATAGCTGGCAACCCGCCCACGCCAATGAGGCCGAGCGGCTAGAGGCTTACCTTGCCCGTCTTCAGCAGCTAGAGCCGCTGCCCCGCAACCGCCGAAGCGACGGCATGCAGAAACGGCTTGGCGGCATCTTGCGTGCAAAACGGGAACGCTTGAGCCGCCTTGAAGTCGTCGACAAGGTGCAGCAGTGGCATGCGCTACTGCCCCTGATCAATGCACATCTGGCAGCGGACCATCGGGCACTCAGTGGTGAAGATGCTCAGACGGTGGACGCCGCTGGCGTGCTGACCGCGCCTCTGCCCACTACGTATCGCGATGCGCACCAGCGCCGTAACGAGGTCCGTTCGTCTACCACGCAGCCTCTCTCCAGCGCACAGCAGGACGACGTTGAGGAGCAGTTGGCACGCCTGCGTGTCCATCTCTCACTGCTTGCTCTCGGCAGCGTCAAGCAGCGGGACGAACCGCTAAGGCTTGCCATTCAAGTAGAGCGTTTGAATAATGGCCTGAACGCTGAACGCAGCAAAGCAGACGAACTAGAGGAGGTGCTGGTCGACCTCTTGGCCCTCGGCCCTATGCCAAAACGTCTTTGGCAGCAGGAAGTCAACGAGTTGGACAACCTACTGGGCCGTTTAGCGCGCCCACCGCAACCCTAACCGGAGCGTACCTAGTCGCTAAATAGCAAACGGGAGGCAGATCGCCTCCCGTTTTGCGTTCTCTTTCTTGTGGAAAGAGAACGTGGGGGATGTCGGGGGCTTAGCCCATGAATTGGCCACCGTTGATATCGATGTTGGCGCCTGTAATGAAGCCGGACTCTTTATCGGCCAGGAAGGTCACCAAGCGGCCAATCTCTTCGGGAGTGCCGTAGCGCTTGACCGGAATCGTTTCACGAATCGCTTCGCGCACCTGCTCCGGAATTTTCATGATCATATCGGTGGCGATATAGCCAGGCGAGACGGTGTTTACGGTAATGCCCTTGGTCGCCGTTTCTTGCGCCAACGACATGGTCAACCCGTGCATCCCCGCTTTGGCTGCGGCGTAGTTCACCTGCCCGAACTGTCCTTTGCGACCGTTGATGGAAGAGATGTTGATGATGCGACCGTAGCCGTTCTCCAACATCATCTCGATAACGCTGCGGCAGGTATTGAACACACTGTTCAAGTTGGTATCGATGACCTGATACCACTGCTCGTAGGACATTTTCTTCATGGTGCCATCGCGAGTGATACCGGCACAGTTGACCAGCACGCTGATCGGACCATGCGTTTCATGGATCTCACGGGCACCTTCGACGCAGGCATTGTGGTCGGATAAATCAACACCCGATAGCGCGATGTTGTTATAGCCGTCGGCTTTTTGCGCTTCTAACCAGGTCTTGGCCTTGTCGGGATTGTGATACCCCGCCACTACCAAATAACCCGCATCCGCCAACGAACGGCAAATTGCCGTTCCGATTCCACCAGTTCCACCAGTTACCCAGGCGACGGGGGCTTGATTGGCCATTGACTACCTCCCTGATATGACAAATGGCTTGGACTTTAAGCACTGTTATGGCGTCGCAAGCCACTTTGAATGAGCGCTTTCACGCTTCTTTCACTCACGGCATGCCGCGTGTTCTCTTGGGCGACACACCGACAGTAAGCTTTTTGTTATGCCTATTGAAAGCATAGCTTTACTCTTTCAATGTTGCAGCACGATGAAGCTGACCACCAGCAAGGAAACGTTTTATCGAAGGGGTTGACTTATTGCCATAAATACGTAGAATACGCCCCACGTTGATGCGGGGTGGAGCAGTCTGGTAGCTCGTCGGGCTCATAACCCGAAGGTCATCGGTTCAAATCCGGTCCCCGCTACCAAACATAGAAAAAGCCGATTCTTTCGAGAATCGGCTTTTTTGTGTGCGTCTCATCTGGCAGTAGTATGCCCCGCGATTTTCGATGCCGCACAGTGTTGCCTCCAAAGGCTGACAACCTTGCTGGGTGGGTTGCGAACGACAACGGTACTAACCCCACCAGACGTTAAGCCATCGTATTCTTACTGAGTTACGGACCGTCACCTCGACATCCACATCTTAAAGGCGCTGAAGCAGCTTACGGATCAACTCATAATGCTCGCCGTGTTGTCGGTAGGCTGCGTAGGCTTTAAGCTCGATACACGGTGCATCTTCAACAATAAACAAGCGTTGCTGACGACACCAAGTCTCCACGATATTTCGAGGCAGATAAGCAGCGCCGCCACACTCCAAAAGTAGATTGAGCGCAATCTGACCACTGTTGACACGGGCACGGGCTAGTAAGCGCTGCGGAAAATAGTTCTCGTGAATGCTCGCAAAATTGGCCCCCCACTCCACCCTGACATAACCTTCGCCAATCGCTTGCTCTGCCGCGATAGCAGCGCGACTTGACACCATGACTAAAGAAATAGTGGCGACCTCCTCTACGTACACTTCTCGGATACGGGGAGTATCGTAGAGAAATCCCACATCGATCATGTTTTGCTCAAGCTTTTCGACGACCCTTAGTGGAGTACTCTCCTCTGCACGCACTCCAAGCGTTGGATAAGCACCATAAATCTCGTTCAGCCAGTCCTGTAAGAAAGTATCCCAGAGGCTCGCAACTCCCGCCACGACTAAGCGCCGCTGATGTCGCTCACTGAGCGCGGTATCTTCATAGGCTCGCTCCCAGGCACCTAGAATGAAGCGCGCATGGCGCTCCATCCTCTCTCCGGCAGGTGTAAGGCCAATCTGATGGTGGCCGCGGGTGAAAAGCGCCAGGCCAAGATGCGTCTCAAGCTGTCGGATTCGGGCACTGACAGTCGATGGCGAGACGCACAAACTATCTGCCGCCTTGCCAAAGTTACGTAGCCTACCCACTTCAAGAAACGTTTCGAGTAATTGCGTATCCACTGCCGCCACCTTCGGTTTTTCTGTTCATGAAGGCCAAAAAAAATTGTTTTACAGCATGTCAGCTTTTCTTCAAGTTTGCAGAGTTTGCTTACTTAGAGGCTTTCACCCCATGGCACTTAGACACTCGCGCTTGCTTCCCTTCCTTCAGTGGGGTCAACATCTCAATCGTCGCGTGGTCACTGCCGACCTGATGGCAGGTCTTACTGGTGCCATTCTGGTGCTGCCCCAGGGGGTTGCTTATGCGTTCATTGCAGGCTTTCCCCCAGAAATTGGCCTTTATACCGCCATCGTAGCCGCAGCGGTCGCCGCGCTGTTTGGTAGCTCTTGGCATTTGGTCTCCGGCCCAACGGCCGCGCTTTCCATTGTATTGGCCAGCGTGGTTGGCGGCCTTGGCACTCTTGATTCTTCACAATACCTAGCCGCGGCTCTGACCGTCACCTTTCTAGTCGGTGTAATACAACTGGCGATGGGGCTGCTACGTTTAGGCAGTTTGGTCAGTTTCATCTCCCATACCGTCGTCATCGGTTTTACCGCAGGCGCGGCCATTCTGATCGCGACTAGCCAATTAGAGCACCTACTAGGGGTTAACGTTGCTGGCGGCCAAGGCTTCATGCTCGATCTAGCAGCACTGGTAGAAAAATTACCAGAGACCAATCCTTATACGCTTGCGATTGGCCTCATTTCACTGGTCACTTCTCTCTGTGTACGGAGAATCAACCGCCGCTGGCCCCACTTATTATTAGGGATGGCCGCCGGAAGCTTGACTTGTTTTCTCTTGGACGGAGAGACTCACGGAGTGGCACTCGTTGGAACCTTACCTGGTTCACTACCGCCCCTGACGTTACCTGAGCTATCGCCAGACAACCTGCGGGTGCTGACCTCGGGCGCCTTTGCCATTGCCTTGCTTGGCTTGATCGAAGCCCTCTCTATCGCCCGCGCCATCGCTCTTCGCTCACACCAAGCCATTGACAGCAATCAGGAATTCATTGGCCAAGGCCTATCGAATATCGTCGGCAGTTTCTTTTCCTGCTATGCCAGTTCAGGCTCATTTACGCGCTCTGGTGCCAACTACGACGCGGGGGCGCGCACCCCCTTGGCTGCCATCTTCGCAGCAGCGTTCCTCGTGCTTATTTTGGTGCTGATGCCAGGTATCACGGCATACCTGCCGCTACCTGCCATGGCCGGCGGTATTCTGCTAATCGCTTGGAACCTCATTGATTTTCACCACATAAGGCAATTAATTCGGACCAGCCGCCAAGAAGCACTCATTCTGGCGACGACCATCATAGCTACACTGCTCGTCGCACTAGAGTTTGCCATCTACATCGGTTTGCTCCTCTCATTGGCGCTCTATCTCAAGCGCACCTCGCGCCCAACCGTCGTCGAAGTCGCTCCTCGGCCAGACCATCCCCGTCGCCATATTCGTAATGCCCAGCGCTATGCGCTCAACCAGTGCCCCCAGTTGAAAATTCTACGCATAGATGGCTCGTTGTTTTTCGGTGCTAGCGATTATGTACAGCGTCGCTTGCGGTCACTCAGTGCAAAACCGGGTACTCGCGTCCTGATCATCGGCAAGGGCATCAACTTCATTGATGCCGCTGGCACCGAAATGCTGCTACAGGAAATCAGCCGCCTGCGCCAGCAGGGCGGGGATCTCATCATCAGCTCGCTCAAAGGAAATGTGTTGGATGAGCTGCGTAAGCGCGGCGATCTGCAACGGCTCGGGCAAGAGCGCTTTTTCGAGACGCCCCAAACGGCCATAAGTGCCACGGCACCGAGACTCGATGCAGCCACGTGTGAAACCTGTCATCAGCGGATTTTCAGCGAATGCGGCAAAGAAAATAATGCGCTCATTCCAATCGCCACAATCAATTCTTAAAAGGCAATAGCACTACTTGTGCCTCTTTTCATCCTCATACATCCAGGACCCAAGGCGCCTGCAGTGATAGCCATAAAAATAGAGCGGCCCGCTCTGTTGATTATCACGCAGGCGCATCTTATCGTCTGACAATATGAAAACCATACCCAGCTTGCGCTGCCTGCGCGCCTTGGTCGCCGTTGCCGAACACGGCAGTGTGCTTGCGGCTGCCGAGGCTCTCCACCTCTCGCAACCAGCGGTTTCTAGAGCGATACGTGATCTGGAAAAGCTCTTGGATCTGGTGTTGTTCGAGCGACACCATAGCGGCATGCACTGCACCGAAGCGGGTCAATTGGTCGCTCACCGCTGCCGCCGTGTTCTCCATCAATTCACCCGTACCGAGCGCCAACTGGCCCAGCTCAAACATAAAGGCAACTTCCAACACTTGGCTCAGCGCCTCTCGTTGCGCCACCTCAGGGTGCTTGTGACTTTGACAGAGACGCGTAACGAGCGCCAGGCCGCCCGCCGCCTAGCCCTCACCCAGCCCACCATCAGCGCTAGCCTGCGCCACTTGGAAGGGCAAATGAGCACACAATTGTTCATGCGTACGCAGCGCGGGTTAATCACCACCCCTGCTGGCAGTATCCTGACCCGTCATACCAAGTTAGCTCTGCGCGAAATAGCGCTACTCTGGGACGATATCACCACGTGGCGAGGCAGGATCCAAGGAAGGGTCATCATTGGCGCCTTGCCGCTAACCAGCTCATTGCTCGTTCCACGTGCCGTAGATGCCCTCCTGCGTGAGCATCCAGGTTTGGACATTACCGTTCACGAAGCCACCTATGATGTTCTTTTCGAGGCGCTGCGCAATGGCGAAATCGATGTCCTGGTGGGAGTGTTGCATTGCATTGATCCTGAAGAAGAGATGACCCAGGAAATATTGTTCCAAGACCGTTTGGCCGCCGTAGCAGGGCCTCGCCATCCCTTAGTCGATAGCACTGACCTAGCTTTGGAGAATCTTCTCGACTGGCCCTGGATAGCTCCGCCTCGTGGCACGCCGGCTCGCCACAGCTTCGATCAGCAGTTCAATACTTTGGGCATCACGCCTCCGGTCCCAGTGGTCGAAGCAGGCAATTTGGGCGTCATCCGTGAACTACTTCGTGACAATCATCGACTCGCCCTGATTTCTCCGTATCAGGCTCACTATGAAGTTCACGATGGTTATCTCGCCTATCTCCCCCTACAGCTGCAGGGCCCTCCTCGGGTTATCGGCCTCACGAGGCACGAGGATAGCGCCCCCAGTCTGGCACTGCGTACTCTTTATGACACCATCATGACCATTAGCAGCTCCCTATTGGATCCACCTAAATAGAAAAAACGCATACCCACACCGCAAAATGTCATTGGCCCCGCGCTGCGATGTACACCCAAACTGGGAGTACTTGAGGTAATCACCATATTTCCTCATATACTCGAAAACAATATTATAAGACCGGAGCCCTCATGACTTTCAAAACGCTCATTGCGACTACCACGCTCGCCAGCACCCTGGCCTTCTCGATGTCCCAGGTACAGGCCCAGACACTGCGTGCCGAAAGCGGTAACCCTGCCACTTTCAACTCTCAACTGGCCACTTTAATGAGCACTTTGGTCGGCCGATATCACAACCTGGACATCCAGCTCAGTACTGGCCAAAACCTGGCCATGACAGGTGTCAAGCTTGGCACCGGTCGTATCGACATGACCATGATCCCCTCCGAGCTCTATAGCTATATGTCACAGGGCGAGCGCATGTATAGCAAGATGGGCGATCAGGCTGTCAATGCCGCAGAGAATCTCCGCTCTCTATTCGGCTTCGTACATGGTGCGTATCACGTGTTCACTTGGGCCGATAGCAACATCGAAAGCTGGGATGATCTGGCAGGCAAGAATGTCTATATCGGCCCGTCGGCCAGTGCTGCCAGCTCTGTTATTGAGCAGGTCATCCTTGCCAATACCGGCATGCAACCCGATGAGGGCTACAACGCCGTCACCATGGGCTGGGGTGCCTCAGGTCAAGCATTCACGGATGGCCAAGTAGACGTCATGGTCAGCGCACCGCGGATTGGATCATCGGCGATCGAGCAGTTCTCTCTGGTCGAACCCATTCGCTTTCTCGGTATGACACAGGAAGGCATGCAAAGCGATACTTGGCAGGAATTGATGGCCACACCTGGGATGCTCACGGCAGAGATATCTTCGGACACCTATTCCAATACCGTCAACGAGGAGGAACACATCACACTGTTAGCCTTCACCATGATGGCATTGGTTCACAAGAACCTGGATGAAGAAACCGCCTACCAGATAACCAGTACCTTATGGGACAACATCGACGAGATCCGAGACTCTCGCCCGACCTTTGACGATTTGGTGATCGAGGATGCCTTCATTGGTGTCAACGCGCCATTACACCCTGGCGCTTATCGTTACTACCAGGAACAGGGAATCGACGTCCCCGCCCAGCTAATTCCCTCCGACGACTAAGACTACGTCTAATTGAATCATCCTCAGGAGGGGGGACTTCCCCCCTCCTGCACGACTTCGATAGGTCTTCACCATGACTCGTCTTTTCCCACTCTCCGAAGCCCAGGTACGTCATCGTACGGCGCTCGTGATTGGATTGGTTATTGCTCTCATCGGCATCGTCAACAGTATGCCGAGCATCGCTTGGGTTCCACGTTTTGGCCCCTTCGGCTATGAGGTCATGCATCCCTTGATGCTAGGCTTGGCGGCAATGGGACTCATTATCCGGCGCTCTCTGCTCAAGATCTCCTCCGACGCCAGCAGAGCAACCAAACTGGCAGGCCTAGCGCTGGATGTGCTGGCTATGGGTGCCTTCCTTTATACACTGCATGATTTTTATCGCACCATGCTGCTCCTCAAGGAGGGGCTATTCTTCTTCGACACCATTCATGCCTGGATCGCGCTTGCCGGTGTGGCGCTCGTACTACTGATCTGTCTTCGCATCTGGGGGCTAGCGTTAACGGCTGTAGGGGGAGTGGCACTCCTCTACCTTTATACAGGCCAGCACTGGCCAGGCCTCTTCAATATGGCGCCGGTCAACTTCGTCGACGCCACCGCTGAGACCCTTTGGTATAACAGTGATAATGGCGTGCTGGGCTCCATACTAGGTGTCGTCATCAATACTATTCTGCCTTTCATTCTGCTGGGCGCTTTGCTCGAAGGTAGTGGGGCTGGCGGCTCATTGATCAAAGTCTCTTTGCATGCTTTCCGCAATGCCCGTGGCGGTCCGGCCCATGCCGCTATCTTGTCGTCAGGCTTATTCGGTTCGGTTTCAGGCAGTGCCGTAGCCAACGTGGTGGGTACCGGTGTCATCACTATTCCCATGATTCAGCGACGCGGCTTCTCTCCGACGTTCGCCGGAGGCGTGGAAGCAACTGCCTCCAGCGGCGGCCAAATCATGCCCCCTATCATGGGTGCCGCCGCGCTGGTGATGGCCGATTTCACAGGCATCTCCTACCTGACTATTATCGTCGCCGCGCTCATCCCCGCCCTTTTCTACTACGGTTCTCTGTTCGCCGCTGTCGTCTATGAGGCGAGACGCCTGGGAATAGAGAGCCAAACTCAAGCAGATACGGCTCAACAGCACCCAGAACGACAAGACTATATCAATCTCATCATGGTCTTTGTGCCCTTGGCCATTGTAGTTCTCGGTCTGCTCTCGGGGTTCTCTCCGGCTGGGGCCGGCGTTTTGGCCCTGTTTTCGGTGGTCCCCCTGAGTTTTGCACTCAATCCAGCCATTCGTCGGCAGCCGCTCGCTCTGATGAACGCTCTAGCCAATGGCGGTAACAGCTTTGCCATGCTGCTGATCGCGGTAGGCGTGGTAGGTATCATCGTCGGCGTCCTTGCGGCTACCGGCCTACCGATCAAGTTTGCCCAAGTCATCGCAGCCTCGACAGGTGACAACCTGCTGATATCCCTACTCATTGCCATGGCCGCCGCCTTGGTGCTGGGCATGGGCATGCCCACTTTACCCGCCTACTTGACCATTATTCTGATCATGGGGCCAGCCATGCTGCGCCTGGGCCTGGAGCCCTTAGTGGCCCATATGTTTGTCTTCTACTTTGGTGTCGCTTCGGCGATCACCCCGCCAGTCGCAGTGGCAGCCTTCGCGGCAGCCTCCATTAGCGGCGCATCACCGTTGCGCACCGCAATGGTAGCGACCCGCATTGGCCTCATCCTCTTCTTGCTACCTTTCGCCTTTGCCTTCTACCCAGAGCTGCTACTGGTGCCAGAGGCTGGCGGCTCGGGGGCTTGGTTCGATCTGGCCTCAATTCTAGTGCGCCTTACCCTGGCAGTACTGCTGATTGCTTCGGGGCTGGCGTGTCATGATCGTTTTCGGTTGACGTTCTCCGAAGCTGCCCTTCGAGTGGGTGTGGCAATCGCCATGCTAGTGATCTTTCCACTGCTGCACTGGCCGGCGTTCTTCCTCGGCCTTGCCCTGTTGATACTGCATCGCCTCAACGGCCTCAAGAAAGGAGTCCTAGCATGATACGTCGCCCTAACTTCCTGTTCATCATCACTGACCAGCAGCGTGCCGACTACTTGGGCTGCATGGGTCATCCGCTGCTCAAGACACCCCACATCGATAGCCTCGCGGCGCGGGGTACCCGCTTCGAGGAGTTCCACACGGCAAGTCCAGTGTGCATGCCCAATCGGGCCTCTCTGGTCACCGGCCGCTACCCCAGCGTACATGGCCTGCGCAAGAACGGCCTACACCTCCCCCACCATAACAGTACTTTCGTTGAAGCGCTGCGCTTATCGGGCTACCACACGGCGCTGATCGGCAAATCTCATCTCCAGCCATTCAGTGGCCGTAATATTCCACAACAGAATCCGGCAGACGGGGCTCATGTTCCTGACGCTCATCGAGAGAGCGATGTGGACTGGCGTAACGAGGAACCAGAACGCTGGAGCGGAAAGGGGGAGTACTACGTTGAACTGCCATATTACGGCTTCGAGCATGCCGACATCGTCACCAAGCACGGAGACCAGTGCGGCGGGCACTATGCCCGATGGCTACATCGCCAGGTCGAGGCTCCGGAGCGCCTTCAGGGGCCAGCCCACCAGTTGCCCCATGACTATATATGCCCCCAAGCCTACCGCACCGCTCTGCCCGAGGAGCTGCATCCCACTCGCTATGTGGAGCGCCAAGCCTGCGATTACTTGGCCTCGCGCCGAGAAGAGGATGCCCCCTTCTTTGCTTTCGTCTCTTTTCCCGACCCCCACCACCCTTTCTGTCCGCCAGGCAAGTACTGGAACCTTTACGACCCTGAAGACTTTGACGTCAACCTGCCCTATCGGGCACACCGCAACCCGCCTCCCCACCTCCGCTTCGTTGCCGAGCAGTATGAGCACGACACTCGCAATGCGCGTACCGAGAAAGCGTTCATGGCAAACGACAATGAGATCCGCGAAGCCATGGCACTCACCTGTGGCATGATCAGCATGATCGATGATGCTGTCGGTAGCCTGCTCAAGAGTCTGAAAGAGAATGGGCTAGCCGAGGACACAGTCGTGGTCTTTACCAGCGATCACGGTGATTACATGGGGGATTTCAATCTGTTGCTCAAAGGGCCCGCACCGCTGCGCAGTATCACCCGCGTCCCGTTGATATGGTTCGAACCTGGACATCAGGAACGGCGGCGCACAACAGGGTTGAGCTCGGCCATCGATATCGCACCTACCATCCTCGAACGTGCCGGTATTACTCCTTATCACGGCATACAGGGCAAGAGCCTGCTGCCTCTGATCCGCGGCGATAACTGGGAGCGTCGGTCACTGCTCATCGAGCACGAGGATAACATCGCTCACTGGGGCTTCGAGCAGCCGGCTCACTCGCGCACACTCCTCCAGGACGGTTATCGCCTGACGCTCTATCAGGATCAGGCGTGGGGCGAACTCTACCATCTGACGCGCGACCCCCTAGAAACACACAATCGCTGGGAAGATCCAGAGTATCAGGAGAAGCGTCACGCCCTGACGGAGGCGCTGCTACGTCAGATGCTCGCCGCGAGTGAGACAAGCCCTTGGCCAAAGCGTATCGCCTGAGTAAACGGCATCCCGAACGCTGGGCCTCCCATCCACGCGTCGGGGTGCTACTTCAAGGCACGCGTATCTCGATCCGCCTGAGCGGCAATCGGTACGACAAACAGCCAATGCAAGAATGGCTTATATCACTGGCTCATCGATGATTGACATGCCGCTACAAAGTGACGAATAAGCCAAGATAAACCTGCATCGTTCTCTCTCGTCTTATTGATTTGCAGCACCATATTCAGGGTGGGTGAGTCGCTCGGCAAATTGAAGCAAGTCAAGCGAAATCGCTCACAGAAGCGCAGCGCTAGCCGTCTTGGGACAATCGCGATGCGGTCTGAATCTTCAAGCATGAAAGGGAGTTGCGAGTACTCTTTCGCGGTTAAAGAGGCATGGTCGATAAGGCGAGCGCCTAGTTGTGGGGAAAAACCACCCCTCATTTTACGAGGCACAGCCATCAACGCTCCTATCACGGTGAACTGGCGAAGCTCGGTTAGAGTCATGTTGTCACGGACTGCCACATTGTCGCGATCACACAAAACGACATACTTGTCCGAGTAAAGCCTAATGGTGGTTTGGTTCGGAGAACCAAACTCATAAGGCAGTATGTGCATATCTACATCGCCATTCTCCAACGCACTCCACTGATCCTCGATGAGCTGGACAGTATCAATCCGAATGTTGGGTGCTGCTTGGAAGATATCGTTGAGAGCGGGGGCAATGACGACGGCAGTAGTATGGTCTGACGCCCCGATCACATAGCGGCGGTCGGAGGTGGCTGCGTCAAACGGTCTTGCTGCGGTCAGCATGGTGCCGGTATCGGCGAGAATCCCTCTAACAGGCTCAGAGAGACGTTCGGCAAACGTCGTGGGTACCATACGGTTGCCCGTTGGGACGAAAAGATCGTCTTTGAAATAGTCTCTCAATCGTTGCAACGCGTTACTGACAGCCGGCTGGGTTAAATTCAGGCGACGAGCAGTCTCCGTCACGGAGCGATGTTCCATCAACGCCTTGAAAACAACGAGCAAATTTAAATCGAGGCCCATGAATCGCATGTGTCTATCACTCTTTAGTAGAAAAGTTGTTATAGATTTTTGTGATAACCATGGATTACGAATAAAAATTTGTCAATCACAAGTGCGCGACCTATCGTCTAGGGACGCTATAAAAACAATGCATCATTAAAGTGCGATTGGTGCTGAACGCCTGCTTTAAGAGGTAAAAAAACAATGATGAATCGCCTGGCAATGCAAAGTGCTGCCTTTGCTGCAGTGCTGCTGATTTGGGAGGCGGGGGTATATGTTGGTGATATATCCCCAGCCGTGCTCCCACCGGTGGCTGAGGTGGCCACGGCCGCAGTAGAACTATGGGGCCGCGACACATTTTGGTCTTCCATTTATTTGACCGTCAGGGATGCCGCCGTAGGGCTGGTCATCGCTTCGGCGCTTGGAATTCCTGCGGGACTGGTCATCGGTTCGACCCCCTGGTTGGAGCGTTCAACGCGACTTATGGTGGATTTTGGCCGCTCCTTTCCGCAGATCGCTCTTCTCCCGATTCTACTAATGGTCTTGGGAACATCCTCCGCAATGAAAATCGTGTTAATTGCATTTGCTTGCTTTTTTCCAATTTTATTGCAGACGATTTATGGCACTCGACAACTGGATAGCACCTTGCGTGACACCGTTCGCGCCTACCGCATTCCAGTGCATCTTAAATACCTCAAGGTTATTCTGCCTGCCGCTAGCCCAATGATTATGACGGGGCTACGCATTTCGGTTGTCGTCTCAATTCTAGTCGCTATTGCGATTGAAATTACCAGCCCCGTCAAAGGAATGGGCGATGAATTATCCAAGGCACGCGACTTTTATGAGACGAACGTTGCTATCGCCTATGCGCTGTATGCAGGCCTTCTAGGGGTGATTGTAAATGCAGTGGCTGATCGGTCGGAAAAGTATTTCCTTTCTTGGCATTTTCGGTCACAGGAGGCATGAGCCAATGAGTGCGCGTAACAACAAACATCTAAAAACGGCAGACAGGTACCTTACCCACATCCCCGCTTTTTCGATCATGATATATCTCTGGCTGCCAGCCTTGTTAATTGCCTGGTGGTGGCTCGGGTCTGAAAACAGTAGCACTTTCTTTTTGCCCTCTCTTTCAGACTCGCTGTCCAGACTCATGACCGACTTAAGTAATGGAACCCTTGTCAGTGATGCTCTGTTTAGTTTGAGCAACGTTTTCATGGGGCTCATGCTTGCCATTATTTTGGGCGTCGGCACCGGCCTGCTGATTGGTTACAACCCAACGATACGTGGCGCTGTTTGGCCTTTGGTATCCTTCTTGAGAGCCATTCCGGGCGTCGCTATCGTCCCCATTGTGATTGTCGCATTCGGTGTTGGCCATGGTCCTCAGATATTCCTTATTGCAAGTACCTGTGTTTGGCCGATTTTGCTAAACACCGTTAGTGGCGTTCGTGGCATTCGCGAGTCAATCATCGATACGGCACGCGCCTATCGGATTCCGCGCTCGGTCTATGTGCGTCACGTCCTCTTCAATGCCGCGATGCCACAGATTATGGCGGGTATCCGCATCTCTCTTTCGGTTAGCCTCACCATCATGGTAGTGAGCGAATTTTCATCGGGAAATCAGGGGCTAGGAAACTATATCTTACGAGGAGCAGAAAGCTTTGATATGCCCCAAGTTTGGGCCGGCACCATCTTCATCGGCATGATTGGATACTTGGTTAACGTAGCCTTCGTAAACATTGAGCACCATGTTCTCGCATGGTTATTTGAAATCTCCCCCCGTGCCCGCACGACCCCTGAAAAGCGGGTCTTACCATTACAAAAAAGAAAAGCGTGAGGATGAAATGATCACTGAAACTGCCTGTTCAGTTCCACCCCTCGTAGTAGACGACCTCGGAAAGTCTTACGGCGAGAACCATGTACTTTGTGGCATCTCTTTGCGAGTCAACCCTGGAGAGGTCATTGCTATCGTTGGCCCATCAGGTGTTGGAAAGACAACGCTTCTTCGAACGCTGACAGGCCTTATGCCCCCCAGTAAAGGGCAGGTCGTGGTAGGCAACAGTGTTGTCACCGAACCTATTCCAGAGATTGGGCTGGTTTTTCAGGACTATCGAGGTTCCCTGATGCCATGGATGACGACGATGGAGAATGTCGTGCTGCCATTGAAGGGGAAGAAGATAAGTAAACATGAACAACAGTCCCGTGCCAGAAGCTGTCTCGCCGATGTGGGCCTTACCGGCTGTGAAGACATGTATCCATGGGAGTTATCGGGAGGCATGCAGCAGCGTGTTGCCATCGCTCGTGCACTGGCTTACGACGCGCACATCCTATTGATGGATGAGCCTTTCGGCTCCTTGGATGCTCAGACCCGCTTCGACTTGGAAGACCTCGTTCTCGACCTGCGCAAGCGACTTAATATCAGTGTCATCGTGGTGACACATGACATCGACGAAGCGGTTTATCTAGCTGATCGCATCGTTGTCCTGCACGGTAGTCCCGCCACTGTCATTGACTCAGTGCCAGTGGAGTTAGGTGACGTGCGCGACCAAGTGACTACCAAGAACATGCCCGAGTTTGGAAAGCTTCGCGGCCATATATTGAACGAAGTTCGCCGTAAATTATAAACAACAAAACAAGAGGAAAGACGATGTATTTTCTCAAGCGACTGGATTCTAAGCGTCACGTCTTATTTGCTACTGCCTTTGCACTGACAGTTCTTATGAGTAGCGCTCAAGCCCAAGACGATCCACTGAGGGTGAGTTGGACCGATGCCGGCTCCTTTCAGCCGTATTTCATCGCTGAACGCCAGGGCTGGTTCGAGGAAGCAGGCCTTAACGTTGAGCTGGTCGAAGGAAGCAATAACCCGAGTCAGGCGATTGCACGCCTGCAGTCGGGGGAAGTGGATATCACTAGTACCGGCTCGACGCCCACCATTGCGGCGATTGCGCAAGGACTGCCGATAAAGATCGTATTCTCCAATCAGAGTTTGCCTGAACAGCCAACGGTAGGGCTCGTCGTACGAAGCGACAGCCCTTACCACTCCATCGAGGACTTGGAAGATCGGAAAATCGGCGCATTGGGTATGCAAAGTACAGGATCACTGCTGGTTTATCGTGCTTTCCGCGAGGCGGGGATGCCTTACGACTCGGCGGAGATGGTGCATATGCACACGACCAGCATGATCGATAGTCTCAAGAACGAGAATGTCGATGCAATCGTTCCCTTCGCAATCTTCTATGATCTTGCAATCAACAGCGGGGATTTCCGCCTAATCTCCGAACCATATGACAACATGGTCGGAGTTCCTGGAATCGTGAACATCTCTAGCGAACGGGTCATCGCCGAGCGTTCGGATGAGATTACCAAGTTGGTGGAAGTGATGGATCGTGCATACCAGTATGCCAACGAGCATCCCGAGGAGGTTCGGTCAGTTGATCGCGAAATGACGAGACTGCCGGACGATTATCTAGACGCCCGCCCAATCCCGCCCACCGATGTGCGGCTCGACACAAATAAGCTCAAGCAGTTGGCTGCTGACTTGCTCGAATTCGGCTTCATCAACAAAGCACCGACACTCGATGAGATGCTATGGGATGGTATGCCCCGTTGAGACAGCCTCATGAATATCTGCTGTTAATTCAATACTCTACGACATAGAGATTTCTAGAATGACTACTCACGATTCCACTCCCATCAGCGTCACGCTGCTTGGAACGGGAACCCCTCAGCCAGATATCGAGCGATTCGGACCTGCCACGCTTATTCAGGCTGCGGGACTTAACTTGCTGTTCGATGCAGGTCGCGGTGCATCACTGCGACTTACACAAGTAGGATGCCGCTTGGGAGCGATCGATGCGGTATTCCTGACTCACTTCCACTCCGACCACACAGCAGGGCTTCCCGATGTATACGCATCGGGCTACATCCCCGGCCCCTTTGGTAAACGGCAAAAAGCCCTAACGGTCTATGGGCCTGAGGGGATAGAGGAATTTACCGAGGGATTGATGCTGGCCTTCCGCGGAGACATGCGTGAACGGGCCATCAAGTCGATCTCTCCTGACGCCACCAAACTAGAGCCAAGAGAGGTAGCAGAGGGAATAGTCTATGAGCAAGCCGGTGTCACGGTCACCGCTTTTGGCACCTACCACCATGATTTTGCGCGAACTTATGGTTACCGGATCGATTACGCAGGATATTCCGTCGTGCTTTCTGGTGACACCGCTGCCGACCCGAGAGTGATCGACGCCGCGGTGGGCTGCGACTTACTCATACATGAGGTAGCGGCCATCGACGGCTCCATGAGCGACAACGTTTTTTTTCGGGATGTCGTCATGAGGGGGCATACCAGTCCCGAAGAGGCAGCCCATGTCTTCGAGGCAGTGCAACCGAAGCTTGCGGTGTTTACCCATATCGTCCAACTCCCAGGAGGCCATGTTGGCCCTTCTGTTCAATCGATCTTGGATCGCACTTCTGCCATATACGGAGGCTCCGTCATTGCAGGTCGAGACTTGATGATATTGGAAGTCGGGTCAGAGGGTGTGTTTGCCAGTGATGCCAAGCAACGACTTTCAGTGACCTCTGAAGAGGAGGAGCCGATATGACGATGCGTCAAATCGAGATCGACGCCACCGGGGATAGGCCACTGATGGCTGATCTGCATCAGCCGGAGGGGAAAGGGCCTTGGCCGCTTGTCGTGGGTGTCTCAGGCGGTGGCTGGGTCAAGGGGCATCGGAGAGTGCTTAACCCCTGGGGGGCATGGCTTGCAAAAAAAGGAATAGCCTTCGCAAGCATCGACTACCGTCGAGCCGAAACCGAAGCCGTCTTCCCCGGCAATGTGAAAGATGTGGTTCAGGCGCTCAGTTTTTTTGCGGAAAGTGGATCTGATTTCGACCTAGAGGCACGGAACATGATCGTACTTGGCGTCTCCGCAGGTGCGCATCTGTCCTCATTGGCGCTGCTATCGAATGCTTTTGAAACGCCCAATGTGGCTGGATTCATTGGCGTCTACGGCGTCTATGATTTGATGGTCCACTGGCAAGCTGATCTCTGGCGCAATGCTGCCCCTGGCGCAGACAAAACGGTGGCGATGCTAGGCGCCACGCCCTTCGATGATCCGCAGCTTTATCATTCTGCCTCTCCTTTGCGGCAAATTACCTATGACAAGGCGTTTCCCACGCTTCTGATTTGGGGGCAGCTTGATCGAGAAGTTCTGCCTGAATACCAATCAGCGGCATTTTCTCGTGCACTCCAGCAAGCTCATTTCCCCGTTCGCAACGTCGAACTTCCTGACGCTGGCCACTTATGGTTTTCCGAGGACGGGCCTGAGGTGCCCGGTAGTCACTCTTCGCGAGTCGCCCCGGATATCTTTCGTTTCATCAAGAGACAAATCGGACAATAGCCTATGAAACCTGACTACGACATTGCCGTCGTCGGTTGTGGGCCCGTCGGTGCCTACGCCGCCAACCTGCTAGGGCGGACAGGGTTGAAAACGGTGGTTCTGGAACGAGACCTCTCACCCTACCCCTTGCCTCGCGCCGTGCACATCGACCACGAGATCGTGAGGCTTTTGGCAGATATTAGCCTATGGGAACCGCTGCGTCACAAAACGATGGCCGCTGATGGCCATATCCATATTGGTGCCGATGGAGGTGTGATTAGGTATCTCTCTGCCGTCAACCGTCCTATGCCTTTTGGTTATGCCAATGACTACTTTTTCTATCAGCCGGAACTGGAGGAAGTATTACGTGAAGGGTTAGAGCGGTTCGACAATGTCGAGACACGATTTGGCACCCATGTTTCCACTCTGACGCACGAAGCAGATGGCGTCACGATCACGTTTGCCGACGATACCCACCTTAAAGCTTCTTGGGTAGTTGGATGCGATGGAGCGCGCAGTACCGTCCGTAACGCATCGGGAATTATTCTCGACGACCTCAAGTTCGATGAACCCTGGCTAGTCGTGGATGCTGAGGTGGATGGCCCTATTACCTTTCCGAACTTCACCGGTGTGCCTGAGGAGGCCAATCTTCAGCGCCTGTCAGTGATGCTCTGCGACCCTCGCCGCCCAGCAACCATCGTGCCGGGCCGCGGCAACCATCGTCGTTGGGAGTTCATGCTGTTGCCGGGGGAGGATCGCCCATCGATGGAAGATCCGAAACGCGTCAGAGACCTAGTGGCTCCTTGGGTACAGGATACACCGCATAAGATCATGCGCGCTGCCACCTATCGCTTCCATGGCCTCGTGGCCGAGCAGTGGCGTCAGGGGCGCATCTTTCTGGCCGGCGACGCAGCCCACCAAACGCCCCCCTTCTTCGGTCAAGGCATGTGCCACGGGATGCGAGACGTAGCCAACCTTGTGTGGAAGCTGGCAATGGTGGCGTCAGGAGGTGCTGGCGCTGGATTACTTGACACGTATCAAACCGAGCGTGATGCGCAGGTTCGCCACGTCATAGGTAAGGCGGTCGACGTCGGCCGCACTATTTGCGTGCTGGATCCCGAAGAGGCTGCCAAGCGTGACGTGCGTGTTCGAAGTGAAGTCAAAATGCAAGCGGCACAAGAGCTAATAGTCCCCATTGGCTCGGAAGTGATCGGTGAAAATGCCGGAGAACGCTTCATCAACCCCCCTGTTGACGATGGCTTGCTGGATGATAGAACCGGCGGCGGATGGGTGTTGTTGAGCAAGAAACCCGTATCACTTTCTGAGCCAGCCCATGCGGTGCTGGATCGCCTAGGCGCGGTGCAACTATGCACTGAAGAGGTCAACGACCGCGAGAACCACCTTGCCGTGTGGTTCGACAAAAAGGGCGTCGACGCCGTCTTAATCCGACCAGATTTCTATCTTGCCATCGCCGCCAGCTCCCAGAGCCTTTGCACTGACATCATGCGTCTCGCCGAGGCGATGCAGTTAAGCCCGAAAGACCAACCTATAACCATCAATCGAGGACATGCCACGATATGAGATACGTCAGCTTCAAGGTAGGTGACCAAAGCTCCTGGGGACGCATCGAGGGAGATACCATCATCGATTGCGGCCGCATGCAGGGAGCGCCGAGTGATCTTAAAACGGCCATTGCCTCGGGCGCGTTAGCGGAGGCTCGCGGCGAGCCTATAGCACGTGAATCTGTGTCTCTTCTGCCGGTGATTCCAAATCCAGGCAAGATTTTTTGTGTGGGCCACAACTATGAAAGCCACCGGGTAGAAACCGGCCGCGACCCCACCCAACATCCTTCTATATTCACCCGTTTTGCTGACACTTTACTTGCCGCAGGCGACCCCATACTTCGCCCTTCCGTTTCCACGAATCTCGACTACGAGGCTGAATTAGCGGTCATTATCGGCAAAGGCGGACGCAACATCTCCGAGGCCGAGGCAATGAATCACGTCGCTGGATTCTCCTGCTTCAACGACGCCTCAGTACGCGACTGGCAATGGCACTCACGCCAGTTTATTCCTGGTAAAAACTTTCCGGGAACCGCCCCCTTCGGACCAGAACTGGTCACGCCAGATGAGATTGTCGATATCGACTCCGTGTCGGTGGAGCTGTACCTGAACGGAAACGTCATGCAGCAGGCAACGCTGGATCATATGTTGTTTCCGATTCCTCTGATTATCTCCTACATCTCCACGTTTACCTCGCTATCACCTGGTGATGTCATTGCGACAGGCACACCGGGCGGTGTCGGCGCTAAACGCACACCGCCAGTTTGGTTAAAACCGGGCGACAATGTGGAAGTAAGAATCAGTGGCGTGGGCGCCATGAATAATCCTGTCGTGCAGGAGGGGTAGTTCATGGATCGCTACGTCCAACATCATTCCTTTCCCATTTCAGGCCTTCGCGCTGTAGAACTGTCTGTGCCGGATATCAACAAAGCGAAAGACTTCTACACCACTGTGTGGGGCTTGTCGCTGGCGGGTGAGGTAGACGGCAGGCTGTATCTACGGGGCCGAGGGTGTGCACCTTATCTGCTCTCTTTGAGCAAAGGGCCTGTGGCAGTAGAAAGCGTGATATGGGAGGCCGCCGACGACACCGACCTCGCCGCTCTCCGCCAACGCATGATAGACGCAGGTGGGAGCGACGCGACGCGCGTTGCCGAAGTCGATCGGCTGGGTGGCGGCACCGGCTTTACGCTGCGTGACCCGGCAGGGCGTCGCATCAGCATCGTGCAAGGCGGAGAACGGGCAGAGCCGCAGGAAGGTAAGAGCCTGCCCACCCATCTCGCCCACGTCAATATCAATACCAGCGATATGCACCGTGACATCGCTTTCTACGAGCAGGGTATGGGGTTCGAGCTCACCGACCAGTCGAAGATCATGTCGTTTCTGCGTACCAATACGGACCATCACATGATCGTACTCGCCGACGCCGAGGTCGATACGCTCAACCATATCTCCTTTATGCAGGAGACCTGGGAGGAGGTCATGACGGCCTCCGGCAAAATGTGCGATGCCGGCTTCCCCATCGGCTGGGGGCCGGGTCGACACGGCCCAGGAGACAACGTCTTCGCCTACTTCGTGGATCCGTTCGGTATCGTCATTGAGCACACCGCCGAGGTGCTGAAAGTTGACGAAAGTTACCGCATTGGCGGGCCTGAGGACTGGGTCTGGCCTAAGGGACGCACGGATCAGTGGGGCATCGCCCCCCCCAAGACAGAGACATGCAAAAAGGCTCAACTCGCCATTCCGTTTAGCTAGGAGAAGCACGATGAAAAAACAATCTCAAGCATACATCCTTCGTCAAGGCGAAAGTTTGATAACCCACCTCGCAGCCGGTCAAGTCGTGAAGACCCTGGCGGACGAGGCTGCTACCGCTGGCGGCTTTGGCGCCTTGGTGATGGATGCGACGATCGACCCCCAACCCATTCCGCTGCACTACCATGAGAAAGAGCACGATACCTGGGTTTGCACTCGCGGGCGCCTCAAGGTCTGGTGCGAAGATCAATGTCGCATTCTCACGAGTGGGGATTTCGCCTATGTGAAGCCTGGCGACGTACACGCTTACCAGTCGGTAGCCCCCCGCACCCAATTCTTCGGTTTGGTCGCCCCTGGCGGCTGGGAGGCCTTCTTTGAAGCCGCCGGTGAAAGATGGGACGAGCCTGGCCTCCCTGCGATCAACCACCCATTTGATTTTTCTCGAATGGGGCCTGCGATGGCCAAATACGATGTCCACCCAGTTCAGGGGGCGACCTATGCCGACGTAAGCAATGGAGATGAATCGGATCGCGAATTACCCGATGCATCAAGCTCGTACTTTTTACAGGAAGGCTACGGTCCGCGGGTACGAACCTACGGTCATCTTTGCACCACGCTACTCAGTCGTGACGTCAGCCAAAGCTCTCTAGAAATGAGAATCGTCGAGGGCCCTAAAGGCGCTCGAATGCCAACGGTGATCCATGACCAGACCCACATTTTTCTCTACATGCTGGAAGGAGAGATTGCTTTCACGCTTGGAGAGGAGAAAACCGTACTTCATGCCGGTGATTCTGCGAACATCCCTGCTAACACCGCTTACACGACCATGGTGACGTCAGGCCAGGCACGTTGGTGTTTAGGCGCGGCGCATGCTAACGGGCTGGATGTTTGGGATCGCTTAGGCAAGCCAACCCAATATTTCACACCAGCGGCGGCTTCCGAAGATGACAGCATCGATAAGGTAACGCTAGAGGGAGTAGACGCTCGAGTTTTATAACGACACTCACCCATATGGCCACGTCACACAAATAAAATCTATAAAAGGATATGACATGCTAAACCCTTCAAGCTTCACCACGCTCGGAACGGGCGGTGGCCCGATGCCAAACCCGGATAGGGCACAGCCAGCGCATTTGCTGATGGTAGGTGAAATGCCCGTACTCGTCGATTGCGGCGAAGGCGCCATGAGCGGGCTGCGTCGTGCCGGCATCGACTATCGACATGTCGAACATATTTTTCTTACGCACCACCATTTTGACCATATCGGCTCGCTCTTCGCTTGCCTTGGTTTAAATATGATGGTGCATCGGCATCGTCCACTCACGATCTATGGGCCACCCGGCACACAGCAGATCATTGAGGGACTGATGGCTGCCTGCGATGTGCCGAATAATATCGGCTTTGGCAATACCGACCGCAAACTCCCTCATCCCCGTGAGTTCGTATCAGTGCACGAAATTGAACCGGGTCACGAGGTAAAGCTCGATGGCTGTCGTGTCACGTGCTGTGAGAACACCCACTATCGAGCAGAGTCTGCGCTTGGAACGAGCGGAGACTTGTCACTCTCGCTGCGATTTGATCTTGTCGATCGTTCCATCGTCTTTACCGGTGACACCGGTGCCTGCCGTGCCGTGGAGAAACTGGCTCAGGGGGTCGATCTTCTTGTCGGTGAAATGGTGGATGCCGAACAGGTTCTGAAACGTTTTCGGCAGGTGAATCCTGATGCAAACGAAGCGCAATACAACAAAATTCGCCAACACATGCTCGAGCATCACCTGACCGCTGAACAATTGGGCGAGATGGCGATGCAGGCGGGGGCGAAAAAGTTAGTAGCCGTCCATTTCACCAACGACTCGGTCACTCCAGAAACAGCCGATAGTTTCATGGAACGCATCCGCAGTCGCTTTTCTGGTGACGTTCATCTTGGCCAGGATGGAGCGAGTTACTGACGAAAAGACCGGCGGGAGTTTAATGCCGAGACAATATGAACCTGAAATGCAAGACTCGGCATACCTCCCGCTTACTCTCTCGCATGGAATACGCGGCCCACTTTCCGTCAGCGCTAGTCTTTTCGAACTCAACAATGAAAAGGGAGCAGCATTAAATTAACCACAAGATCCTAAAGGAGATTCCACCTAACAAACGAAAGTGCAAAACCTTTAACCCAAGATAACACTTCAAACTGATCGAACATATTGGGCAGCCTCCAACGAACAACAAGTATACAAAATCGTTTGAATGGAGCCTCTAGTTCAAACTTAAACAGAAACTCATAAGCCAGGCTTTCCCTATTCATGTCCGCATGTAGAAACCGGTGCGGCATCATTCACTTTCTTTCGTCTATGGAAGAGAGGGGGACGGTTTATGCCTGTCATTTACAAAAACAAGGAAAAAAATGAAAAAACTTACAATTGTTATCGCTACGCTGGGTATGCTTGCGCCGACTGCTTACGCTGAGATTGATTTCAGCGGCGAGGCCTACCTTGGTTATGGAAATGCCGCCGGAGGAGAGGAACCCGGCACTGAAAAAGGACTGGCCGTTCTTGATTTAATGGCTTCTGAAAGAAGCCAATTGGATAACGGGCACGAATTCTACTGGCGTGCACGACTGCGCGGACGCAGTGATCGTGAGGATATCAGCGGTGTCGATAATCGCATATTTGATGGCGAAATTTCTTATGACATGGAGGAGGCCGGAACAATCACCGTGACGAGCTTCAATGAAGAAAACGACAGGCCTTGGGCCGATGGGGAAATCATGAACCGAGGATCGGTGAGTGTTCATCCCGTAATACGTAAGACTTACCGCTCCGTTGAAGACTCCATCCCCATCAGCGTTGGTAATGGCTACGAGGTTCGTCAGCCGGATATCTTGGTTCAGTATGGAAATAGCCTGAATAACTTTTTCTTCGAGGCTAATGCCGCACCGCTTGGAACTTACGGTGGCGCTGACGCCGATGAGCGAGTGTATCGCAATGACGAATACTCAGAGATCGATGCACGTATCGGTTACAAATTTGAAAACGTCACGCTTTCGTATAGACGCAATGATTTGCAGGACAACAAGATCGAAGCGCATGCCCGCTTAGCGCAATACGGCCTTTATTTTGGCGCGCGATACGAAACCCAAAACGACGACTCAAGTATTTTCCATCGTGGCGGGTCTGTGTCATGGAGACCGAAAAACATGGGATATTTAAAATCGATTAGCTACTTTTATGGCCAGAACGATATGATCCATAACAATGTTCTTAGTGTCAACGTTGGAGGCAATCGTTGGCGAGTAGGTTTGGCTACTGACCGTCATAGCGACTGGGCAATCGAAGGAGCCTATGATGTAAACGAACGGCTACAAATCTTGGCTGGTATCGACAGTGGCCACGATTTTCGAGAAGGGTTCGATCCTGCTTACAAGCCGCCGGTCTCAGCGCCTGAGCGTGGCGACAGCTTCGAGGTAGGAGTTCGAATGAAGTTTTAAAGCTTTCTAAGAAAACGAAAGGGGCCTATTAGCATGTGAGCTGGCGGGCCCCACACATATCAATCCTATGATTCATCAGTGCCACGCAGCACCTGACTTATTGACGGCCTCATGGTCGTCCTTCTCACCGTCACGCTTTATTTCTATCCCGTTCCTTGAATCCCCGGTCGGCTGCCTGCATATCATGAGGTAACATTTTCATTCGATGCAGAGTTTCCCTATGTCGATTATCGATCCCCGTACCGGCAACCCGATGACTACCGAAGCTGCGCCGAACACGTCCGCGCAGGCAAGTAGCGAGCGCGCGACCGTGACGCGCGAAGAGGTCATCATTGAACTGAGCGCGAACAATATCCAACAGGTACTGGAAGCCTCGATGCAGGTACCGGTACTGCTAGACTGCTGGGCGCCCTGGTGCGAGCCGTGCAAAAACCTCATGCCGGTACTCGAAAAGCTGGCCATTGAGTATGGCGGCGCGTTTTTGCTGGCGACGCTGGATGTCGAGGCGAATCCAGAAATCGCAGGCCAGTTGGGTGTGCGTTCGGTACCAGACGTGAAGCTAGTGAGCCAGGGCGGCCTGGTGGATAGCTTCCAGGGTGCCCTGCCAGAGAAAGAAGTTCGTGAGTGGCTCAACCGCTACTTCCCTGCCCCCGGTGACGCCCCGCCCAGTCCCGAAGAGCAAGCAGAGGAAGCCTTGAGCGCGGGCGATGCAGCAGGCGCGCGGGAAATTTATCAAACGCTGATGGGGCAATACCCAGAGCATTACGCGTACCACATTGGTTTTGCCAAAACGCTAGTGGCGGAGGGGCGCGGCGACGAAGCGCGCAGCGTGCTGGATAACCTGCCGCCAGAGGAGCGCGATGCGGCGCCGGCCCGTGGCGTGCGCGCCAGCATCGAGTTCAGCGAACAGGCGCTCTCAGCGGAGGAGATCGCCGCGCTGGGTGATCGGACCGACAGCGAAGCGCAGTACCAGCGGGCACTGCGTCACGTGGCCGATGGTCAGTACGATGTAGGCCTCGATGCTCTGCTGGCATTGATGAAGCAGGACCGCGCCTATAACGACGACGCGGCCCGCAAAACGCTGCTGCAGGTCTTCGATGCGCTAGGGGCTGACCATCCTCTCACGGTCACTTACCGCCGCAAGCTGTTCGCCCTGCTCTATTGATCGCGCCTGACGAAGGCAACGTTACGCTTTTAGCAGCGTATCCATCCGTGATAACGCCGCTTCCAGTTGGGAAGCGGTGGTGCCGAAATTGAGCCGCACGAAGCCGGGGCAGCCAAACGCCGCCCCCTCAGAGAGCGCTACCCCTGCTTGCTGCAAGAGCGTGCGCGCCGGGGAGTCACCCAAGCCTGCCTCACACATGTCTAGCCACGCCAAATAGGTCGACGACGGCGCACTCATCGATACGCCGGGCCACGTGGCCACACGCGCCTCGAGCGTGGCACGGTGGCTACGCAACACGTCCAATAGCGCCTGACGCCAGGGCTCGCCCTCGCGATAGGCCGCCTCGGCTGCAACCAGGCCCAACACGTTGCCGTCCGGCAAAAAGCCTTTGGTAGCCTCGGCAAATCGGCGGCGTAGTGCCGGATCGGGAATGATCGCGCAGGCGCTGG
The DNA here is from genome assembly GCF_006228115.1 of Halomonas sp. BL6. Lineage (NCBI taxonomy): Bacteria > Pseudomonadati > Pseudomonadota > Gammaproteobacteria > Oceanospirillales > Halomonadaceae > Halomonas > Halomonas sp. BL6. The sequence goes on along the minus strand of NZ_VDGL01000008.1, from coordinate 9,882 downwards.
TGAGCCCGGCAAGATTGAAGGTTTTCGAAGGTGCCCACAGCGTGATCGTGCGTTTGGCCAGCTCCGGAAATAGCGCCGCCAGGGGGCGGTGGCGAGCGCCTTCGTCCAGCAGCAAATCACAGTGCAGCTCGTCGGAGACCACCCATAAATCGTGGCGCTCGACCAGAGCAGCGAGCTGTTCGAGTTCCTGGAGCGTCCATACGCGCCCGGTCGGGTTATGCGGATGACACCAGAGCAGCAGCCGAGTCTGCGGGGTGATGGCCGCTTCCAGCGCCTCGATATCCAGCCGCCAAGGCTCGCCAGGGGCGCCGGGCTCCGCTAACATCGCCTGCTGCGCTAGCCGCCCGGTGCGTTCGGCCACGGCCAGAAAAGGCGGGTAGATCGGCGCGATGGTGAGCACACCCTCGCCAGGCTGCGTCAAGGCCATGGCGGCAAAGTGCAGTGCAGGCACCACGCCCGGCAGCCACTGCTGCCATTCGGGTTCGATGGACCACGCATAGTGATGAGCGCTCCATTGACACAGCGCCTCACTCAGCGTGGTGGGCACTTCGCCGTATCCGTAAACGCCGTGGGCGACCCGTCGCTGGAGCGCGTCGATCACCGCGGGCGGCGAGTGAAAGTCCATATCGGCGACCCACAGCGGCAGCACGTCCGCCGCGTAGCGGTGCCACTTCTGCGAGGCATACTGTCCTTCGGGAGCGCGCCTTTCCACGGGCGTGGCAAAATCGAACGCCATAACACATCTCACTTATTTCTACGGGAGTAGACACTGAGCATGCCGCAAGATGACTTTTATACCAAGATGCGCGCAGGCCTCTCGGCGCTGTTGCGGCAGTGGCGCTCGCTGGGTCAGGCAGACGCCGACCAGCTCGCGCTGATTCTGGCGGAGACCGCCCGGGTCGCCAAACTGGGCACTCCCGATGCCACGCCAAACGGGGCCACGCTGGAGCAGTGGAGCCAAGACACGCAGGGCGAGATGCCTCTCTGGGCACCGCGGACGGCCGTCTTTCTGCTCAATCAAATGCCTGCTAGGCCTACCCCGCAAAGCGACGAGGAAGCCTGCGCCTGGGCCTACTGTTGGCTGCGCAACCGCTCGTTCGAGTCACTCGACGCCGCCCGCAGTGCGCTGCCTAGCCACCTCGTCGAACCGCTTGCGGAGGCACTAGAAGCCGCTTGGCGCGACCAGCAGGGGCTTAGACTGGTCTAGCCTAGCGCCGCTTGCGCACGGGCGATTTGGGCTTGAAGCCAGCAGGCTTGGTGGCCAGCCACTCCACGAAAGCACGAATATCGGCATCGCCCTTCAGCGCCTCCAGGTTGGCAAAACGATCGGCTAGCTCACGCTCGCTATACAGTCGGTGGATATGCTTATGGCAAGGGTGGCAAAGCCACACGATGGCCGTGAGTCGCTCTTCGCGTGTATGACGCTTTTGATAACGCGGCTTGTTGTGCAGCGTGCGCGGAATGAGATGATGTTTGGTCAAGGCCGATGCACGCTGGCACAGTTCACAGCCATCGGGTTTGGGCGGCGGGGAGAGCGCATGGGCGCCTGAATCTGATGAATGGGTCACGGCAACGAGCCTCCCAGACAAATAATGTCACGGTGGTACATACCCACTGCGCCGATCACGCTAGCGCTATGTTCACATCGATATAATAACGAAAGGAAAACGCCGCATGGTAGACGTTCCACTCACTTGGCAACTGGCCAAGTTTGGCCTCTCCGTCAGCATGGTGCTGGGGTTGGGCACCATCGCCGTACGGGCTAGCCCTCGTATTGCTGGGCTACTATCGGGCTATCCGCTCGGTACGGCCCTGGCGCTGTTTTTTATCGGCTTGGAGATATCGCCCACCTTTGCCACTCAAAGCGCCGTGCATACCTTAGCAGGGTTTACCGCCACCATGGCGCTGGGCGCGGGTTATCTCGTCGCAGGCCGCCAGCCCGGCCTCAAAGGGGTGATGGGCGGTCTGCTAGGAGGCTTTGCGGCTTGGCTTGCGGTGAGTACGCTGCTCGCCCAATTCAGCTTCACACGCCTTACCGGCACGCTGGTCACACTGTGCGCCATTGGCGTCTTCAGCTGGCTGTTTCGCGCCATACCGGATGTGAAGAGTAGCGCTAGACGCGCCTTTTCGTGGCCCGCCTTGGCGGCACGGGCTGGGCTAGCGACGCTCATCGTGTTTGCCATTACGCGCACTGCCCACTGGCTGCCGCCCGAATGGGCCGGCACGCTGGCGGCGTTTCCGGTAACGATGCTGCCGTTTTTACTGATCCTTCACGTGGGGCACGGCCACGCGCCCGTGGCGACGGTCATCAAGCACTATCCCGCCGGCCTTGGCTCGCTGCTGAGCTACGCCCTATGCGTTTCGTATACTTACAGCTCGCTAGGGCTTTTTTGGGGAACGCTGGCGGGGTTTCTCGCCGCCACGCTATGGCTGCTTGGCTGGATGCAGTTGACGGCTTGGTATCAGCGCCGCAACACTTGACCAAGCGCTCGCTTGGGTTAATGCTGGGTCGGGCTCACTTTACACACTAATAACAAGGATCGCGTCATGTTTACTCGCACCATAGAACCCGCCTTTTACGATACCGATGCGTTGGGCCATATCAACAACACACGCCTCCCCGCATGGTTCGAGCTGGCGCGTAACGATCTCTTCAAGTTGTTCACGCCCGACCTGAATCCTAAACAGTGGCGACTGATCATGGCACGTATGGAAGTGGACTATCGCGCTGAACTGTTTTACGGCCACGACATCGAAATTCGTACCTACTTGACCCGGCTGGGCAATAGCTCGTTTACCGTCACCCAGGAAGCCCGGCAGCATGGTACGCTAACCAATCTGGGCCATACGGTGATGGTGCAGTACGATCATCAAGAGAAGCGAGCCGTTCCCATCGAGGGTGCTCTTCGCGAGGCTTTATCGGCGCATTTAGAAACGGCGCCCGCTTCCGCTTAATTTTGCCCGCCTAACATGGCGGGGCCTTCTAGGAGTCACCATGGCCATCCGCTACAATCTCTGGATAGATCCTGATAACACGGCGCAGCATCGCGCCGTGGAAGCCGACCTAGAACGCTACTTCATGGAGCGCTTCGCCGATTACCCGCATATCCGCTTGTTCGGCGCGGACCCCTACGATTATGATGCCCCGTTCAATCGACTCTACGACGTGCTGATGGCGCGCGCCGCCGAGTATTGCGAAGAGAAGTGGCGCTACGTCGCCTCTCCTGAACAGCTCAACCGCTGCTTTTTCCGCGCCGTTGGCCGCTCGACTAAATTTGTTCAAGACGACCGAAAGTGAGACTGCTACACAATGGTAATTCGTACCGACCAAGCCCCCGACGAGCGCCAGCTGGCGATCATTACTCAACAGCTCGGGCGCGCGCCTCGCGGTATCGAAGCCGTTGCAGCCACTGACGCCCAAGGCACGCCACTCGTACTGCGTATGGCGCCGATCGTGGATGGCAAACCTTTCCCCACGCTTTACTGGCTCTGCTCGGACCTGCTGAAAATCGAGATCTCGCGCATCGAAGCCGTGGGCGTGATCAAGTCTCTAGAGCAGCGCTTGCAGGAAGAGCCGGCATTTCTCGCCGCTTATCAGCAAAGCCACCGCGACTACGTCGACGCCCGCTGGCGCTCGATGAGCGAGGCTCAGCGCGAAGAGGTGGGTCGCTTGGGCTACACCGATGTACTCACCGAGCGCGGCGTGGGCGGTATCAGTAATTGGCAGCAGGTGCGCTGCCTACACACCCAGTACGCTCACCACCTATGCGGCCACAATGTCATCGGCCAGTGGATGGACGAGCACTACGACGTTCAGCGCTGCTTGGCCTAGCGCCGCGTGCGAATTGAACCGCTGTCATCAGATCTCTCTGCGATAAGGACGCCCTGACGATGTCACGTATTTGTGTTTACCTTGGTTCTCGGGAAGGTAACAGCCCGGCCTTTCGCCAAGCCGCGCACACCCTCGGCACGAGCCTTGGGCAGCGCGGGCATACATTGGTATATGGCGGCGCACGCGTTGGGCTCATGGGCGAGTTGGCCAATGCGGCGCTCGAAGCAGGAGGTCACGTGATCGGCGTGATGCCGGATCACTTGGTCGAGCGTGAACAGGCGCACTTTGGCTTAACGGAACTGATTCGCGTGCCCAATATGCACGAGCGTAAAGCCACTATGGCAGCGAATGCCGATGCCTTCATTGCTCTACCGGGCGGTATTGGTACGTTCGAGGAGCTATTCGAAATCTGGACCTGGGGCTATTTGGGGCTCCATGACAAACCAATGGGGCTGCTAGATACCGAAGGCTTTTACGCGCCCCTGCTAGCCTTTTTGGATAGCACGGTTAGCCACGGCTTTCTGGCCCAAACGACCCGTGACATGCTGCTTGATGCTTCGACGCCCGATCTTCTATTGGATGCCCTTGAAGCCCAGTTGGATTAACGTTGAGACGCGGTTAGGCTTTGAGGGTCAGCGTGCGAGTGCGCTGATAGGTAAGCTGGAGCAAACGGGCATCTTCTCCGGCACGATGGCGGTGGATGCCTCGCTCTGCCACGACGGCCTCTTTGGTATCACTCCACAACGCCTGCTGCTCTTCACTGAGCAGAATGCGTAGCGCTTCCAGGCGAAAACGGGGCAACATACCAGCATGGTGGAACAGCAATGATAGCCACGTATTATCGTAGCCCCAGCTATCGCTGTACGCCTTACCTAGCTCCCGCAGCTCGTCGTTGAGCCACTGGGCCACTTGGCGCACTGGGTAGCCCTCTTTCATCAGCCGCTCGCGAGAGATGCCATGCAGAAGCTCTGCTTTGGGGTCCCAATGCACCCACTCATCCAACGGCTGAATAAGAAACGCGCAGCAGCTACCGTCGGCGCGGGCGATGCCCACCTCGATCGGATAGCTGCCGCGCCCGAATCCGGACGCTTCAATATCTAGCACTGTAGGTAGCGTCTCGGACACTGATTTCCTCTTTTCTATATCGCCACCGGGTACGGGGCTCAGGCGGCGGCCATTTCCGCCGCAGGCTGCCGCTCGGCCATACGCTGCCAGTAGTCGGCTTGTTCATGATCCACGGCTAAGCCTAGCTCGCCCAAGCGGTAGGCACGCGCCAGGCGATCCGCTGCCAGATAGTGGCCTGCCTGCGCTGCACGGGCGTACCACGTCACCGCATAATCCTCACGGCGAGGATACTGCACACAGCCGTGCTCATGAATTTGTGCCACCTGATACTGTGACTTTACATCGCCTGCCTGGGCCGCTTCCAGTACGTAGCGCGCGCCACGCGCTTTATCCTGTGGCGACAAGCTGCGGTGGAACAACATGTGCCCATAGATCGACTGTGCATCCGGGTGCCCCGCTTCGGCACACCGCTTGAACAGTCGCATGGTGAGACGCTGCGTGCGCGGTGAACGCGGAAGTAACCAACGGGTGTGAAACAGCTGCTCGGCGAGACGAAACTCCAACCGGGTAAACAACGATGATGCCTGCGGCATGGCAAACCACCCTGCCTATCTGTTGAGACCTTCGGCTAACCATCTCACCTTCCACGATGGCTAACCATACGATAAACCGGCGCTTGGCCGGTCAATGGGCTGGCAAGCATACGCCTGCCGTCGTCCTGACTCAACCCTCTTGATTTGCTGCTTTTGTAGAGCCTCGCTAACATGCCTCCCACAGGCTGGTAACGTCGATAGGCATCGCTCATTTTCCAGCCACGTTTTTGCCTAAGCGAGGAGACAAGCATGCAAACGCGCCCACTGGGTAGAACCGGGATGGAGGTCAGCCGACTCTGTCTAGGCACGATGACCTTTGGTGAACAGAACAGCGAAGCCGAGGCTCATGAGCAGCTCGACCGCGCGGTCGCGTTCGGTATCAACTTTATCGACACGGCAGAAATGTACCCGGTTCCGCCAAAGGCAGAGACGCAAGGCCGGACGGAAGCCTATATCGGCAGTTGGCTAAACGCTCGCGGTGCTCGCGACGATGTGATCATTGCCACCAAAGCGGCAGGCCCAGGTTTAGAACACATTCGCGGCGGCCCTAAGATGAGCCGCAACCATCTCCACCAAGCTATCGACACCAGCCTTGAGCGCCTGCAAACGGACTATGTCGATCTGTACCAATTGCACTGGCCTGATCGTCACACCAACTTTTTTGGCAAACTCGGCTACACCCACGCGGAGCAGGAAGACGCCACCCCGCTGGAAGAGACGCTTTCCGCTCTGAAAGAGCTGGTCGATGCTGGGAAGATTCGCGCCATCGGTCTCTCCAATGAAACGCCCTGGGGCGTCATGCGGATGCTTCAGCTCTCTGATCAACTGGGCCTGCCCCGCGTTGCCTCCATACAAAACCCTTACAATCTGTTGAACCGCTCGTTCGAAGTAGGCTTGGCAGAAATTGCCCATCGCGAAGACGTCGGGTTACTGGCCTACTCGCCGCTGGGGTTTGGCGTGCTGTCCGGTAAGTATCTCAACGGCGCCCAGCCGCCAAAAGGCCGCTTGACGCTCTATGAGCGCTTCAAACGCTATACGTCGCCCGAAGCCGACGCCGCGACACAAGCCTACGTCGATCTGGCCAACGCGCATGGGCTCGACCCCGCGCAAATGGCGCTGGCATTCGTCAATTCGCGCAGCTTCCTGACCAGCAACATCATTGGTGCCACGACCATGGAGCAGTTGGAGAGCAACCTCGCCAGCGAGGGCCTGAAGCTCGACGACGATGTGTTGACTGCCATCGACGATATCCACCGCCGCATGCCGAACCCCTGCCCCTAACGGCTCCTATCGTGTCGATAGCCTCGGCTGCCGCCAAGGCTTGATATAATCTCACTATCCATATTGTGGCCGCGTTGTGCGGCCCCCCCTTTTGTCACGGCACAAGGAGCACGCCATGCTGAGCGTCATTTCCCCCGCCAAAACGCTGGATTTTGAAACACCTCCGACGACCCAAAACGTCACACAACCGGATTTCCTCGAACACAGCCAGCCGCTGATCGATATTCTACGCGGCTACTCCCCTCAGCAAATCAGCGACCTAATGGGCATCAGTGACAAGCTAGCAGGCCTGAACGCGGCTCGCTTTGCCGAGTGGCAGCCCCCTTTCTCGCTGGACAACGCCAAACCTGCCGTGCAGGCGTTTCAGGGAGACGTCTACGCGGGTCTGGAAGCCGAGACCTTCAGCGATGCGGACAATCAGTTTGCCCAGCAGCATTTGCGTATTTTATCGGGTCTCTATGGTTTGCTGCGTCCGCTGGACTTGATCCAGGCCTACCGCTTGGAAATGGGTACCAAACTGCCCAACGATGCGGGCAAGGATCTTTACGCTTATTGGAAGCCCCTCCTGACACCTGCGCTGAACAGTGCGATTGCCGAGAGTGGGTCGAAAGTGCTTGTGAACCTAGCCTCCAACGAATACTTCAAAGCCATCGAAGCTAAGAAGCTGGATGCCCGAGTGATCACTCCCGTCTTCAAGGATGAGAAAAACGGCACGTTCAAAATCATCAGTTTCTATGCGAAAAAAGCGCGCGGGTTGATGAGCGCTTGGATCATTCGACAGCAGATCAATGACCCCGAAGCGCTCAAAGACTTCGATGTGGCAGGCTACCGTTTCGATTCCGCCGCCTCCGAAGGCGATACGCTCGTGTTCACCCGTCGCGAAACGGATCGTTAAGATCAATAAAAGGTGACCGCTTGAGCCGACCTTGGCTTTAAAAACCGGCGATGAATCTCTTTAAAAGTGGCCGTATCACAGCGGTGGAGCCACTCATAGGCCACCATATCCGCGGACACCGCCACCGCCCCATTGGCACACGCACGCTGACGAGCAAGGCGCGCCTCATCCGACCGGCGACTGGCGGTGGCTTCACTCAGCCAAAATACTTGATACCCCGCCTCCAACAGCCCCAGCGCGCTCTGCAGTACGCAGATGTGCGCTTCGGTACCGCACACGATCACCTGCTTGCGTCCAAGCGCGGCCAGCGCCTGACTAAACGACGCCTCTTCTGTCGCACTAAAATGCCGCTTTTGCCACAGCTCGTGCGTTCCCAAGCCCTCCAACAGCGTCGGTGTAGTGCCACCCAGCCGCTCAGGATACTGCTCGGTTAGCCATACCGGCACCTGCAAAGCACCGGCAATACCGGCAAGCCAAGCAGCCTCTTTAATCGCCGCCTCGCCACCCTCGATGACGGGCAGCAAACCGGCTTGAAAATCGATCATCAATAGGACGCTTCGAGACTGATCTAAACGCACTTTTCGCTCCTTTTTATGTCTTTATAACAGCGCTTACCATCACCTAGGCGAGGTATTACACGGTAAACTGACAGCCCAACCTTTTCTATCTGCTTCGCACCGAAGCATTTGGCATTCCCTGCATCCTTATTGGAGAATCAACATGTTAAGGCAATTCTTTGTGATGCTATTGGTGAGCGTTATGGGCGTTAGCGCCGCCATCGAACACGCAGAGGCACGCCGCCTAGGCGGTGGCAGCAGTATGGGTAGCGTGTCACGCTCCGCTGATCGTCCAGCCAGCACGCCCGCACAACAACAGGCTCAAGGCACCCAGCAACAGGCAGGCGCCGCGAGTGCTGCCCGCCGCGGCGGCATGGGGGGCATGATGGGTGGTTTGCTGGCGGGCGGCTTGCTGGCGGCGCTGTTTTTCGGCGGGGCGTTCGACGAGCTACGCTTAATGGACCTGCTTGTCATGGCGGGCGTTGCCGTGCTGGCTATTGTCGCCTTCCGAGCCTTCATGCGGCAGCGTCGACCCGCATCCGTGACGCATGGCTATCAGCGTGAGCGTCAAGAGATGCCGCATGCATCGACCAGCCACTTCAAAGCAACCCCTGGGAGCTTAGCAAGCGGTTTGCAGAGTACCCCCGCCTGGTTTGATAAAGAGCGCTTCCTAGGAGGTGCGAAAGAGCACTTTATGACACTCCAACGCGCTTGGGATAATAACGATTTCAGTAAAATACAGGAGTATGTGACCCCTGAACTTTATAACCTGCTGCGTCAAGAGCGTGCCGAACAGCCTGCTAACAATCAGACCGAGGTGGTGAAACTATTTGCCGAACTTGGTGATGTTAACGAGTATGAGGGGTATGCTGAAGCGACCGTGATTTTCCACGGTATCTTGGACGAAAACGGTGAACAAACCGAGTTCAACGAAACCTGGCACCTGACTCGCAGCATGCGCGACCAAGCGCCTTGGTACTTACAGGGTATCGAGCAAAACCCAGGTGCATAATGACAACTCGCCTGACCACTTCCCAAGCCTAAAATTTTAAGCCCCAAAACCTAAAACAGCCGCTTATCAGCGGCTGTTTTTGTATCGGTGGTGTATCGCTATACTGCAAAGAGCCTTTTACTTACTCCTCTGCCGACTCTTCGATATTTTCGCCCATCTCCTCCAGGCTTTCACCCGCATCTTCCATGCTTTCATCGATGCTCTCACCTGCTTCTTCTGCAGGGCCCTGGTTATCACAGGCTGCTAAGCCGCCCACCATCATGGCCATCAGTAGGGCAACCGCTAGCTTCTTCATCAACGGGGTACTCATATCGCGTCTCCTCCTGAGATGCTGCTTGAATGATAGGTACCACACCATACTAGTTGTCGTGCGGTACACTCGCCACTACAAAGCAGTAACTCCCTGTTATTTAATTTATTAAAACAGCCGTTTCAAGGAAGCTTTGTGCATGGGCTATCGTTGATCGAGTCGTTTGCAGTGTTTCAAACGCATAGCAAAAAACCCCGAGCACAGCGTACTCAGGGCCTGAATAATGGCGCGCTTATCGAGCGCGCAACAAAAAACCCAGCCGGTTGGCTGGGTTCTTTGCGGTATAAGTGCCTGACGATGACCTACTCTCGCATGGGGAGACCCCACACTACCATCG
>NZ_VDGL01000007.1:0-240961 GCF_006228115.1 Halomonas sp. BL6 | reverse complement strand
CCGGCGGAAGTCCCGCTCCACCTTGCGCAGCTCGCTCATCACCGCGCGGATATCTCGCCGGGCGGCGAGAAAAAACACCTCATCGTCGGCTTCAATCACCGTGTCGCCTCGGGGAATGATTGGCCGGTTGCGGCGGTAAATGGCCGCCACGCGGGTTTCCACGTTGGGCATGTGCTTGCCCAAAAACGCCAGATCCTGACCCACCAGCGGGCCGCCATAGAAGGCTTTCACCGCCACCAGCTGCACTAAGCCACCGGCAAACTCCAGCACCTGTAGCGCGCCGGGGTGCTCGATCAAGCGGCGTACGTGGTCGGTGACTACCTGCTCGGGGCTGATCAGCACGTCGATGGGAATCGCTTCGTGGGCGAACAGCCCTTTACGAGTGAGGTAGGCGGTGGAGCGCACCCGGGCAATTTTGGTGGGCGTGCGAAACAGCGTGTGGGCCACCTGACAGGCGATCATGTTGATTTCGTCGGTGTTGGTCACCGCGATCAGCATGTCGGCGTCTTCGCAGCCCGCTTGGCGCAGCACGATCGGGTAGGAGCCTGCGCCGGTCACCGTGCGGATATCCAGCTTGGTGTGCAGCTCGCGCAGTTTTGCGCCGTCGGTATCGACGACGGTGATGTCGTTCTCCTCGCGGGCAAGGTGTTCGGCTAGGGTTGCGCCCACTTGGCCTGCCCCAAGAATGATAATTTTCATGGGTAGTTAGGTCACTCCGGCGACATATGAATACAGATACTCACCTATCTAAGGGGAAGCTGTCGAGTGTAGGTGGGCTCAGTTCTGCCTTTGCCCGACGGAAAGGGCTTTTTTTACGCGTTTTTGACGGCTAATGCCTTAAATGCCATCGAATTTTTACGCCTGCAATCTCTAAGCTCAGGGTGCCAATCAAAGGAGGCACTTCCATGAATATTGCATTGCTAATTATCGCGACCGGCACAGCGGCGTATCTGTTTTACGCGCTCATCTGTCCCGAGCGTTTTTAGGAGATCGTCATGAACGATATGATCGCTATTTACGCCTTAGTGGCTCTGCTTAGTGTGCCCTTGGGTATCTATATTGCTTTTGCATTAAGCACACAGACGAACCGGCTCTATACGCTGTTTGGCGTGATTGAAAAGCCTATCTATCGGTTGGCGGGCGTTAACAGTCAACACGCCATGACGTGGCAAGTGTACGCGTTAGCCATCCTTAAGCTGCATGTGGGCTTGATACTGCTGGCCTGGCTGGTCTTTATGTGCCAGGGCCTACTGCCACTAAACCCGGACGGTATCCCCGGCATGCCTTGGGACACAGCGCTGCATACAGCGGTGTCTTTTGCTACCAACACTAACCAGCAGCACTACTCTGGCCAAGCGCAGCTTTCGCACTTAAGCCAAACCTTTGCCATTGTCACACTGCAGTTCTTAACTCCCGCCACGGGGCTCGCAGTGTTGGTCGCGATTGCCCGCACTTTGTTAGTTGCTAAGCCTGCCAAAGGATTAAACGGCGTTGGCAACTACTACCACGACCTTACCCGCACCGTGGTACGGGTTATGTTGCCACTGGCAGCGGTTGTCGCACTGTTGCTCACATGGCAGGGCGTACCGGCCAGCTACCAGGCCGCCCACCAAGTAGACATGCTGGATCCCCAGGTGGAAGAAGTGCAGTCGATTCCCTTAGGCCCGGTGGCGTCCATGGTGGCGATCAAGCAGCTAGGTACCAACGGAGGTGGCTGGTATGGACCCAACTCTACCGTACCCCTTGAGAACCCCACGCCGCTGGCGAACGTTATTGAAACCGCTTCACTCACGCTTATCCCCGTGGCACTGCTTATCGCGATTGCTTTGATCAGCGGTCGACGTCGGCTAATGATGGGCATTGGCACCGTGATGATTGCGTTCTCTCTGTTCTCTACCTCCGTGGTGGTCTATTCGGAACGCATGCCCAATGCGGCCCTAGTCGAACTCTCCCAGCCGGGGGGAAATTTGGAAGGTAAAGAGCTGCGTTTTGGCACTGACCTTTCCGCTCTATGGGGCAGTTGGACGACGCAAACCTCCAACGGCTCAGTCAACGCCATGCACGATAGCTTCAATCCCATGGGCGGCATGATGCTGCTGATGGATATGTTTGTGAACGTGACCTTCGGTGGCGTGGGCGTCGGGCTGATTGGCTTCTTCCTCTACCTGATGTTGGCGGCCTTTGTGGGCTCGTTGATGGTGGGCAGGGCACCCGAGCTGTTCGGTAAACCGTTAGAAACCCGTGAAATGCGCTGGATTTCACTGGCGATGCTGGCTCAGCCGCTGGTCATCCTAGGGTTGAGTGCGCTGACCGTGGCGATGCCTGGCGCAGCCGCTAACTCAAACCCCGGTTTCCATGGCTTATCACAAGTGCTCTATGAGTTTACGTCGGCGTTTGCTAATAACGGCTCTGGTTTTGAAGGGCTGGGCGATGACACGCCCTGGTGGAACCTGGCTTGCGTCGTTGCCCTCTTGATTGGCCGCTTCTTACCCATGCTAGTGCCATTAGCGGTGGCCGGTTGGTTGGCCGCTAAGCGCACGGCACCGGCGGGGCGCGGCACCCTTCCCATGGATAGCCCCGCCTTTATGGGCTTAACCGCAGGGGTGATTGTGATTGTTAACCTGCTTGGCTTCTTACCGGCGTTAGTGCTTGGCCCGATTGCAGAATCCGTCGTGCAAGGCTTCTAGGAGAAAAGAGATGTCACATACAGAGCTTGCTAAACAGCCGCGTCGTTCGCTGCCTATTGGCCAAGTTGTCACCGGCGCGGTAAAAGGGCTTGCGCCCCATCTACTGGCGCGCAACCCGGTTATGGCGGTGGTCGCCATTGGTACGGTGGTGTGTTTCGGGCTAACGCCGATTGCTTTCGTCCAGGGCGAAAACGGCGGCTTTGCGCTCACTATTTCGCTACTACTGCTTGCCACCGTGCTGTTTGCCACCGGTGCGGAGTCACTGGCGGAGTCCCGAGGTAAGGCTCATGCTGGGGCGCTGCGCAAAACCAAAGGGGAGCTCCAGGCGGCCAAGCTAAACGCTGACGGCACCACCAGCGACGTGACCGCCGACTCACTGCGTAAAGGCGACCGAGTGAAAGTAGTGGCGGGTGAGCTGATTCCGGCAGATGGCGATATCGTCGAGGGTGCGGCATCTATTAACGAGTCGGCGGTGACCGGTGAGTCCGCGCCGGTGCTGCGTGAAGCGGGCACCGATAACAGCGGCGTCAGTGCGGGCACCAAAGTGCTCTCGGATCAATTGATCATTGAAGTCAGTGCCAATCCCGGTGAATCCCTGCTGGATCGTATGATTGCCTTGGTAGAGGGGGCTAGCCGTCAGAAAACGCCTTCCGAGCTGGCGCTTTCGGTGCTGCTGGCGATGCTGACACTGGTGTTCCTGATCGTGGTGGTGACACTGGTGCCCATGGCCGCGTTCGTTGGGGTAGAAACCTCGGCGGTCATGTTGGTAGCGCTATTGGTGTGCTTGATTCCCACCACGATAGGTGGTCTTTTGCCTGCCATTGGCATTGCTGGTATGGAGCGCGCCATGCGGGCCAATCTGGTTGCTAAATCAGGCAAGGCAGTAGAGATCGCCGGTAGCATCGACACGCTTCTGCTGGATAAAACTGGCACGATTACCTTGGGTGACCGTCGCGCGACGGAGTTTGCCCCCTGTCAGCGGGTGCGGCATCAAAAGGTACGCGATGTAGCGTTTTTAACCTCACTGGAAGACCCGACGCCGGAAGGTCGCTCGATTGTGACGTTGGCCACCGAGCAGGGTGTAGATGCCCAGCTTAGCGAAGAAGCGGATGGCGCAACCTTTGAAGCCTTCAGTGCTGAAACCCGGCTTTCAGGGGTGGATCTAACCAGCGGTAAAAAGCTACGTAAAGGTGCCCCTAATGCCATCGCCGAGTGGGTAAAGGCGCAGGGCGGCGTTATTCCCAGTGACTACAACCAGGTCATTGAGCGTATATCCCGAGATGGTGCCACACCCATTGCAGTAGCGGAAAACCAGCAGATCCTGGGTGTGGTAGCGCTGTCTGACGTCATCAAAAGCGGCATCGCGGAGAAGTTTGCCGAGCTACGTGCCATGGGCATCAAAACCGTGATGATCACCGGTGACAACCCGATTACCGCCTCGGCCATAGCCGCCACGGCAGGGGTCGACGACTACATTGCCGAGGCCACGCCTGAGCGTAAGCTGGCGCTGATTCGCGAAGAGCAGGCCAGTGGCCGTCTGGTGGCCATGGTGGGTGACGGTACCAATGACGCACCGGCGCTGGCCCAGGCTGATCTTGGTCTGGCCATGAATTCCGGCACCCAAGCCGCCCGCGAAGCGGCCAATATGGTCGATCTGGACTCCGATCCCGGAAAGCTTATCAGCGCGGTGGAAATTGGTAAGCAGCTGCTGGTAACCCGAGGCGCACTGACCACGTTCTCTTTGGCGAACGATGTCGCTAAGTACTTCGTGATTCTACCGGCGCTCTTTGCGGCGAGTTTCCCGGCGCTGGGCGTGCTGGATGTCATGAATCTGCATTCACCCACCACGGCGGTGCTGGCAGCCGTGCTGTTCAATGCGTTGATTATTCCCGCGCTGATTCCCTTTGCGCTACGTGGTGTGTCTGTGAAAGCCGCATCGGCGACGGTGCTATTGCGCCGCAACCTGCTGATTTACGGTCTTGGTGGGCTGCTGCTACCGTTCCCCGCCATCAAGCTGTTCGACATGCTGATTGCGCTGTTTATCTAGGAGAAGCGTCATGAATACAGGTTTCAAGGATCAAATGGCGATGAATGACGAAGCGCAACAGGCACCAACGGCCGAGGCAAAAGCCACTTGGGGCAGTGCGCTGCGCTTTATGGTGGTGATGGCCGTTTTGCTTGGCTTAGTGTACCCCTTCGCGACGACAATGGTCGGTGGCTGGTTGTTTCCTGAGCAGTCGCAAGGCAGCTTGGTTCGTGACGCCGATGGTCGGGTGATAGGGTCAAGCCTGGTGTCGCAAACCTTTGTCAGCGATGAATACTTTATCGGTCGCCCGTCAGCGGCGGGTAACGATGCGGGCGGGGTATCGGGCTCTAACCTAGCGCCTAGCAATGAGGCGCTTCGTGAGCGTGCCCAGGCCGATGCCCAGGCGATTGCCCAGCGGGAAGGCGTCAGTGTCGATCAAATCCCGGTTGATCTGATCACTGCATCGGGTTCAGGGGTTGACCCACATATCTCGTTACCATCCGCTGAATTACAGGTCGCAAGGGTAGCGCAGGCGCGTGAAATCGACGAAGCTAGCGTCACTGAGCTGATCGACCAAGCGCTTGAAAACACGGGCTGGTTGGGGTCGCCAGTGGTCAACGTATTGCGGTTGAATGTGAGTTTGGATGAGCGTTTTCCCGTCGCCACCACCACGTCGTCTGTCGCCCCTGTGGAGTAGCTAAATGTATTCAGCGGATCAGCGACCCGATCCCAATGCATTGCTAAAAGCCGCGCGCCGAGAGGCGCGCGGCTGTTTGCGTGTATTTTTGGGAGCCGCCCCTGGCGTTGGCAAAACCTACACCATGCTACGCACGGCCCGGGAGCGGGCAGAGGAGGGTGACGATATTGTGATTGGCGTGGTGGAGTCCCACGGGCGCGCCGACACCGAAGCTCTCTGTGAGGGGCTGTCACGTATTCCACTAGCGCCTTTACAGCATCATGGCCGAACGTTTTATGAATTCGATATCGATGCGGCCCTAGAGCGGAAACCCACCATTCTGTTGGTAGACGAGTTAGCCCACCGCAATATCCCCGGCAGCCGACATCCACGGCGTTATCAGGATATCGAAGAGTTGCTGGATGCGGGGATCGATGTCTGGACAACGGTGAACGTCCAGCATTTGGAAAGCCTCAACGACGATGTTGCACGGATTACCGGCATTCGCATGCGCGAAACCGTTCCCGATGCACTGCTAGAGCGCGCCCGGGATGTATCGCTGGTGGACTTAACCCCGGAGGAGCTGCTCGAACGCTTAAGACGCGGCAAGGTGTATATCCCCGAGCAAGCTCGCGCCGCCATGGAGGGCTACTTTAACGAGTCGAACCTTAACGCGCTGCGCGAGCTGGCGATTCAGACCATGGCCGAGCGGGTAGATGCCGATGTAAAAGTAGCCATGGATGCCAGCGGTAGGGCAGGCCCTTGGCCGGTAAGGCCCCACCTGTTGGTGATTATTACCGGTAGTGAAGACGATGTGTCCCTCGTGCGTGCAGCCCATCGAATGGCCGAGAGGCGTTTGGCCGTATGGCGGGCGGTCTATGTGGATAAAGGTGTTGCCTCGCCGGAGCAGCAGCTTACGATTGAGAAGATATTTAGCCTGGTGACCCGGCTGGGAGGCGATTCACTTCGCTTGCAGGGGCATAGCCAGCTAGGTGAAGTGCTTAACTACGCCCGCTCGATTAATGCCACCACAATTATGGTGGGCCGCGACGGCAAGCGCCGCTGGTGGCCGTGGTCGCGGCCGCTTGCCCAACGCTTGATCGCGCATACCGATGTCTTTGATATCGTGGTAGTGGCTCAGGGGAGCGTGAAGCAAGGTAGGCATAAACGGCAGCCTAGCTGGATAGTGCGTCCACCTCAACTACTCGCTACCAGCTTGGCGGTGATGGCCTCATTGGGAATCGCCCACCTGTTAGAGCCCTGGTTGGAGCTTGCCAATCTGTCGCTAGTATTTTTAGCCGCCGTGCTTTTCAGCGCTGTCTGGGCGGGCACCTCAATGGCGATGTTCAGTGCCGTTGCGGGTTTTTTGATCTTTAACTTCTTCTTTACAGAGCCACGTTTGTCCTTTGCCATGGTGGAGCGGGGACAGCTGCTGACGGTGTTGTTCTTCTTTTTGATAGCGCTAGTGGTGGGGCAATTGGCGGGACGTGGACGCCAGCGCTTAGTCGCACTGCGGGCCAGCCGCGACCAGACTCAGCTTTTGCTGCGCTACGCCGAGCAGCTCTCAATTGCCACCGACAGTGCCAGTGCCGCCAAAGTGGGTGTCGATACCTTGGTGCAGTGTTTTGAAGTCCCCGTTATCTTTATTGAAACGGCGGAAAGCGCTAGCGAAGTGCGTGTGGTCTACGCACTGCCGGATGCCGAGCGTCTGGACATGACCGCCAAGCAGGCAGCGGTATGGAGTTGGCAACACCAAAAACCCAGCGGTCAGGGCACTCAAACCTTGAGCCAACAAGCTTGGCGCTTGCTACCGCTGGCGGTGCAAGGGGAGAAAGTAGGGATGCTGGCGCTTAAGCTCTCTGCAAGCCAGAAGGGGCTAACACACGAAAATGAGGCATTAATTGATACGTTGGTGCGTCAGCTCAGCATGGCGCTGGAACGAACACGGCTAGTAGCAGAGCTGAACACCACGCGGGTCTCAGAGGAGAACGAGCGTTTGCGTTCTGCGCTGCTTTCCTCCGTATCCCATGATTTACGCACCCCGCTTGCCTCAATTATTGGCTCCACCAGTTCGTTAATCGAGTTAAAACCACAGCTCAGTGATAGCGACCAGCGTGAGCTACTGGACGGCATTTTGTCTGAAAGCGAACGGCTCAATCGCTACATCCAAAACCTGTTAGATATGACTCGTCTAGGCCATGGCACACTGAAGATTGAGCGCGATTGGGTCTCGTTTGATGACGTGATTAATTCGGCGCTTAAACGACTGGGTCAATCGCTCAAGCACGTGGTGGTTCGCAAACAGTGGCCGACCAACTTGCCGCTACTTTACGTGCATCCCGCACTGATAGAGCAAGCGCTGGTGAACGTCTTGGATAATGCCCAGCGCTTTTCACCACCTAACGGTGAACTATTGATTAGCGTACACCTAAAAGACGAGGACCCCAGCGTACTAGTTATTAAGATTGAGGACGAAGGCCCCGGTATTTCGCCCGGACTGCGTGAGCAGGTGTTCGATATGTTTTATAGCGGCGGTGACGGTGACCGCAGCGCCCATGGTAGTGGGCTGGGGTTGGCAATTTGTCGCGGCATGATTGGCGCCCATGGTGGCACTATCACAGCCGATGTAGGCGCGAACGGAAAGGGAACAGCGATCATCATCACACTGCCACTATTAGGAGCCGATATAGGGAGGATGGATGAAGAGTGAGGGGAATGGACGCATTTTGATCGTTGATGACGAGCAGCAGATTCGTCGATTTTTGCGTATTAGTCTTGCTTCGCAGGGCTACAGTGTCATTGAGGCAGAAAATGGCGAGCAGGCACTGGCAGCGGCTTACATCCAATCGCCGGATGTCGTGCTGCTCGATTTAGGCTTGCCTGATATGGATGGTCATGACGTACTGCGTGGGATCCGTGACCATAGCACTGTACCGATTATCGTAGTATCGGTACGCGATAGAGAGGAGGAGAAAGTCCGTTCACTAGATAATGGGGCTAATGACTATGTCACTAAACCGTTCGGTATCCAAGAGCTGCTGGCGCGCATCAGGGCAGTGCTGCGTATTGCCCAAAAGGCTAGAGGTGAAGAGAGTGCCAGTTTTTTCGCAAGCGCTAATGTCACCATCGATGTGGAGTTGAGGCGTGTCGTGGTGTATGAGCAAGAGATACACCTAACCCGAAAAGAGTTTGCCGTACTGGCAAAGCTTTGCCGCTACGCTGGGCGAGTGGTCACGCAAACTCAACTGCTCAAGGAGGTATGGGGGCCAACGCATACTGATGACACTCATTATCTTCGTATTGTAGTGAGTCGTTTGCGCCAAAAACTAGCTGATGACCCACAAACACCGGCCCTGCTTCAAACTGAGGCCGGCGTCGGGTATCGGTTATTGGTAGAAGCCAGCGCTCGGCCTGCAGAGACACTCTGACGCCACCAAAGGGGGTTAACGCCGCCAGAACATCGGCGTCATCAACACCACCACGGTCAAAATCTCCAAGCGGCCCATCAACATGCCGATGCACAGTAGCCACTTGGCGGCATCGGGCAGGCTGGCGAAGTTACCGGCGGGGCCGATGATGTCGCCCAGGCCCGGGCCCACGTTGGCCACTGCCGTGGCGGCTCCGGTAAGCGCTGTGACGAGATCCAGGCCCAATGCGGCGAGGCCTAACGCCAATACCGCAATGGTGATGAAAAAGAAGAACGAAAACGCCACCACGCTGCGGGAGATATCGCTGGTCACCGGCTGCTGGTTATAGCGAGTGGTAAAGACACCGTTCGAATGAATCAGATAGCGCAACTGGTTCTGCAGCATCAGCATGGCGATTTGAAAGCGAAAGATCTTCATGCCGCCGCTAGTAGAGCCGCTGCAGCCACCGACGAAGGTGAGGTAGAAGAAGGCGGCAATGGGCAGCGAGCCCCATAGGGTATAATCGTCGGAGGCGTACCCGGTGGTGGTGACCACGGAAATGACGTTGAAGGTCACATGGGTCAGCGAGATGAACCAGTCGTCGCCTTGTACGACTCGCCACGCGCTCAGTATTACGATGGCAGCCAGCAGCAGTTTGAGCAGCCCGCGCACCTGCTGGTCTTTCCAAAGCGCGCTCTTGGAAGAGCGAATGAAGCGAATGTACAGCACGAAGGGGAGCGCGCCGCTGAGCATGAAAAAGCTCGCCATCCAGAGCAGCCAGGGCTGCTCGGCATAGGCCCCGAACGAGGCGTCGGAGTTGGCAAAGCCGCCGGTGGCCAACGACGTCATGCCGTGAACGATGGCGTCCAGTGGGAGCATGCCTCCCAGCCAATAGCTCAGCATGGCCGCGAGCGTCAATATCACGTAAACGGCGAGGGTGGCTTTGGCAATGCCGCCCGTGCGTGGCATGACCTTATCGGACCAATCGGACGACTCGGTGTGAAACAGCCGCATCCCACCCACTTTTAGAAACGGCAAAATGGCGATGCCCATGACGATGATGCCGATGCCTCCCATCCACTGCATCAAGCCGCGCCATAGTTTCAAACCGTCCGAGAGGTTATCGATACCTACCAAGACGGTCGACCCAGTGGTGGTAATCGCCGACACCGATTCGAACACGGCGTTGGTAAAGCTAAGCTGGGGAGCGCCTAGAACGAGCGGCAGACTGGCAAAGCCACTGATACTGGTCCAACTGCCGGCGGTCAAGATGAACATCTGCCAGGGTTTGAGCTCTAACGGCACGCCGCGGGTGACTGCCCAAGTAGTCAACGTCGCGCTTAAAATGATGATCAGCGAGACGGCAAAAGCAGGGGCATCGGGATCGCGTTCGATGAGCAGTACCATCAGCGGCAGCGTCATGAACATGGCCAGTACCAGCCACAGCACCGACATGATCTTGAAAATTTGTGCCCAGTTTCGGTAAGTCTCTTGGTAGTAACGTGCGCTAGGGAACGTGGCCATAAGTCCGCTCTAAGTGGGTCCGCTCTAAATTACCCTAAGGGTGGTGAGCTATCTCACCACGCCGATCAAACATTGTCCGTAAAATTTCCCTAAAAATTACCCAACCCATAAAAAACCGGCGCTGATGAGCGCCGGTCATGAGCAACATGCTCAAGCGAGGAAACCCTCGAGCGGTGGGCGGCCTAGCCCTTGACGCCTCCGGCGGTCAAACCGCCAATAATCCAGCGTTGGCAAATAAGAAACGCCACGGTGATGGGCAGGCCAGAGAGCACGGCGGCAGCGGCAAAGTTACCCCAACGCTGGTTATGGTCGGCGAGGTATTGCTGCGCGCCAACGGCAAGCGTCAGCTTGTGCTCATCCACCAACAGTACCGAGGCCATCGGGTACTCCATGATGCTCATCACGAAGGCCAGGATGAAGACCACCATCAGAATGGGGACAGAAAGCGGCAGCAGAATATAGCGAAACGCCTGCCAGGTGCTGGCGCCATCGACCATGGCGGCCTCTTCCAGTGAACCGTCGATGGATTCGAAATAGCCTTTGATCGTCCAGATATGCAGCGCTACCGCCCCCAGCGAGGCGACGATCAGCGCGCCGTGCGTATTGATGCCCAGCCAACCGACGAACTGGCCCAGCCGGTCAAAGAGGGCATACAGTGCCACCAGCGAGAGCACCGCTGGGAACATCTGAAAAATCAGCATGCCTTTGAGCAGCGGCGCTTTGCCCTTGAAGCGCATGCGGGCAAACGCGTAGGCGCTGGTGGTAGCGAGCATGAGAATCAGCACCGAGGAGATCACCGCCACCTTGATGGAGTTCCACAGCCACAGCAGCACCGGGAAGGGCGGTTGGACCACGGTGCCGTCGGGCCGCTCCCAGGGGATCCCTAGCGCCAGGGACCAGTGCTCCAGCGAGAAGTTATGCGGAATCAGGCTGCCGGTGGCAAAGTTACCCTCTCGAAACGAGATCGAGATCACCAGGAGCAGCGGAAAGACGATCAGCGATACGAAGCAGATCAGCGCCAAGTGCGCGCCCAAGCGACGCGCGCCAACGGAGCGGGGTTGAACCATGGGCATCGGTAACCTCCTATACCTTTACTTTGGAAAGGCGCAAATTGAGCAGCGACAAACCCGCGACTAGCAGGAAGATCAGCGTAGCGATGGCCGCCGCAAGGCCAAAGTTCTGCCCTGCGTCTTGAAAGGCGATGCGATAGGTGTAGCTCACCAGTAGGTCGGTGGTGCCCGCCGGGGTGCTGGCGCCCAAAATATCGGGGCTGCCGCCGGTGAGCAGGGCAATCAGCACGAAGTTATTGAAGTTGAACGCAAACGCAGCAATCAGCAGCGGCGTGAGCGGCTTGAGGATCAGCGGCAGGGTGATGTTGAACAGATTGGTGATTGGGCCGCCGCCATCCACGGCCGAGGCTTCGTACAAGTCCTGCGGAATGGCCTGAATCAAGCCCATGCAGAGCAGCAGCATGTAGGGGTAGCCCAACCAGGTATTGACGATCAGCAGCATGCTGCGCGCCATCCAAGGATCGGTAAACCACTCCGGGCGTACCCCAAACAGGGTATCCAGGATCAGGTTGATCTCACCGAAGTGCTGATTGAACATCCCTTTGAAAATCAGGATCGAGATGAACGCTGGCACCGCATAGGGCAGAATCAGCAGCGTGCGGTATACGGCCTTGCCCCTGAGTTGATCCCACTGCAGCAAAGAGGCCAGCACGAAACCGACGGCCAGAGTAAACACAACGGTGAGGGCGGCAAATACGAAGGTCCATACGAAAATCTGCATGAACGGACCGCGAATGTCCGGGTCGGTGAAAATCTGGGTGTAATTGGCCATGCCGACGTTGACCGGCCAGCCGGGCGCGATCCGTTCACCGTCGTCAGCCACGAAGAAACCAATGCTTGGGTCGGGGGTGAGCAGCCTGTCATCGCGACGGTCGTACAGCGCACCATCCTCGCGGGCTTCGTAGCGGTTGACCATGGGGGCGAACTGGCGCAGTCCCGCCATGCGCAGCTCGTTGCCGTCCGGGGTGATTAGCCGCAGCCCTTGCAGGGCCTCGCGCGCTTGAATGATGTCGCGCATGCCCAGTGCTTCCTGCGCGGGTGGTGCATCGGCGGGCTGCACGCCAATTTGTCGATTCTCCTGATTGGCAACATTGAGCGGGGAGGAAACGAATCGCTGGCCCTCTTGGCTCTCCAAATAGAGCCGAACCAAATCACTGTCGGGGTAGAGGGCCAGGTCAAAGGCATTGCCTTCCGCTTGATAGGTTTGGCTCATGAGCTGGTCGCGCACCCGCTCTTCCGAAAGCAGATTGGTAGAGCTGTAGTTACTGAAGCTGATCCCGATGGTGTACAGCAGCGGAAAAATGACGAACACACCAAGCCCGGCTATCGCAGGAAAGATGTAGCGATGACTCATCAGCGTGCGCTTGGTAAAGACCACGCCCAGCGAGCCGCCCAGTACCAGAAACAGCAGAGCAAACATCCACTGGCCGTTGAGATGAAACGCCAGCACCAGCCACAGTAGCGCGATCACCAGCACGGCAATGACGCCGCGCATGGCCCAGCGGGTATAGCGTTCGGTAAGATGGCGAGAGCGGTGGCGGGGCAGGCCACGAGACGCGTTAGTGGTGTACATGATGACGTCCTGAAAGGCTGCCCGGCAGCGGGCGCTGCCGGGCAATGGAGGCTAAAAAGGAGGCTACTGGCGCATACGGCGCGCAGCGGCATCCAGCGCTTCTTGGGGGGATTGGTGACCGCTGCCAATGTTCTGTAGCGCGGGTTCCATAGCGGCCCAGAAGGCGCCCATTTCAGGAATGTTGGGCATCGGCATGCCCACTTCGGCGTTCTCTAGCGTCGCGGCAATGTTGGGGTTGTCCGCCAGCTCTGCCTGGTAATCGATATGCGCTACCGCGCCGAGCGAACCGTCGCTATTGAACGTGCGCATACCCTCTTCGCTCAGCAAATAGTTTTCCAAGAACTCTACCGCCAGGAAGTCGTTGGGCGTGGCGGAGTTGATCATCGCGGTCATCACGCCGAACATCGGCTTGGCTCGCTCGTCACCCACGTTGGGTAGCAGGGCGACGCCGTATTCGATGCCGCTACGCTCCAGGTTAGGCCACGCCCAAGGGCCGCTGATCATGGTCGCTACCTCGCCTTGGTTGAAGCGAGTATCCATCAGGTTGTAGTCGGTGCCGCGGGGCAGTACGCCGCTCTCGATCAACTCGACCAGCAGCTCAGCCCCTTGCAAGGCACCCTCGTTATTGACGCCGATATCGCTGACGTCATAACCGCTGTCGGTCTGTTTGAACGGGTAGCCGCCGTTGGCTGCCAGCAGCGTCCAGCCGTAGTAGGGTTCGCTGTAATCGAACAAAATGGCTTTTTTGCCTTCTTGGGAGAGCGTGGCGTCTAGCTCCATTAACTCGGCAAAGCTTTCAGGCGGCGTTTCTACCAACGCTTTGTTGTAAATCAGCCCCAGCGATTCCACCGAAATGGGGTAGCCGTAGGTCTCGCCATTCCATAGTGCGGCCTCCCAGGTGAAGTCGTAGAACGCTTCGCGGAAGCTGTCGCTGGGCGCAATCGGTTTGAGCAGACCGCTTTGCGCCCATTCCCCCATGCGATCATGGGCCCAAATGACGATATCCGGCCCTTGCCCGCTGCCTGCCGCTTGCTGAAAACGGTCGGTCAGGTTGTCGGGAAACACGACGTCCACCTCGATGCCGGTATCTTCCAGGAATTGATCGGCCACTGCGCGGATGCCTTCCTGGCCTTTATTGTCGCCCATCCAGATGGTCAAACGGTCATCTTCGAAGGCCAGGGCGGGGAGTGTGGCAGTGGCCGCTAGCGTAGCGGCGAGCAGCGGCGTGAAAAATGGACGAACCATTGCCATGATGTGCGTACCTCGTTATGACGTTGTTGTTGTCGTGCACGTTCTCATACGACGTGCTTTGTTCACGGTCAGCGTCGCTAATTACGCACGAGGTCACCTCATCCTAGGGGGGAAGAGGGGTGGCGTATCCAAGGGGCGTAGAGTAAAGGTAGAAGAATAGGTGACCAGGGCTCGGCATCACCGCTGTAACACCAACCGGAAAGGGCAGCAGGCGAGAATATTTTGTAGTAAAATTACACGAATTATTGCGTATAATGCCTCACATCAGATAGATTTTAGGTAATCTAACTACATCAGATGACCTAATTATAAACAGGAGCTGAGATGAGCCAGTCACATGCCCCGCTGGGCGATCCCAATCACGCGATCGATCTGGCGCTATTCGGGGCGCTTGGCGACCTTGCCATGCGCAAGCTGTTTCCCGCGCTGTATCATCTTGACCGCGAAGGCTTGATGCCCGAAAGCACGCGGATCATGGGGCTGGCGCGTCAGGAGCATGACACTGCTGCGTTCCGCCAGCTAGTCAGTGGCGCGCTGCAGAAGCGTCTGAAGAAAGAGGAGCAGGACAAGGCGAGTCTGGAGCGCTTTTTAAATCGCTTGGAGTATCTCAAGCTCGACTTCGCTACCGCTGACGGTTATGACGCCATTCGCCAGTGGCGCGAAGGCTCAAAGCGCCCGATGGTGGTGTATCTCTCGGTGGCGGCGCGCATCTACGGCGACATTTGCCGCAACCTCCAGGCCAGTAACAGTCTGGATGACGATACCCGCGTCGTGGTGGAAAAACCGATTGGCTACGACCTGGCCTCTTCCGAAGAGATCAACGATGCCATCGGTGCCGTGTTCCCCGAATCGCGCATCTACCGCATCGACCACTACTTGGGTAAAGAGACGGTTCAGAATCTCATTGCTCTACGCTTTGCCAACCCGCTGTTTGGCACCCAGTGGAATCAGAATCATATTTCCCATGTCGAGATTACCGTCGCCGAAAAAGTCGGTATCGAAGGGCGCTGGGGCTATTTCGATGATGCGGGCCAACTGCGCGATATGGTCCAGAACCACCTTCTACAGCTGCTATGCCTGATCGCCATGGACCCGCCCTCGAACCTGGATGCCGATGCCATCCGCGATGAGAAGGTGAAGGTGCTCAAGGCGCTGAAACCGTTTACTGGTGAATCGCTGGGGCGTGACGTCGTGCGCGGCCAGTACATTGCCGGTACCAGCGACGGCCAAGCCGTGCCGGGCTACCTGGAAGAGGAGGGGGCCAATACCCAGAGCCAGACCGAAACCTTCGTGGCCATGAAAACCGAAGTGTCCAACTGGCGCTGGGCGGGCGTGCCGTTCTACCTGCGTACCGGTAAGCGGATGCCGGAAAAACTCTCGCAAATCGTCATTCACTTTCGTCAGCAGCCTCACTACATCTTCGATCCTGACCAGCGCGGCATCGCCTCCAACAAACTGATCATTCGCCTACAGCCAGAAGAGGGCATTGCCCTTCAGGTGCTCACCAAGGATAGCGGTCTAGACAAGGGCATGCGCCTGCGCCCTGGCCCACTACATCTGGATTTCAACAGCGCGTTCCCGAAATCGCGTATCCCGGATGCTTACGAGCGCCTGCTATTGGAAGTCATGAAAGGCCAGCAGTATCTGTTCGTCCGTCGGGACGAGGTGGAGCATGCGTGGCGCTGGTGTGATCAGCTCATCGATGGTTGGAAATCACGCGATACCCCACCTCGCCGCTACCCGGCAGGCTCTTGGGGGCCGGTCGCCTCCATTGCCATGATCACCCAGGATGGTCGCAGCTGGTACGAGGATTATTGAGATGAGCAATACACGACAAGCGCTGGCCGAGCAGCTAGCCGAAGCCGTTTATCAAGCCCTGGCGACAGACCTGGAACACCAGGAGCGTGCGCTGCTGGTGGTATCGGGCGGCTCGACGCCGGTGCCGTTCTTCAAAGCGCTGGCGCAAAAGCCACTGGCGTGGGCGCGGGTGGATATCACCCTGGCCGACGAGCGCTGGGTCGACGAGCAGAGCAGCGATAGCAACGCCAAACTGGTGCGCGACAACCTGCTGCAAGGCCCGGCGGCGGCCGCTAACTTCGTGCCGCTTACTAGCAACGATGGTACGCCGGAAGAAGGGGTGGCCGCCGTGGTACAGCAAACCGCGGCTTTGAGCTGGCCTGCCAGCGTGGTGATTTTGGGCATGGGCGGCGATGGTCATACGGCCTCGCTGTTCCCCGATAGCCAAGAGCTGGGGCTGGCGCTCTCTACGGATGAGCCGCTAGTCGCGGTGCGTACGCCCAGCCAGCCGCAGCCGCGCATTACTTTCTCTGCGGACCGCCTGCACCAGGCGAAACGCCACATTCTGCATATCACGGGTGACGACAAGCGCGCCGTACTGGCCAACGCCATGGGCGGCGACGACGTTCGCACGCTGCCGATTCGCGCGTTTCTATCTTGCCCGCTGGCGATTTACTGGGCGCCCTAATAAACCGCCTTCGCCAATAACAAATTGCTTGGAGACTCACTGATGACCATCGATAAACAGTTACCCTCAACGCGCACCGCCGAGCTGGACAGCATCTGTTTGAAAGCCGAAGTGATCCCTGTGATCACCATCGAGCGCCTGGAAGATGCCGTGCCGCTGGGCCGTGCGCTGGTCGAAGGTGGCCTGACCGTTCTGGAAATTACCCTGCGTACCGACTGCGCCTTAGACGCCATCAAACGCATGAAAGAGGCGCTGCCGGGGGCCAGCATTGGAGTGGGCACCGTACTCACACCTGCCCAGTATCGCCAAGCAGAACAGGTCGGCGCTGATTTCGTCGTTACGCCAGGAGCCACCGAAGCGCTTTACCGCTACGGCGTAGAGAGCCCCGTGCCGATGCTGCCGGGCGTTTCTACCATTTCTGAGCTGATGACTGGCTGGCAATACGGCTACCGCCGTTTCAAGTTCTTCCCCGCTGAATCCAGCGGCGGTGCCAAAGCGATCAAAGCGTTCGGCGCACCGATCCCGGAAGCACGTTTCTGCCCCACGGGCGGTATCACGGTCGACAACGCCGACTCCTACCTCTCGCTGCCGAACGTGATGTGTGTCGGCGGCTCTTGGCTGACGCCGAAAGCAATGGTCGATGCCGAAGATTGGGACGGCATCCGCGAACTGGCCCGCCAAGCTGCAGAGCGTTTCCACCACTAGACGGTTCCACCACTTATGTAAAACACAGTACCGAGCACTCTCGTCACTTGCCTCACTGATGTCGGGTCGTGTGAGCAAGACGTTTGCCCGAGCATGGCGACATGCTCGGGCTTTTTTACATCTACACCTAAAGGGGATGCTTCCGTTAGTTAACAGGCGTGATACGCTAACTTAAACGATTAAGTTGACCGATTAACTCAAGGTTTAAGCATGACGTTAGCGGATTTCGAGCCCCAGCGACCGGTGATGCATTTTGCCCCGCCGATGGGGTGGATGAATGACCCCAACGGGCTGGTGTTTTTCGAGGGCGAGTACCATCTGTTTTATCAGTACCACCCGTTCAGCACCGTCTGGGGGCCAATGCACTGGGGGCATGCGGTCAGTCGTGATCTGTGCCACTGGCAGCATTTGCCCATCGCGCTGGCGCCCAACGAAGACGGCGCCTGCTTTTCGGGGAGCGCCGTGGTGGATGAGCACGATGTGACGGGGCTGTTCGAGGGCCAGCCGGGGCTCGTGGCGTTTTACACCTGCCATAAGGTGCTCTCCGGTGACCCGGAGGATTACCAGCAGTCCCAGTGCCTGGCGTACAGCCGTGACAAGGGCCGTACCTGGCAGCGCTACGCGGGTAATCCGGTTCTGCCGCCGCCTGGGTTTAAAGACGTCCGCGACCCTAAAGTCGTTTGGCATGGACCTAGCCAGCGCTGGGTAATGGCGCTGGCCTGTGGGCAGGAGATTCACTTTTATACCTCCCATAACCTATTGGTGTGGCAGTTCGCCAGCGCCTTTGGCGAAGGCGAGGGCGCTCACACCCAGCACCCCTGGGAGTGCCCAGACCTGTTCGAGCTGCCGGTGGAAGGTGCTGGACCGAATGAGCCCGCCACCCGCTGGGTGTTGGTGGTAGGGATTGGCGCCACGCCGGATAACCCATTTGGCTCGTTGACCCAGTACTTTATCGGCGCGTTCGACGGCCAGCGTTTCACCAATGACAACGCTGCCAACGTCGTGCTGATGATGGACGAAGGGCGGGATTTTTACGCGGTGCAGAGCTGGTCGAATATCCCCGGGCGGCAGCTCGCGCTAGCGTGGTTGAACAATTGGCAATACGCCAATCATGCCCCCGAAAAGGGCTGGCGAGGCACCATGAGCCTGCCGCGAGAGCTGACGCTGCGCGCGACTTCTCGTGGGGTGCGGTTACATCAGCATTTTGCTCGCGAAGCAGGGCAAGTGCTGAGCGCCCCTTGTCATCTATCGCCGCGCTCGCTTGAAACGACGGGGGAGCGCTGTATTGCGTTGCCCGACGGGGAGGTCATTCACGGTCAGCTGACGCTGGTGCTCGAAGCGGGCACGAGGCTGGCGCTATCGCTGCAGCAGGGGTATCAGCAGCGACTGTGGCTGACCGCAGGCGACGCGGCAACGTCACTTCACTACGAGCGGCAGGGACGTAATGGGCAGGCCGCGTTCGACGAGCACTTTGCCTGTGACCACGCGGCGGGCAGCGTCGATGGGTTAACGGTGACGGTAACGTGGTGGTGCGATCACGGCACGCTGGAAATGTTGGTCGACGGGGCCACCGAACAGCGCAGCATCACTCAGGTTAGCTTTGTCGATCATCGCCGTCAGCCGGTGACGTTGGACGTCGTCAGCGGGCGGGTGGAAGTGGCGGAAGGGGTCATCCAAAGCGTCGTCGAGTAGCGGCCTCGACGACGCTGAGTGCTAGCCTGCCGAGCCGCGCAGGGCTTCGATATCGGTGTGGGTGGGCAGGGCGGCATACGCGCCGGGGCGGGTGACCGCGTGGGCACCGCAGCGGCAGGCAATGTCCACCGCGCGGGTGAGAAACGCGCTGTCCTGATGCCAGTTCTCACTGATGCCGTAGCGGGAAAGCTCGGCCAGTAAGCCGCCAATGAAGGCATCGCCACCGGCGGTGGTGTCGACGGCCGTCACGCTGGGCGGCATCACGGTCTGGTCGATACCGATGCCTTTGAGCACGACATCGTTAGGGCCATCGGTGACGACGACCACTTTGACGCCAGCGGCCATGCGCTCGGCTAACCACGCCTCTGGTGGATGGTCGCCACGCAGGTAGTCCAGCTCTTCGAGAGAGACTTTGACCAGCTCGGCGCTATCGACCAGCTCGGTGACCAGCCAGGGATCGGCGGCACCCTCTGCCCACAGGTTGTGGCGCAGGTTGGCATCCACGCTTACCAGACAGCCTGCACGCTTGGCCATGGCGGCAATCGCGAGGGTGGTCTCGGCAATGTTGGGGTCGGTCAGGCTGTTGCTGCATAGGTGCACGATGGCGGGCTGCTCGAACACGCCGTGGGGCAGATGCTCCAGGCGGTAGAGCAGGTCCGCTGCTGGCGGGCGGTAGAAGTCGAAGGTGCGTTCGCCGCTGCTATCGCGAGAGACGAAGGCTAGCGCCGTGCGCGCCTCTTGGGTGAGCACGACCCCCTGGGTATCCACGCCGTGGCTTTTCAGCTCGCGGATGAGAAAGTGCCCAAAGGTATCGTCACCCACCATCCCTAAAAACTGGCTGGGTACGTTGAGGCGTGCGCAGGCCACCGCGACGTTAGCGGGCGCGCCGCCCGCGTAGGGGGTAAAGGTTTCCGGCCCCGTGTCATCGCCCAATCGGCTCGAGAGCATGTCGATCAAGGCTTCACCGAAAGCAATCACCGGCGTCATAGGTCGTTCCTTGTCATTATTGGCATTGATGTTGAGTGGGCGCGCTAGCGAGCCTAAGCGACGCAGTGGCCGCGGGCTGCTTCCAGCAGTTCATACCAGGCGTCTCTGGGCAGCGTTTCCGGGCCGTTCAGCATATCGGCAATACGCTCCGGTTTCACGCTGCCTACCACCGGTGCCGGGCGGCCGGGCAGGGTGCGCAGCCAGGCCAGCGCCAACGCGCCGGGCGTACCGTTCAGCTCGCCTGCCAAACGGTTCAGCACGCGGCTCACTTCACCCTGCATCAGTTGGCCGCCCGCCAGCGGCGACCACGCCATGGGCGCCTGGCCATCGGCGTTCAGGTCGTCGAAGCTGCCGTCGAACAGCGTCGCGCTATGGGCAATCGAAAGCTCGATTTGATTGGCGCGTAGCGGGTGGTGCATATGGCGTTGCAGTCGGCGCCACTGACTGGGCAGATGGTTGGAAATCCCCGCCGCGCCGATTTTGCCCGCCTCGATGGCGTCATCCAGCGCACGGCCTGTCGCGGCGGCGTCCATCAGCAGGTCCGGGCGGTGAATCAGAAAGTGATCCAGATGCTCGACACCCAAGCGGCCCAGCGCATCGTCAATGGCGCGGCCAAGGTAGTCCGGGCTGGCATTGTAGTGCTTGACCTTACCGGAGCCTGGAGCCGGATTGTCGTTGGCGATGCTGGCCTTGGTCACCACATTCAGCCGCTTGGCCAGCGCCGGGCGGGCACGCAGGGCTTGGCCAAACAGCATTTCGCAGGCGCCATTGCCGTAGATGTCGGCATGGTCGAACCAGTGTAACCCTTGCTCTAGACGAGCTTCGATCCAGTCGGCCAACTGGCTCGCTTGGTGCATCTCTTGCGCTTCATGCAGGCGCATCATGCCGAGTACAAAAGGCACGTTAAACGTAACGGCAGCCATGGCGTTTTCCATTCGTTAAAAGACTTCTTCGTTATGCAGCGCTTCGGCGGCCCCTAACAGGCCAGTCCACGGGTGGGTCACGATCCACACCGGAATATCGGCGTTATACCCGCCCATCCGCCCTTTATTGACGAAGCTTGCGCGCAGCTCGCACTTAGGCAGCCAGTCCAACAGACGGGGGAGAATGCCGCCGCAGAGGTAAACGCCGCCTCGGGCACCCATGGTTAGGGTGGCATCGCCGCACACGTCGCCGAGAATTTTCAAAAAGCGCAGCAGGGTGGCGGTGGCGATGGCATCGCCCTGGTTAGCCGCCTGTGTCACCTCGGCGGGGGTCTCGCAGCGCGGTGCTTGGCACTCCAGGGTGCAGTGCGCTTGGTACAGCTCAAGAAGCCCCTGACCACATAAAATGCGTTCGACGCTCACCCGCTGGTGGCGCTTTAAAAATACATCCAGCAGTGCGCGCTCGGTGGCGTCAGTGGGGGCAAAGGTGACGTGGCCGCCCTCGGTGGGTAGCGGAATCCAGGCGTGCTGGCCGGGGAACACGCCGGCCACGCCCAGCCCCGTCCCGGGGCCGATGACCAAGCGGGTCGAGTGCGACTGCGCCGTCCCCGACTGAACTTCGACGAGATCGTCTTTACCCACATGGGGCACGCCCAGCGCCTGGGCGGTGAAGTCATTGATGACCTTGAACAGCGACAAATTCAGCGCCTGCCGAACGTCGCTTTTCATGAAATCCCAATGGTTGTTGGTCATTTTCACCCGCTCGGCATGTACCGGGCAGGCGAACGCCAGGCAGGCTTCTTTGGGCGCGTTCTCGCCCGTGGCGCCTACCCGAGCGAGGTAGTCTTGAATCGCCTCGATCACGCCGGGGTAATCGGCGCAGGGCAGGTTAAGAATGTCGTGGGGCGTGACCTCGCCCGGCGTGACCAGCGCCAGGCGAGCATTCGTGCCGCCAATGTCCCCGATGAGTGCCGGTCGCATCAGGCGTCCTCTTGAAAAATCTGACCTTCTTGACGAGCGAGATCGTCGGCTTCGAAGCCGCCCAGGGAGCCTGCACCCTCTTCACCGCGCATGGCGAGGTGGCGGAAGCCCGAGAACAGCTCGCGGCCCAGGCCCACATGGTAGTGGTCCAAATTGGCGACGACGAGCTCACGCTCGGCCCAGGTGGCGGCGTCTACCTTGGCTTCCAGCGTACCGGCGTTGGCATCCAGGCGCACCACGTCGCCATCGCGCAGCTTGGCCAGCGGGCCGCCGTCGAGCGCTTCCGGGCTCATGTGGATAGAGGCGGGCACTTTGCCCGAGGCGCCGGACATGCGGCCATCGGTGACGAGGGCCACCTTGAAGCCGCGATCCTGGAGTACGCCCAGGAACGGTGTCAGTTTGTGCAGCTCGGGCATGCCGTTGGCTTTTGGGCCTTGGAAACGCACGACGACGATCACGTCGCGGTCCAGCTCGCCCGACTCGAACGCCGCTTTCATCTCGTTCTGGTCTTCGAAGATCTTCACCGGCGCTTCGACGATGCGGTGCTCCTCGGCAACGGCCGAGACTTTGATGACGCCACGGCCCAGGTTGCCTTTCATCACGGTCAGGCCGCCGGTGGGGGCGAAGGGCGTGGCCACAGGGCGCAGCACTTCTTCGTCCAGGCTCTTCTCCGGGCCTTCGCGCCAGACCACTTTGCCATCTTCCAGGAAGGGCTCTTGGGTGTAAGCGGTCAGGTCGGTGCCAAACACGGTGGGAATGTCACCGTGGAGCAGGCCCGCGCCCAACAGCTCGCGGAACAGGTAGCTCATGCCGCCCGCTGCCTGGAAGTGGTTGATGTCTGCTTGGCCGTTCGGGTACACCTTCATCAGGCTGGGGGTGACCGCCGACAGGTCGGTGAAGTCATCCCAGTTCAGCGTAATGCCCGCCGCTGCCGCCATGGCAATCAGGTGCATGGTATGGTTGGTCGAACCACCGGAGGCCAGCAGGCCGACCACGGCGTTGACGATGGCGCGCTCGTCGATCTGCTTGTAGAACGGGCGGTACTCGCCGCCGGGTTCGGTGTTGCGAATGGCCTGCTCGGTGGCGTAACGGGTCAGCGCTTCGCGCATCTCGGTGCCCGGGTTGACGAACGAGGTACCCGGCAGGTGCAGGCCCATCACTTCCATCATCAGCTGATTGGAGTTGGCGGTGCCGTAGAAGGTGCAGGTGCCGGGGCTGTGGTAGGAGTCGGACTCCGCTTGCAGCAGCTCTTCGCGGCCTACTTTGCCTTCGGCGTAGAGCTGGCGAATGCGCGCTTTCTCTTTGTTCGGCAAGCCGCTGGGCATCGGGCCTGCGGGGACGAACATGGCGGGCAGGTGACCGAAACGGGCCGCGCCGATAAACAGGCCCGGTACGATTTTATCGCACACGCCGAGGTATAGCGCGGCATCGAACATGTTGTGGGACAGGCCCACGGCGGTGGCCATGGCAATCACATCGCGGGAGAACAGCGACAGCTCCATGCCCGGCTGGCCTTGGGTCACACCATCGCACATGGCGGGGACGCCGCCGGCAAACTGCGCAGTAGAGCCCATCGCACGGGCAGCCGCTTTGATGGTTTCCGGGAAGGTTTCGAACGGCTGGTGGGCGGAGAGCATATCGTTGTAGGCAGAAATGATCCCTAGGTTGGCGCTGTTCATCAGCTTCAGGGAGTCTTTTTCCTGCACGCTGCAGGCGGCGAAACCGTGGGCGAGGTTGCCGCAGGAGAGTTCGGCGCGGTGCACGCCGCGTTTGTGCTGGTCGGCCATGCGGCGCTCGTACAGGGCACGTCGCTCGGCAGAGCGCTCACGAATGCGTTGGGTCACCTCGGCAACCGTAGGATGGAGTGTAGCGGATGTTGAACCAGGCATAGAGACCTCTGCATGTGTCGAGACGGTGAGTCGAACTTGTAGTTATTTTACATCTTATGGCGTCGATATAAGAGACTTTACGGCAATAAAATCGCTATTTATAGCTTAAGTTGTAGTTTTATTACTCTGATGAGTGACGACCATCACCGTTGAAGATGATGCTTTGATGAATGATGGATAAAAGTGGCTTGCAAGCGCCTGTTTCATGGTTAAAGCGCAAGTATAGCAGCCCTGGTTTTGCTACCATTTTGCGCCACCTGCCTGTGGAGAATTGTGATGGACAACGAGCCGACCGCTGAACAGCGACTTCAGTCACTTCTGGCGCGCATTCGCGCCGTAGATAACGCCGAGGGTGAGCGTACCCGCGCGTATCTCGACACGCTGACTAAACCTCCCGGCAGTTTAGGCAGGCTCGAAACGCTCGCCATTCAGTTGAGTGCCATTACCGGACAGCGCACTCCGCTCGTCTCTCCGCCTGGTGTTGCCGTGTTTGCCGCCGACCACGGCGTGGCCGACGAGGGCGTCTCGGCGTTTCCCCAGGAAGTGACCGCTCAAATGGTGGCGAATTTCGCCCAGGGAGGCGCGGCCATCAATGTCTTCGCGCGTCAGATAGGCGCTCAGGTCGACGTGGTCGATGTGGGGGTGGCGTCACCGCTTGCCCTGCCCAGCGTGGTCGATGCCAAGGTGCGCGCCGGTACGGCGAACATGGTGCGGGAAGACGCGATGAGCCAGGGAGAAGCCCAGCGCGCCATCGGCGTAGGTGCCGACACGGTAGAGCGCTTGGCGGGCCAGGGCGCGAAGAGCATCATCGTCGGTGAAATGGGCATTGCCAACACCACCGCCAGCAGCGCCATGCTCGCGGCGCTCACCCAGGTGCCGGTGGCGACGGTGGTCGGCGCGGGGACCGGGATAAGCAGCGCCCAGCAGGCGCATAAAGTGGCGGTGATCGAGCAGGCGCTACGCGCCCGCCAAGCCCACGCCGATGATCCGTTAGACGTACTCAGCAAACTCGGCGGGCTGGAGATGGCCGCCATGACGGGCGCCTATTTGGCCGCAGCCGCCCACCGGCTTCCCGCCATCGTCGATGGTTTCATCGCCACCGTCGCTGCGTTAACGGCGTGTCGCCTTTGCCCCGAGGCGCGCGGCTATCTCATTTTTGGTCATCGTTCCGAAGAGCCGGGCCATGCCACGGCGCTGGCGGCTCTCGACGCCGAGCCGCTTCTGGCACTGGGTATGCGCTTGGGGGAAGGCAGCGGCGCTGCGCTGGCGTTCCCGCTCATACAAGCCGCTGCCTCGATGCTCAGCGACATGGCCACCTTTGACAAGGCGGGCGTGAGCAGCAGCGAAGTATGAGCCCGCTTAGCAGTTGGCTGTCCGCCTCGGTGGCGCTGGTCGCGCTGGCCATCGTCGTCGATCTCATCGTGGGCGACCCGCGCGTGCTGCCGCATCCGGTGGTGATCATCGGTCGGGGCATCAGCGCGCTAGAACGGCGCTGGAACCGAGGCAGTGCCCAGCGTCGCCGTGCCGTGGGGTTTTTACTGACGGCGGTGATCGTCCTGGGAACGTTCACTGCCACTTGGCTGGTGTTGGCACTGCTGACTCAGCTTCACCCCTGGCTAGGCCTCGCCGCCGAGCTTTGGCTGCTCGCCACCACGCTGGCCATCAAAGGGCTCGCCGAGGCCGGAAACGCCATTGCCCAACCGCTCGCCCGAGGGGATCTGCCTACCGCTCGTTATGCGCTTTCGATGGTGGTCGGCCGCGATACCGATTCGCTCGATGAAGCCGAGATTACCCGGGGGGCGGTCGAGACCGTTGCCGAGAACACCGTGGATGGCATTACCTCGCCGCTGCTGTTTGCCGTCATCGGTGGCGCGCCCCTGGCGTTGGCGTACAAAGCGATCAACACACTCGATTCCATGGTGGGCTATCGCAACGAGCGCTACGCGGATTTCGGCTACGCGTCCGCCAAACTCGACGATTTCGCCAACTGGCTGCCTGCCCGGCTGACGACTCTCTGTTTATGGCTAGCGGGCAGGGGATTGATAGGGCGAGGCGTCACCGTGTCAAATTGGCGGGGTGCGCTGGCCGCCACCTGCCGGGAAGCGCCGCGCCACCCCAGCCCCAACGCCGGGTGGCCGGAAGCGATGGTGGCGAATCTGCTGGGCGTGCAGCTAGGCGGCACGAATATGTATCAGGGCGTGGTCTCCCACCGGGCAACGCTGGGGAGCGGGCAAATACCGCTCTCCGTGGCGCATATTTCCCTGACGTTACGGCTGATGCACGGCGGGTGGCTGCTGTTTTTCGCATTCCTCGTGCTCTTAGCGTTTCTCTGGGGGCTGCAATGACCACGGCTCCCTGGCCCGACCACGGCGGCGACGCAGCGGCGCTGCTCAAACGCTTTAGGTTACCTGCGGATCACCCGTTCGAGGACGTGAGCGCGAACCTCAACCCGCTGGGGCCGCCGCCCTGGGTGGCGGATTGGTTGGTTGAATGTATTAGTGGGTTAAGCCGCTACCCGGAGCCCAGCTACCGCGCCGCGCGGCGTGCCATTGCCGAACACGAAGGCGTGGCGCCGGAGCAAGTACTGCTCACCAACGGCGGAGCAGACGCCATTTTTTTGGCCGCTGCCCTTCATACAGGCCAACGCGGGCTGATCGTGACGCCCACCTTTGGCGAATATGCCAGAGCCTGTGCAGCACATCGGTTAGTGATAACGGAGCATGCCCTAGAGGCCCCCCGTTTCGGCCTACAAACGGCAGCGTTGGACGAGCCTGTCACACAGGCGGATGTGATCTTTCTCTGCCGCCCCAATAATCCTACCGGCACCCTGGTCAGCGCCGTAGAGATCGAGCGTTTGCTCTCGTGCATGCCCACCACGGCAACGCTCGTGGTGGATGAAGCGTTCATCGATCTCGCCCTCGATGCCGAGCCGCTCACGCCGCTGTTGGCGCGCTACCCGCAGCTAATACTGCTGCGTTCCATGACCAAGTTTTACACCCTGCCCGGACTGCGCCTGGGGTACGTGCTGGCGAGTGCCGAGCACGTTGCCGCTCTGGCACGCCATCAGCCGCCCTGGAGCGTCAATCATCTTGCCGCCGAGCTTGTGGCACCGCTGTTGGCGGATACGGCCTTTGCCCTGCGCACGCGGCAGTGGTTGGCGCGGGAACAGCCGCGTTTGGGCCAAGCGCTGACACACGCGGGGCTAGATGTCGTGCCCAGCCATAGCTGCTTTTATCTGGTGCGGCCGGGACCAGCGTTGTGCCAGCGCGGGCTTTCCAGCGCGCTGCTGCTTGAACGCTTGCTGCATCACGGTATGCTGGCGCGACATACCTACAGCTTTGCAGCGCTCGACGGTGATTGGTTGCGGCTGGCAGTGCGCGATGGTTCGGCAAATGATCGATTGTTAAAGGTGTTACATGATTGTGTTCGTTAGTGGGGGCGCGCGCTCCGGTAAGAGTCACGTTGCTGAACAGTACGTGCTGCAAGCTGCCAACGGTCAACCGTGTTTTTACGTGGCGACCGCTAACGTATACGACGACGAGATGGCTGAGCGGGTCGCCCTCCATCGAGCCGATCGGGATGCCCAGGGTGTGCCTGATTCGTGGGTAACGCTGGAGGCACCGCTGGCCATCGACCAAGCCATCGCTCGAGTGCCCAACGGGCATGCCGCCTTGCTCGATTGTCTCACACTCTGGGCCAGCCAAGTGATGTTCGATGCCGACGACGCGCACGCACCGCTCTCTACCACCGAAGGGTTTTCACTGTTGGTGCGCTGTTTGCAAGATGCCCGGGCGCGACACATTACCCTCGTCGTCGTCTCCAATGATCTCAACGAAGCGCCATTGCCTAACGACACCCATACGCAGCGTTATGTCGAGTTTTTACAAATGCTGCACCGCTGGCTAGCCGTCGAGTCCGATAGCGTGATCGAGGTGGTCGCAGGCCAGGGCATCGAGTGGAAAGCGGGCGCCAATACGTGAACAACGTCCTTTATGGTGGGCTGCTGGCCCTGCAATTTTTGACACGGTTACCCATTCCGGTGGCGTGCCCCTGGACGCCCGCCACCCGCCGTTGGGCCATTCGTGCCTATCCGCTCGTTGGCCTGCTGATCGGCGGTTTGCTCGCGTTGGCCGCGTTACTGTTAGAGCACGCACAAACGCCCACGCCCATCAGTGCGCTGGTACTGCTCAGCGTGTGGGTGGGGCTCACGGGTGGACTACACCTGGATGGCGTGATGGACCTGGCCGATGCGCTGGGCAGCAACCAGCCGTTGCAGCGGCGCTGGGATATCATGAAAGACCCGCAAATCGGCAGCTTCGGCATGCTGGCGCTGCTGTTTTTGCTGGCCTGGAAGGGCGTGCTGCTCTGGGCGCTGCTGCTGTATCACGCGCCGCTGTGGTGGCTTGCGGTAGTACCCGCACTGGGGCGCTGGGCGGGCGTCGCGCTGCTCGTGCTGACCCCATGCGCCCACTCGCGCGGCCTGGCTTGGAGCTGGCAGCAGTCGTTGGGACGCCGCGATGTAGGCGTGGCGCTCCTGCCGCTGATCCCGCTCGCCATGCTCTGGCCGTTAGCCGCGCTGTGGCTGGCAGCGCTGGCGTGTTGGGTAGCGCTGGTGCGCAGAGCACTGCTGCGCTCGTTTAACGGCATCAACGGCGATATGGTCGGCGCCACCATCGAAGGAGGAGAGCTTTGGCTACTGATCTTAATGTGGAGCTGGTGGCAGTTCGTCACGGTATCACCGCCTGGAATCTAGAGCGCCGTTACCAGGGCCAGCGGGATATTCCGCTGCTGTTTCCTGAGGCGGAGGAGGGGCTGTTAGCGTTGCGCGCGGCCCTGGCCGATGAGCGTTTCGACGCCATTTACGCCAGCGACCTAGGCCGCTGCCAAGAAACCCTGGCCTGGTCCCAGGCGGCCAAGCCGGGGGTTCCCGTCTACGCCGAACGGCGCTTACGGGAACTCGATTTTGGCGAGTACGAAGGCAAGGTTTACGATGAATTAAAAGAACTACCGCACTATCGTGCCTGGATCGATAGCGCCGGAGAGCTACAAATTCCCGGTGGCGAATCCTCTGGCCAACTGCGCGAACGGCTGGATGCCTGGCTCGACGATGTTGCGGAACATACTCGGCAACACGGCTATCGAAAAGTGTTGGTAGTGACCCACGGCGGCGTGATTCGTGAATTGCGCCGCCGTTTCGAAACCCTCGATTTTTGGCAGGGAATCGTGCATCAAGCCCAGGGACGGCGCTGGCAGCTCGCGTATCAAGCAGGTGAGGACGGAAAAGGAGAATGGCAATGCAACTGTTCATTGGCGGTGCCAGCGCAGGTAAGCGCGACGCAGTAAAACAACGCTTTCCCGGCGCGGTGTGGTGGCGCCTAGCGCCTGGCCAGCGTCTTCACGAGGTCTCTCACGTCATGTTGCCCAACACGCCACTGGTGTTACATGGCTTATTTGAATGGCTGACCGCGGTGCTGGACTCCGACATCAGCAGCGACGAGTGGCGCGCCCAGTGGCGGGAAGATTTACAGCGCCTCGAGCAAGCCGCCGCTGCAGAGAACGTCGCGCTGGTGATCATTGCCAATGAGTTGGGGCGTGGCCTCGTCCCAGTGGCCCGCCACCAGCGCCGCCTGCGGGATTTGAGCGGCTGGTTCACCCAGGACGCCGCCGCTCACGCCGAGCAGGTGTGGTACGTGCGCCACGGCTTGGTACAAGCGCTGAAAGGCGCGTCAGCAAATTGACCACCCCCTAACAAGTTGCTAGTTTACGCACACTCTCAGGTGCTGGTGGCGTAACCGCCATCAGTTAAACGGGAAGTTGGTGAACATGGTCATGTCATGGCTGTGTCAATCCAACGCTGCCCCCGCAACGGTGATCGAGACAAGAACGGCTAGAGACGCCACTGTGCCTTGGCATGGGAAGGTGGTCGTTCGGAAAAGGGTCGGCGCTTAGGTAAAGCGCCCCTCTTTCGCTCGTCAGCCCGGAGACCGGCCTAAGAGTGATGGCTTGAAGAAAGCCACGGATTACCGGCATGCGGAGGGCATGTACAGGGTGACGTTACGTGGCGCTCTGCCACGGATTTCCCTTGTGTGCCCCTGCCCGGTCACTAAAAAATACGCTGTGCGGGTGAGCACAGCGAGCAAGGGACCCACCATGTTCAATCGTTTTCATACCCCCGCAACGCTTGCGGCGTTTACCATGGCCGCGCTACCGCTGGCCGTTCAGGCGCAAAGCGCATCGGCCACCGCGACGTCCTCCAACACGCTGAATCCCGTCGTGGTCACGGCCGCACTCGCTCCGCGCACCGCTAATGAAAGCCTCTCGTCGGTCACGGTAATCGACGAGGCCGCGCTGCGCCGCCAAGACCCCGTCAGTATTACCGACCTGCTGCGTGGCCAGCCGGGCGTGGACGTTTCCAGTAATGGTAGCTTCGGCAAGAATAGCAGCGTCTTCATTCGCGGCACGGGCAGCGCGCAGAATGTCCTGATGATCGATGGTATCCGTTTGCGCTCGGCTACTAGCGGCGGGGCCGCTTGGCAATATTTGGAGCCACGCATGTTCGAGCGTGCCGAAATCGTGCGCGGTCCTCGCGGCAGCCTTTACGGGGCCGACGCCATGGGCGGCGTCATACAGTTGTTTACCCCACAGGGTGAAGACGAAGGCCCTCAGTCGCGTATTTCCGTAGGCGGCGGCTCGTTCAACACCCAGCGGCTGAGCGCAGGCGTCAGCGGTAAAGAGGGCGGCACGCGTTACAGCTTTTCTGGCAGCCACTTCAATACCGACGGCCAGCCAGTGCGTCGTAATGGCGACGACAAAGGCTACGACAACACCTCCGCGCTGGCGCGCGTGTCGCACACCTTCGCGAACGGTGCCGAAGCAGGCGTATTGGCGCTGCGTGCCCGTGGGCATAACGAGTATGATGGCGGGGAAAATGACTTCGTTCAGCAGGTCGCGGGCGTGTATGGCGAGCTGCCGATGACCGACAGCTGGCGCAGCCGCTTGACGCTCAGCGAATCGCGGGACGAAAGCGATAACGTCGCTGATTTTGGCGATACCTCGTT
Source organism: Halomonas sp. BL6 (assembly GCF_006228115.1). Taxonomy (NCBI): domain Bacteria; kingdom Pseudomonadati; phylum Pseudomonadota; class Gammaproteobacteria; order Oceanospirillales; family Halomonadaceae; genus Halomonas; species Halomonas sp. BL6. Next base: position 210,027 of record NZ_VDGL01000007.1, on the reverse strand, counting down.
CAATACCAAAATACGCACGGCGCGCTGGGAGAACACCGTAACCGTGGGTGCCCACGAAGTGGTCGCCGGGGCCGAGTACAGCGAAGACCGGGTAGACAGCACCACCGCCTACGACGAAACCAGTCGCAGCAACGCGGCCGTCTTCACCCAGGCGCTGCTGGATTTCTCTCCCTTCACGCTTCAAGGCAGCCTTCGCTTTGATGACAACGAGTCCTACGGCGACGAGGTGACGGGCAGCGTGGGGATCGGGTATGACGTGGATAGCCACCACACGCTGCGCGCCAACTACGGCACGGCGTTCAACGCACCGACCTACAACCAGCTTTATTTCCCTGGTTTTGGTAACCCGGACTTGGCGTCGGAAACCTCCGAGTCGATCGAAGTCGGCGTGCGTGGCCAGTATGCCCGCTGGTTCTGGGATGCGGCGCTTTACCAAACCGATATCGACAACTTGATTGCAGGCCAAGGGTTACAGTTCAACGTGCCGGAAACGCGCATTCGTGGAGCAGAGCTTAGCGCGGGTGTCGACGTGAACGAGTGGACGCTGGCCGCCGCGCTGACCTACACCGACCCCGAAAACCGCTTGACCGGCAAACGCCTGCAAAACCGTGCCTCGCAAAGCCTGCGCCTGGACGTCGACCGCGAGCTGGGTGATTGGTCTCTGGGCGGCTCTTGGGTCGCGCAAAACCATCGCTACCGTGATGCGGCCAATGAAGACCGGCTGAGCGGGTACGGTTTGGTGAACCTGCGTGCAGGCTGGCAGTTTGCGCCGCTGTGGAGCGCTCGGGTAACGTTAGAGAACGTGCTGGATCAAAACTATGTCACCACGCGCTCGTTTGACGGTGCCGACTATATCAACGCGGGCCGAGCAGGATTCTTGAGTGTTCACTTTGGCCAATAAATGCATGCAGTTCGGCGGCGCCTTGGGCGCCGCTTTCCTATGGCTGGGTAGCGGCATTGCCACCCCGCTTCATGCTGATAACCCCAGCCGCTGCGCGGTCGATGACCGTGGCCGGGAAGTGTGCCTACATGCCTCGGCCAACCGCATCGCCACGCTTTCACCCGGTGCCACGGAACTGACCTACGCCGCTGGCGCTGGGGATCAGGTGGTGGCCGTGGTGAGTTATAGCGACTACCCGCCGGAAGCAAAGGACGTGGCCTCGGTGGGTAGCCACACCCGAATCGATTTGGAAGCCCTGGTAGGGCTTGCCCCGGATTTAGTCATCGGCTGGGTAACGGGGAACCCCGCCGAGCAAATGGATACCCTCGAAGCGCTGGGCATGCCGGTATTTTATATCGAGCCGCGCAGCGTCGAGGCGGTGGCCGACACCATCGAGCGGCTTGCCCGCCTGGCCGGTACCGAACCGGTAGGCAAACAGGCGGCCAATGAGTTCAGAGAGGGCATGGCCGCGCTTACCGCCCGCTATAGCGAGCGTGACCCTGTGGCGACGTTTTATCAGGTGTGGGACGAGCCGTTGATGAGCGTCAATGACGACCACCTGATTGGGCAAGTGGTGCAATTGTGCGGCGGCGAAAACGTCTTTGGCGATCAGCACCGATTAGTACCGCGTTTAGACGATGAAGCCGTGCTAGCGGCCAATCCCGACGCCATCATTGCCGGAGGCATGGGGGAGGAGAACCGCGACTGGCTCACCCACTGGGAGCAGTACCCCAACCTTGCCGCCGTGGACGCCGGTAACCTCTATTTCGTGCCGCCTTCCTTAATTCAGCGGCCCACGCCGCGCCTGCTGGAAGGCGCGCAGATTCTGTGTGAAAAGCTCGAACACACCCGCCAAAAGCGCAGGGGATCTTGATGGTAATGCGCCTGTGGCAACCCCTTGGCCTGCTGGCGCTGATCGCCGTGGCCGCCATGCTGTTTTCTCTGGCGGTGGGCAGCGCGCAGCTTTCGGCAGCGCAGCTTTGGGCGGTGGTGCAGGGCCAGGGCGATGCGCTGGCGCGCACCATGGTGATCGAGCTTCGCTTGCCACGGGCGCTTTCCGCCTTTGCGGTGGGCGGGCTGTTGGCGGTGGCCGGTGCGCTAATGCAGGTGCTGCTACGTAACCCGCTGGCCGACCCCTACGTGCTGGGGCTATCCGGCGGGGCATCGATGGGGGCACTGGCAGCCATGCTGGCCGGGATGGGTGGTGTGATTATTTCGGGTTCGGCGTTTTTAGGCGCGCTGTTCTCCACGTTTTTAGTGTTTGGCCTAGCCCACGGCAGCGGCGGCTGGACGCCCTCAAGGCTGTTGCTCACTGGCGTGGTCGTGGCCGCGGGGTGGGGCGCAGTGATTACCCTGATGCTCGCGCTAAGCCCCACCGAGCGGCTGCCGGGCATGCTCTATTGGCTGATGGGAGATTTATCTTACGCCCGCACGCCGTGGCCGCCGCTGCTGCTATTAATCGCCACCTGTGTATTGCTGATACCGCTGGGGCGCAGCCTTAACGTGCTGGCCCGTGGCCCCCTGCAGGCCGCCGCTCTGGGTGTGGATGTTCGCCCGTTGGAGTGGGGCATTTACATTGCCGCCAGCCTCTTGACCGCCGCCGCCGTGACCACCGCAGGCAGCATTGGGTTTGTGGGGTTGGTAGTGCCCCATATGTTGCGCCTGCTGCTCGGTAACGACCAGCGCTTGATTCTACCCGCCTGCGCGCTGGCAGGCGGCACGCTCCTGGTACTCGCCGACACCCTAGCGCGGACGATGATTGCCCCCGAGCAGCTCCCCGTCGGGGTGATTACCGCGCTGCTGGGCGTGCCTACCTTCCTTTTCTTGCTCTACCGGAGCCGCTGATGACCCGCTTGGCGACCCAAGACCTGATCATCAACGTGCCGGGGCGCAGCGCAGGCACGGCGCTGAATCTCACCATCGAGCCAGGGCAGGTGTGGGGCGTGCTTGGCCCCAACGGGGCGGGTAAAACCACGCTGTTGCATACGCTGGCGGGGCTGAACGCCCCCCGGTCCGGTCAGGTGCTGATCGGCGACAAACCGCTTGGCCAACTGCGCAGGCGGCAAGTGGCGCAGCAGTTAGGGCTGGTGTTTCAAGAGCGGCTAGACGGCTTTCCCGCCACGGTGCTGGAGACCGCGCTGATAGGCCGCCACCCCTACCTTTCCCTGTGGCAGATGGAAGGGGCCGGCGACTACGCCCGCGCCGAGGCCGCCCTGGAAGCGCTGGATGTGGCCCATCTTCGCCACCGCTTGGTCAGCACGCTTTCCGGCGGTGAACGCCAGCGGGTAGCCATGGCGACGGTACTCACGCAAGCGCCCAACATCTGGCTGGCGGACGAACCCACCAACCACCTGGATTTACACCACCAAAGCGCGGTGATGGCGCTGATGGCCGAGCAGGCCGCCCAAGGCAGCGCGGTGATGATGTGCCTGCACGATTTGAATTTAGCCGCCCGCTGGTGCGACCACATTCTGCTGCTTTACCCCAGCGGTGAAGCCTGCTGGGGCCCACGAGACACCATGCTGGTGCCCAGCGCCCTAGAACGGCTCTACCAACAGCGGCTGGCCACGGTAGATGTGGGTGGTGCGCCGGTGTTTGTGCCCATCCAGGCACCCCTTACCGACCATGAGTGATTTAAGGAAGAGACATGTTGCAAGGTAAAGCACACGCAGCGCTGATCAGCGCCCCCGGTTCGGGCCAGGGCAAATCCATGGTCACGGCGGCGCTGGCACGGCTGCACCGCAACGCCGGGCGCACCGTGCGGGTCTTCAAACACGGCCCCGATTACCTAGACCCCATGGTGCAAGAAGTCGCTTCCGGCCAGCCAGTGTATCAGCTTCACCCCTGGATGACCGGCGAGCATGAGTGCCGCTGGCGCTTAGCCAAAGCCGCCCAAGAAGCCGACGTGATTTTGGTGGAGGGCTCCATGGGGCTATTCGATGGCTCGCCCTCCAGCGCGGACTTGGCCATCCTGGCGGGCATCCCCGCGCTGCCGGTGATCGATGCCTGTGGCATGGCGCAAACCTTTGGCGCGGTGGCCCAAGGCCTGGCCAACTACCACCCCGACCTCGACATTCACGAAGTGATCGCCAACCGCATCGGCAGCCCCGGCCACGGCAAGCTGCTGAATGAGAGCATGCCGGAAGGCATTGCGCTGCTAGGCGCAATTCCCCGTCATGACGCGATGAAAATCCCCGACCGCCACTTGGGCCTGGTGCAAGCCAGTGAGCTGAGCGGCCTGGATGCCCAGCTAGACGCCGCCGCCAAGGTGTTAGAAGAAGCTGGGTTAGGCCGCTTGCCTAAAGAGGTAACGCTAAGCGCTGACGCCCCCACGCCTGCACCGGACTATTTGCGCGGCGTGCGTATTGCCATTGCTAAAGACGACGCCTTTGCGTTTATCTACCGCGCGAATCTCGAAGTATTAGAAGAGATGGGCGCGACGCTGCACTTCTTCTCACCGCTCAACGATGCAGCACTGCCAGAATGCGACGCCCTCTGGCTGCCCGGCGGCTACCCAGAACTGCACGCCGCCCGCTTCAGCGCCAACCAGCCCATGCTAGAGGCGATCAGCGCTCACCACCGGGCAGGCAAACCCATTCTCGCCGAGTGCGGCGGGCTAATGAGCTGCGTTGAGCAGCTGGTCGACGGCGAAGGCATAAGCCACACAATGATGGGGCTGCTGCCCGGCACCGCCAAAATGGCCGGTAAGCTCACTGCGTTAGGGCTGCAAAGCCTGCACACCCAACGCGGCGAACTGCGCGGCCACACCTACCACCACTCGCTGCTGGAAACCGTCATGCAGCCGCTGGCCCGCACCCGCAAACTGGCAGGCAGCGAAGCCGAACCGATTTATCGTGATGGTGCCTTGGTGGCCAGCTACTTCCATGGCTACTTCCCCTCAGCACCTAAATTGGTGGCGAATATTTTCACTGGCCAAATGATTCACCTAGCGGAGTAACGGGCAGGGGGAGAGCGCGGCCACAAGCTCAAAAATATGGAAGTTTTTTCCATAAAGCAGCAGTGGGCTATCATAGAGCGGCGAGACACTCCCCAACCCTAAAGGAGCGACCATGAGCTTTTACGTCTATCTTTCCGGCGAGATTCACACCGACTGGCGCGAAGAGATCCAGCGCGGTGCAGACGCGGCGGGCCTGGACGTCGTCTTCACCGCCCCGGTGACCGACCACGACGCTTCCGATGCTGCTGGCGACCACCTGGGCAAACCGGAAAACGGCTTCTGGCGCGATCATCAGTCGTCGAAAGTGAACGCCATCCGCACCCGCACGATGATCGAGCAGGCGGATCTAGTGGTGGTGCGCTTTGGCGACAAGTACAAGCAGTGGAACGCCGCTTTCGATGCGGGCTACTGCGCGGCGCTCGCCAAGCCCTACATCACCCTGCACAGCGAAGATATCGTTCACCCGCTGAAAGAAGTCGACGCCCAAGCGCAAGCCTGGTGCACCACCACCGATCAGGTCGTGGAAACCCTGCGTTACGTACTGAAAGCCTAAAACGTAGTTCGTAAAACATCCCAAGGAACCCCTATGCGCGACAATGCCAAAACCCCGGAACGCCATGCCCAGCGCATGGCGGCCAAGCAAAAAATCATGAACGAGCGCATTGCCCGCGCCGACAAAGAGCAGGGCATCTTGCTGGTGCTCACCGGCCCCGGCAAAGGCAAAAGCAGCTCCGGTTTTGGCATGCTCGCCCGCGCCCTTGGCCACGGCATGAAGGTCGGCGTGGTGCAGTTCATCAAGGGCGCGTTCAGCACCGGCGAAGAAGCCTTCTTCCGCAACCTGCCCAACGTGGACTACCACGTGATGGGCGAAGGCTACACCTGGGACACTCAAGACCGCGAACGCGACGTCGCCGCCGCCAACGCCGCCTGGGAGCAAGCCAAGCGCATGCTCCAAGACGACAGCTATCACATGGTACTGCTCGACGAACTCAACATCGCCCTACGCTACGAGTATCTAGACCTAGACCAAGTGCTCGACGACCTTCAAGCCCGCCCCGCCATGCAGCACGCCATCGTCACCGGCCGCTACGCCCCCCAACAACTCATCGACCTCGCCGACACCGTCACCGAAATGAAAGTCGTCAAACACGCCTTCAAAGACCAAGGCATCAAAGCCCAGAAAGGGATTGAGCTTTAAAGGAGAGGGGCGGTTAGTGAATTGTGAATGGTGAGGGGACGATAATCGAACCCTCATTACCCTGTGCTATGCCTAAGGCTTCGGCTGGTGGCGGCCTGAAGCTGTTGGATGGAGCTTCATCTCGCGACGATAAAGCCACAATGCCGAATTCTCCCACCTGCTTGATATACCCTCCCGATGAAGCCACAAAGCCAAATTCCTTGTAGCGCGGTGTAACGCCTGAGCGAGTGCAACGAGCGAGGAAGGCACCCGCGAAGGCGGCCCCCAGCCGCCCCGGCCCCGCCACATCCCCTCACTCACACTCCTCAAACCACTCCATCCTTTGACCCAGCACAATTTTTCAAAAAACCTGCGTGACCTAAGCCAAATTTATGAATAGAGTATGATTAAATAGTTAAAAGTAGTGGGCATGCGAATTGTGGATATGTTGCTATGCATCAGAAATAGCTTAATTGAAACAGTGATTTATGAGGTTTAGAGTGGCTATATAACATCAGTAAATGTGCTGGCGCGTTCAATTGTGTTGTGTGGAGTGCTATATAATCACTGTTAGAAATCTTGGGGAGTAATCTATGACTGTGAACTCGCACCTCGTCAATTTAGCGAGTGATCTGGTGCTGTCGAGCACTGAAAAATCAAATATTACAACATCTATCAATACGCTATCATCGCGTCTTGATGCATATTTTGGCGGTGCTATAAATGAAAAGTTCCAATTTGGTTCAAGTTGTCGAGGTACGATTCTGCCGAGAAAAGCTGATAAAAAGTCGGATATAGATTATATGGTTGTTTTTGATACTTCTGAGGGTCAAAAAAAACCACAAACGTATCTAGATAGACTCAGGCGGTTTGCTGAGAATAAGTATACGCGATCAGAAATATCACAATCTAGCCCCACCATAGTATTATTACTGAATCATATAAGGTTTGAGCTTGTGCCTTCAGTGTATAGCTATGGATACCTAATTCCATCGCCAAGATCTTCTTGGGAAGAGTGGATGTCAACAGACCCCACTTCTGCGAACCGGCAGATATCGGATAAAAACACCGCAGAGAATAATAAGATTAAACCTTTGGTTAGGTTGGTGAAATATTGGAACTCTATGCAAGGGTACCCGTTCGCTTCTTATGATTTAGAAAAATACATCGTAAACCAGAGTTTCTGGTTCTGCACATCTTTAAAAGATTATTTCTACAATTTTTGGCAAGGGTTTAGTTGCACCCACGATACTCCACAATATATTAAAGATAAAGTAGAGCGTGCAAAAAATTACGCGGCGAAAGCAAAGCAATATGAAGCCGATGACATGCCGGTATCGGCTGAGATAGAAATCAAAAAGATTGTTCCAATACTATGACTTACGAAAAAAAAGAAAGGATTGATGAGGTATCTGGCTACTACCGTTCGGCGGGTAGTCTAGAATTTATTGTAGCATGTCTTTTCTGGATTAATGCCCTGCTTTCTTTAATTATTTTATTCTCTGAGGATATTCCTGTTCTATGGCAGGAATCATTGCCAATATTATTTATTTCGACAGTGCTTTTTCAGTTCGTCGCCTCGCAAGTAAATAGATTTTATCTAATTCCGAGAGCGGAGCAATTGAGAAGAAAGCAAATGCTTTCAGATTCTTTTGGAACTCCGCTATCTCATGATAAAACGGCGCTATATTATAACAACATGTATGCTCCTTCCATAAAGCGTCTAGGTGCAAATACTATGGAAAACGCCTTTTTCAGCTCTGAAGTAGCTGGGAAAATGCTTGTCAATAAACGTGCTAAAGTTCTTGTATATAGCGCTTTTTGGGTTCTCCTGTTTTCGCTCCGTGATACAGATTTAAATGTTATGATATGGATAACGCAAATTGTTTTTTCGGGCGAGATTGTTGCTCAGTGGCTTAGTCTTGAGGCCCTTAGAGCTCGCCAAGAGCGAACATATGAGAGGCTGCATAACTATTTTTTACATAAGATCGGTAGCGACTCTGCGAAAGAGATTGCCACAATTCTGGATGCTTTCGTAGCTTATGAAACCGCCAAATCGTCGTCTTCGTGTCTTCTTTCATCTAAAGTATTTCACAAACTAAATCCATCACTGACAAAAAAATGGGAGCAAATCCGCAATGATCTGGGTATGGATTTCTAACAATCGCAGTCATAGCGACGCCCATTACATTGTGCTTCTGGCTCCATTTCAAGGGCGCGCGTGCTGCAAGCGTTAGCCTTCCTCGATACGTGATCGACGAATACAGGAAATATACATGAGTCAAATTCAACAGTTAAATATCAATCTTGAAGGGATTGGTGGTGTACTCAAAAGTCGCCGCTTTAGCGTTCCTGCATACCAACGATCTTACGCTTGGGAAATCGATCATGTCGAAGCTTTGCTAGATGATATTAAAGAGGCGATTGTTAACAAAGAGCGTGAATATTTTTTAGGATCAGTAGTTGTTACTAGTGCTGATAATGGAAGATTTGAAGTGGTAGATGGGCAGCAAAGGCTCACCACAATAAGCTTAGTTATCGCCGCAATTAAAGAAATTTTTCAGCGCGATGAAGATCATGAAGTGGTTGTATCAGTAAAGTCTGATTTTTTAGCTAATACTGATAGGAGAACAAAGGAAAGAGAGCCCAAACTAATTCTAAATGAGATTGATAATGAAATTTATCAGGATCTAATTGAGAACTTTGATGACGTTGATTCAAAAAAAGTTCGGAGGCAATCACACAAGAGATTGGTGTCAGCCGCGAAACATTGTGAGAAATACCTATCTGATGTTTGTGTTAAATCGAAAGACTCTGAGGAAGAGCTTCATTCTTGGCTAGACTATATAGAAACAAGCTTAAAAGTTATTGTAGTAACGGCTCCGGATGATAGTAACGCCTTCGTAATATTTGAAACCCTCAATGACCGGGGCTTGGAGCTAGCAATTTCAGACCTTGTAAAGAATTACTTATTCCATAAGTCCGGCGAGAAAATTGAAGAAACAAAGAATCGCTGGATGTCTATGGTATCGACGCTGGAAAGCGCATCGGACGACCCACTCACGGTCACTTATATTAGACACTTTGCAATGGCAAGGTATGGCTTGGTTCGGGAAAAAGATCTCTTCTCCCTTCTAAAGACAAAGATTACTAGTAAGCGTGGTTCTTTGAAGTTTTCAACTGAGCTGGCTGATACTGTAAGGATTTATACAGCATTATTAAATACAGATCATGATTACTGGAATGATTTTAGTAACGATGTGGCGTATTCAGTATCTACCTTCAATCTTCTTGGCATGACTCAGATACGACCATTGTTATTAGCTTTACTAAATAAATTTTCTGCCAAGAAAGTCTCTGAGGCATTTAAAAAACTTGTTTCCGCAGCAGTTAGATATCAGATGGTTGGTGGCATCGGGGGCGGTACTCTTGAAAGGGTATATTCAGATACAGCAAAAGCTGTAACAGAGGAAAAAATAAAAACACCAATCGAAGTGATTCAAGCGTTTAAAAGTGTTCCAAGTGATGCAGCATTCTTGTCTGCTTTTTCCATTGCAACTGTTTCGAAACAAAAAATAGCCCGTTATTATTTGCGTGAGCTGGAGATTGCTTCTGCTGGCGAAAATAAAGAGACAATACCGAATTATGATACCAACAGTGTGAACTTAGAGCACGTGTTGCCAACGACTCCTGACCCTGTATGGCAGGATGTTTTTTCTGAAGATGAAATGAGATCTTATCAAAAGCGCATTGGAAACCTTGCTATAATGTCTGCGAAGCTTAATAGTACTATTGGTAATGGCTGCTTCGAAGACAAAAAAGAGTACTACAAAGACTCGGCATTCCTCTTTACTAAGGAAATTGCATCCGAAGAAACCTGGAGTAAAGAAGCTATTGACAGTCGTCAGAAGAAGATGGCAGAAGTCGCAGTTAAACACTGGAGCCTAGGCTAACAAGCGCATGTTGTCGGACTGCGTTTCCGCTGCGCTCCAAACTAGCCGCAAATGCGAGCGTTAGGGCAAGGAGAGTAAATTGCCGAAGTACGAAGAAGCTTATTATTTAAATGATCAGAATGAATGGGAGCTTGTCTCCTATTTAGAGCTGGCTAGGGAAGAGCGAAGAGCAGATTTGCGCGAAAGGGATCTCAGGGAAAAGCCTCAAGGTCTTTTCCAGCTTGGGATCAGAAATCATCCTAAAACGCCACATTTCTTCGAGAAAAAACCTATCAGGACTGATTTGCAGCCAGGTATCAAGGAGAGTGAGGAGCATAATAAGCAGCAGAAAATGATATACGCTTTTCTTAACAAATATGAAAAACATAATCTAGGTTATTATGAGCGTCCATGGTATAAGCAAGACAAGGGGTATGAATCACTGGTAAAGGTCAAGAATTATACTTGGGATAAAGAGGTAAGGTTCGGACTAATATACGGAAAATATGTTGTTTTCGATATATTTGGAAGAAATGAAGAAAGTTTGGCTTTAACAGATAAGTCGCCTTTCATAGCAATAGAGGTTGTTGATACGCACTTCCATTCTCAGAAGGCGTTCAAGGTTTTGCTAGAAACAAGCAAAAACCTACCTTTAATCGTAGGCTATATGTTTTTGCCTGTTACACCTCATTTTAACTCAGTAAAAAAGCCGGTCAAATCTAACTCATTTTCAACCGTAAGGTTCCAGTGCTATATCTCAGATGGCTCATTTTGGTACCGGAATGAGCGGCTCGAAGATCTTTATGAAGTCTCACCTGCAGCACCGGAAGTGTATTACAATCTGATCAAAGAGAAGCTATATAAAGATGGCTATATTAGGGCGGAACCTTAATCAAAAAAGCCCTAACAAGCGCAGTCACGGCGACGGATTTTTCGTTGCGGCTTCGTTTCTAGTACTAAGTCGCGCGTGCTCCGGGTGTTATACAAAGCGTCCGTCTTGACGTACGTACCGAAAGGCGTACATTCGGTGAAAAGCTGAACTCACAAGAGGTGCGTCATGACCGGAATCACAGCCACTGAGGCGCGCAGCAACCTATATCGGTTGATCGACGAGACCGCTGAGTCTCACCAGCCCATCGTTATCATGGGTAAGCGGAACAAAGCCGTCCTGGTTTCCGAGGAAGACTGGTCTGCCATTCAGGAAACACTTTATCTGCTCTCCGTACCGGGTATGCGGGAGTCTATTCGTGAGGGGATGGCTGCCCCTGTGGATGAATGCGATGAGGAGCTGGACTGGTGACATGGAAGCTGGCTTACACCAAGCACGCCCAGAAAGATGCAAAGAAACTGGCCTCCAGCGGCCTCAAACCAAACGCCCATGAATTGTTGGCGCTGATTGCAGAGGACCCTTACCGCAAGCCGCTTCCGTTTGAGAAACTCATAGGGGATCTCGCGGGGGCCTATTCACGCCGCATCAATATTCAGCATCGTCTGGTTTACCAAGTACTAGAAGAAAAACGGGTGGTGAAAGTTCTGAGGCTCTGGAGCCACTACGAATAATACATAACTAACAACAGCGCATCAGTGTGTCTACCGCTGGGCCCTTTTCGACGGCAGCTCAGTGCCCCATGCAATCCGTATTGCGCTAGCGTCGATAGATATTTAGCAGCTCGAAAAGGCGCTATGTACTGTTGGAAAGGTCGTTGAAAGCCATGCCTACGTTTTACATCCGCCGTCGAGTAACCGTGAACACGGCCAACCACGAATCCCCACTTTGACAAGACGGCCCCAACCCATGACCCGCAAAACCCTCACCCTAAAAACCAAAAGACCTCCACAGCCCAAACCTACCAACGCAGTCGAAGACCCAACCCCCAACGACCCCATAACACGCTTCCTCAACGGCACCGCCATTCATCCTTCCCCACGCCTGTATTTAGCGCCGAGTGATCAGCCCAGCACTGTGCGGGCGATGGATTTGATTACGCCCATTGGCATGGGGCAGCGGGGGTTGATTGTGGCACCGCCCGGTTCTGGCAAAACGACGCTGTTAAAGCATATCTGCCAAGCCGTGGCGGAGGCTTACCTGGATATAAAGCTTTATGCCTTGCTGATCGATGAGCGCCCGGAAGAAGTGACCGACTTTAAGCGCAGCGTGTCGGCAGAAGTACATGCCTCGTCGTCCGATGAAAGCTACGCGCACCATGTGCGGATGGCTGATCAGTTGCTGGATAAAGCGCGTCAGCAGGCAGGCGAGGGGCACGATGTGATGATCGTGATCGATTCACTCACCAGGCTTTCGCGGGTTAACAATGCCGAGCAGCGTGGCAACGGGCGCACGATGTCGGGTGGGTTGGATGCCCGGGCGATGGAAATTCCCCGCAAGCTGTTTGGCGCGGCGCGAAACATCGAAAACGGCGGATCGCTCACCATTCTAGCCACCGCGCTGGTGGAGACGGGAAGCCGAATGGATCAGGTGATTTTTGAGGAGTTTAAGGGCACGGGCAATATGGAGCTGGTGCTATCACGGGACGTGGCCAATCAGCGAATTTTCCCGGCGATTGATATTGCCAAAAGCAGTACCCGCCGAGAAGAGCTGTTGATGGATGTGAAGGAGTTTGAAAAAGTACGCACGCTGCGCAGAGCGTTAACACCGCTTAAGCCTGTTGCCAGCGCTCAGAAGCTGCTTACGCTGCTGGAGAAATACCCGACGAATGCGGAGCTGCTGAACGCTTTTTCACGCGCTGAGTAGCGGTGAAGCTCACCCTTGTATTCTTAAAGGTGAGCTTCTTGGTGAACGCTTAACGACTGCTTTTTTTAACGTGGTTCAAGTTAGACGCGGGCACGGCCTTTTTGACCGGGAAGCCTTCCACTTCTTTGCGCTCAATCGTGTTTTTCAAGCGCTTTTCAATCGCGCATAGGTTTTTAAAGTCGCTGATATCGACCAGCGAGATCGCTTCACCAGAGGCCCCCGCGCGGCCGGTGCGGCCAATGCGGTGGATGTACTCTTCTGGCTGGAAGGGTAAATCGTAATTCACCACGCGGCTGAGTTCCCCAATATCCAACCCCCGCGCGGCGACGCCCGTAGCTACTAGGTACTTCAGTTCGCCCGATTTGAACTGACCCAACACTTTTTCACGCATGGCTTGGCTTCTGCCGCCATGGATGGAATCCGCTTGGATGCCGCGCTTTTCCAACTGAGCCACCAGCTTGGCCGCGCTGTGTTTTTTCTCGACGAAGATCAGCGCCTGATCCCACGCTTGCTCGTTGATCAAGTGGCTCAACAGGGCAGATTTAGTGTCTTTGTCGACCGTGATCAGCCACTGTTTGATGGTGGCGGCGGCGCGCACGTTGGGCGTAATGGAGATGTTCGCCGCCATGTCGGTTATTTTGCTGTCTGAAAACGCGTGGGCGATGGCGCGCACGTCGTTGGTCATGGTAGCCGTGAACAGCAGGTTCTGTCGGTTCTGCGGCAGGCGCACGATGATTTTATGGATATCATCGACAAAGCCCATATCCACCATTCTGTCCGCTTCGTCCAGCACCATGACTTGTAGTTCATCGAAGTGCAGCGCTCGCTGATGCGCTAAATCCAGCAGCCTGCCCGGTGTGGCGACCAGAATATCCACCCCTTCGATCAAGCGCTCTTTTTGCGGCGCGGTATCTACACCGCCATACGCGGCCATTGAGGTGAGCGGGGTATGCTTGGCGTATTGCGCCACGCTGGCGTCCACCTGAACCGCCAGCTCGCGAGTGGGTACAAGGATGAGTGCGCGAATGCGTTTACCGCGCAGCGGTTCTGCGGCTTTGCTGAACCGTTCCAGTAGCGGCAGCACAAAGGCAGCGGTTTTGCCCGTGCCGGTTTGTGCGGTGGCGATTAAATCTTTGCCCGACAGAATGGCAGGAATCGCTTGTTCTTGGATGGGTGTTGGCGTTTGGTAACCGAGTTCAGTAATCGCCTGAACGAGCGGGCGGGACAAGCCTAGTTTTGCAAAGGGCATGAGAAGCTCTGACAGAGTGGCGTAAGGGGCGTCGAAAATAAAAAGTGGTGCAGCATAGCGTAAAATCAGCCGTTCGACGCTCGAATACGCGTTTATTTCCACTCCACCTTTGCCCGTGCCTCCATCCTAACCAGGTATAATCCTGTCATGACGCTAAACGCACATGCATGTAGGGCGTTTTGCATCCATTCCGAATGAACAGAGTCGTGGTCGATGATTAACACCAAAATTTACAAGGCGGTGTACGAGCTCGCCGAAAAGCTGATGAAGGCCGCTGCCAAAGATGACCGCGCCACCTTTGAAGCGCTGTATGCTGAGTTGCAGGCAATCTGCACCGAGCACGAGAACACCGAGAAAGACCACCCGGAGCAGTGGGAAACCCTGGCCGACTTCACCGAAGAGCTAGAGGACGCGCTGCCCATCTACCAAAAAGCGCTGGATAAAGCGGTCGCGAAGCAGTCGAACGATCATATCGCTTCGATTGGGTTTTCCATGGCGGCGCTGCACGTGGAGCTGGGCGACAACCAGGCGGCCATTGAACGCTTGCAGCAGGCCCAGGCCAGCGCCCAAACGATCGAAGATAACGAGCTGAAAGCAGAAATCGATGACCTGCTGGCCACGCTAACCCACGCCTAGGACCCCATTTTGACCAATAACGATATTTTTCGCCGTATTCGCTACACCTTCGACTTAAAAGACAACACCATCGTCAAGATCTTCGCCCTGGCGGAGGTGAGCGTGACCCAGGAGCAGGTGACGGCATGGCTGAAAAAAGACGAAGACGACGCCTTCGTGACCATGAAGAACAAAGAGCTGGCGGCGTTTTTGAACGGTTTCATCAGCTTCAAGCGGGGCAAGCGCGAAGGCCCACCGCCTGCCCCGGAAGCGCAGTTGAACAACAACATGGTGTTCCAGAAACTGCGCATCGCGCTGAACATGAAGGCGGAGGATATTTTAGAGGTGTTCGATCAGATGGGCCTGCCGCTCAGCCCTCACGAACTCAGCGCGTTTTTCCGCAAGCCCAGCCACAAAAATTACCGCGAATGCAAAGACCAAATGCTGCGTAATTTCTTGATGGGCGTCCAGCGGCAGCTTCGCCCCAACGATAACGGTTAAGCGAGGCGCTCGCGTTTCACACATACGAAGATCGCATTGCCCGAGACGTTATCCCAGGGCGTGATGGTCTGGTAATCGTGCTCGAACACGTGCACCTCGAAGGTAGGCTCCAACAGGGCGATGAGTTCGCTAAAACTGACGGCCACCATGGGGTGCTCGTCGTGCCACACCTGCGTTGTCTCCGCCGTGGTCTTTTCGATGCTCAGCCGCAGCGACTGCCGCTCCCCTTGGCCGCTGTAGTGCCACCCGGAGCGGAAAGAGAACGTCTCCTCCGCCTGCTGGGCCATGTGCTTTACGAACAGCTCGTTATTGATCCGCTGCTTATCCACCGCGTTGAAGCAGAACACGCCGCCCTCGTTCAAGGCGCGGTGTGCGCTGGCGATGCAGTCGCCGAGCTTGTCCAGGCCATCGTTGTAGTGGATGGAGTAGAGAAAGCAGGTGATGAGGTCCAGCGGTTCACTTACTTCGAAACTGCTCATGTCTTGCCGTGAGAAGCTTGCCTCTGGGCAGCGTTGGGCGGCGATATCCAGCATGGGCTGGTTGATATCCAAGCCGCTGCTGATAAAGCCATCATCAAGAAAGTGGCGCACGTGGGGGCCGGTACCGCAGGCGACATCCAGATGGCGTTTGCCTTCGTTGCCAAAAATCTGATGCAGGCGGCGAATGGCGTTGCTCTGGGCCTGGTAGTCGATGTCGACGCACATCAAATCGTAGTAGCCAGAAAGGTCGGTGTAGAGTGCGTTGACGGACATAGTGGCCTAATGGTGAGGGCTGAAATACATTGGGTGGCGCATAGTAAACGAGCGATTGGGGTTTGAGAAGGCGTAGGAGTGGCTTGGCCAAGCGGCGATCAAGTTTGCACTCTTTCACAGTTTGGCTAGCGCTTTAGGGTTAATGTGATTAAAGAAATCGTGTGATGGTCCGATAACTACTAAAGTCGCACGACACATTCGATTGCCATACGAGGCTGCCATGCCAAAACCCTTTGCTCTCATTCTCTCTGCGTTGCTCCTGGCGATGACTTCTTATGTGCAGGCGTCTACCGCCGAGGCGGCAGAAGCGGCCGCGCTCGCTTGGCTGGAAGCGATCGATCAAGGTGAATATGAGCAGGCTTGGGAAAAGTCGTCGCCGCTGTTGAAGACGCCGCTTTCCCCCACCATGCTGCAGCGCGTGGTGACGCTGGCCCGCAACGATTTGGGCAGCGTCGAGTCGCGGCGGCGCATCCGCATGTCGCAGTACACCTCGATGCCTGGGGCGCCGCGCAACGACTACAAAGAGTTCGCTTTTCAAACCCGGTTCACGAACAACCAGTGCGTGGTCGAAGTCGTCACGCCACATCTGGAAGAGGGCACGTGGCGGGTGAGCGGCTACTACGTGCAGTAACGTGATTCGAGCGCCCATCAATAGCCGCCAACGTTGGCGGCTATTGTGTTTTCTACACGATCAGCCCCGCCAGTGCCTGCATCCCCAGCACCAACAGAAGCACCACACTTCCCAACGCGAGGCTGGTCTTCAGCGCGTGGCGTTTCCACATGCTTTCCACTCGGTGCCCAAAACGATGTACCAGCCACGCCAGGCCGAAGTAGCGCAGCCCGCGAGCCATCAGTGCTGCCAGGGCGAACAGCACGATCGGGTAGCCCGAGAGCCCAGCGGTAATCATCGCCACCTGGAACGGAATCGGCAAAATGCCAATCGCTAAAATGGCGGCAAAGCCGTATTGGTCGAAAAAGCTCTGAAACGCCTGATAGCTTTGCTGCATTCCCATGAAGTCGATGAACCAAGTGCCGACGGACTGGTACAACACCATGCCCACGCCGTAACCGACGATGGACGCCGCTAAACAGCCCAGCGTGGTGGCGGTGGCCATCGCCCAAATGCGTTGACGATTCACCGCCATGAGCGGAATCAGCACGAGTTCGATGGGAATCGGCAAAATGATGGTCTCTAGGAAAGAGAGCGTGGCGAGCAGCCACAGCATGTTTTTCGAGCCGTTGATACGCTCGAACCACTGCTTGGTTCGCGTGGAAGTGAAGGCCATGGGTCGAGTCGCTATACGGAAGGGTTGATGCGGCGATAAATCGCCGTGAGGAGGCTATACACGCCGAATGCGAACAGCCCGATGGCAACGAACGCAAGCAGCCACTGGCCGAAGGCTTGGTGTCTCAGCGTGCTCAAGGCTTCCGCCGTGCCGCCTGCTTGGCTAGGATTGTATTGGTACGCCGCGATGATAAATAGGCTGCCCACGATCACAAAGACGAGACCCCGCACCGCCAAGCCAAAGCGACAGACGGGGTAAGCCCAACGCTGCACGTGAGTGGGCATGGAGAAGTGGCGGTCGAATTTGGCTTTCCACCCTTTAATGGCATGGGCAATGCCTGCGCCAATCAAAACTGCGCCTACCGCCGCGACCAGCCAGCGACCTAATGGCTGCTGCATCAGCCAGCCAGCGGCATCCTGTGAGCCGCTGCCAGAGCCACCGGATGCGCCCAAGCTGACGATCAACTGAGCCGCAAAAAAAGCCAGCAGCGTGTGCGTCACGGCACTGACCAACAAGCCCGCGCGGATCGCCAACCCTTTGAGTTGACTGCCATGGCCGTCGGTGTCTTGAAGCGCTTGCAGTGTGCGCCAAGTGGCGTAGCCCACTAGCCCAAGGGCAATGATACCCAGCATTACTTTGCCGAATGGGGCGGCCAATACGCTCTCTAGTGCGCCACGACTGCCTTCGGTTTGGCCGCCCTGGCCTAACGCGGCGAGCGCGGCTAAGCCGCCTACCAGTAAATACACGACCCCCCGCGAGGCGTAGCCCAAGCGGGCGAACAGTTTAACCGCATCCCGATGTGTCGGGGGTTGACTGGCCATGGTGTCCTCCTGACGTGAATGGCATTGCCGATCCTTTAGGCGGCCCATACTGTGCATGTAAAAGGGTATTGTCCAGCGTAGACCATGCGGCGGGCAGCGTTAGGGCATGGCGGTACTTTTATAGAGAGCTCCGCTCAAAAGTGCCATAGTGGTTCTGGAAAGTAGTGAGTATGCGTCTTCATGTGTCATGGATCGAACCCTATGAGCGATCACCACATCGTTTTTATTCCAGCAGACCCGCATTACCTGCCCGCGGAGGAGCAGGTATCCCGTGCTAAGGAGACGTTATGGCAATGGATGCCGGAAGCCGAATCGCTTGACGCCGCCGTGTCTGAATACGTGCAGTTTCATGACTGCGGCAGTAATTTCGAGTACGTTCGTTGTCACCTGTGTGGGCAGGAGCTGACCCTTCCCCAGTGGCATCTTCTGATGGATCAAGATTACGATTTAGTGCGCGGGTTTGGGCTAATGCCGCAAACGCTTCCATGCTGTGGAAGTGTGGCCAGCGTGAACCAACTCGACTACTCCTTTATGCAAGGGTTTTCACGCTTTTCTCTCACGGCGATTAACCCCAGAACGGGCGCGGTGAGCCCCCAGCAAGCGGAGCTATTAGGGCAACGGTTGGGTCATCGTCTTCTGGTGATTTATCGCCATGTGTAGCGTGTCGGCGCATTGGTCAATACGAGGGTGAACGGATAGGTGAACATGAATAAAGCACAGCCTATTTTCTGGCGTGACGAGCGTATGCCCCACGTCGAACTGCGCAAGATTCAGGATGCGCGGCAGGTATGTTATGCCCCTCACAGCCATGCGCATTGGTCGCTGGGGGCCGTGACCGCCGGGGTCAGTACGTTTCGATATCGCGATGCCTCACATCAGATTCGCGCCGGTGACATGGTCATGATGAACCCTCACTGGGTGCATGCCTGTAACCCCATCGCCAACCAGCCTTGGGCGTACCTCATGCTGTATGTGGATGCTCGCTGGATGAGCGAGTTGCGCTATGGGCTTGGCCTACTACCTGCGCCAGAGTGGCAAGACATTGCGACTGCGGTCATCCGCCGGCCGAGTCTCTTCCACTCGTTTTGCGAGATGGCCGGCGGTTTGTTGGATGAGCACGTCTCGATCGAGCGCAAGCGGCAGGCAGTCACCGCCTATCTCACTACGCTGATGAGCGAACTGGCGGAGGAGCCACCTCTGGCACCCGCGCCGACGCCTGAACTGCTGGCCCAAGTGGCAGACTATTTGCGCACGCACTGCGCCCGCGATATTTCGCTGGAAGAGTTATCCCAGCAAACGGGGTACAGCACGGGGCATTTGATTCGCGCGTTCAAGCAGCACTACGGCCTGACGCCCCATGCCTATTTGATCGATCAGCGTATTCAGTTAGGGCAGGCGGTGCTGAGGCAGGGTCAGCCCATCGTCGAGGCGGCGCTCACGGCAGGGTTCAACGATCAGCCTCATTTTCAGCGAACCTTCAAGCGGCTGGTCGCAGCGACGCCCCACCAATACCGTGCGCCGTCATTCAAGAAGTAGAAATAGCGCGCTCCCTGCCAAGCCGACCGCCAAGCAGCGGTTGATCGTCAGGAGCACGATAGGCCGTTGCAGGTAACGTTTGAGAAACGCCCCCGCGTACACCCAGCTGGCCAGCGACAGCCAGCAGATCGGTAGATAAAGCGCGGCGAATAGGCCAATCAAGTAAGGATCGTTGCCGTTGGTATACGCGCCAATGCCTGCCGCCGAGGCTAGCCACGCTTTGGGGTTGAGCCACTGCATGGCCGCGCCGGTGATAAAGCCGGGGGCTTTGTGGGGGTCGTGCTCGCTCACTCGTCCATCGTGCTGACATAAACGTACGCTGAGGTAGAGTAAGAACACGATACCGGCCCACCGTAGCGCCTCCTCTAGCCAGGGCGTGACATGCAGCAGCGAATAGAGCCCCACGCCAATGCCCAGAAACAGCGCAAGGAACCCAAGCGTCGCTCCGGTCACGAAGATGAGCCCTTTATGAAGGGGGTAGTGGGTACCGCTGCTCAAGCAAACGATATTGACCGGCCCCGGTGAAATGGACGCCGCCAGGGCAAAGGCCGACATGGGTAGCAGTAGCGATGTGCTCATGATGATCCTCCAGAAGGGAGGTGATAGTGTGCAAGCGGGGCGCGATCTGGGTATTGCACAAAATTGATATGTGACGTGCGCAAGATTCGGGTGGGGTTGGGCGTGCTCGCCGGTTATGCTTGGGTCACGATAGGTGGTTCGCAACGATGCCTGAGAGACCGACGCGATGAACGACTATGCCCGAATAGAAAAAGCCATGGCCTTTATGGTGGCCAACGCCACCCAGCAGCCGAGTTTGGAGACGGTGGCGGCGCAGGTGCATTTGAGCGCGTTCCATTTTCAGCGGCTGTTTTGCCGCTATGCAGGCGTTAGTCCCAAGCGCTTTTTGCAGGCGCTGACGCTGGCGCGGGGAAAGCAGCTCATTGCTTCGGCCCAGAGTCTTAGCGACACCGCTCATGCGCTGGGCCTGAGTGGGGGCTCGCGGCTGTACGACCATTTTGTGACGCTCGAAGCGGTGACACCCGGCGAGTTCAAGCGCCAAGGGGAGGGTGTGGAGATCGTTTATGGCATTCACCCCACGCCGTTTGGCGAGGCGTTGGTGGCAGCGACGCCAAGGGGTATTTGCCGAATGGGGTTTCTAGCCGCCACGTCCGAGGCAGAGATGCTGGCTCAGCTCGCCGCCGAGTGGCCGTGCAGCACGGTGCGCCACCAGCCAGAGGCGACCCGCTATGCCGTCGATGCGCTGTTCGAGCCAGGGAAAACGGCTGCGCCGGGGGCGCTGTCGCTACACGTACGCGGCACCAATTTCCAACTCAACGTATGGCGCGCGCTGCTGATGATTCCCGACGGACGGCTCGCCAGCTATTCGCACATTGCCCAGGCGCTAGGCGCGCCAACAGCATCTCGGGCGGTGGGGAATGCGGTGGGCGCGAATCCGGTGGCGCTGTGGATTCCCTGCCACCGGGTGATTCAGCAAAGCGGCGCGCTGGGTGGCTACCGCTGGGGGCTGGAGGTAAAACGCAACGTGCAGGCCTGGGAAGCGGCTCGGCAGCTAGAGCCGCAAGAGAGCGTTCAGAGCTAACCCACGCCTGGTGGCTAAAATCTAGTGGCCAAACACGGACCAGCCGGTGCGTTGTACGAACATCTCCAGCGCCCGTGCGCCTAGCAGACTGTTACCGAAGCGATCCAGCCCCGGCGACCACACCGCCAGCGATCCACGCCCTGGGGCAATGGCCAGAATGCCGCCGCCCACGCCGCTCTTGCCCGGTAAGCCTACGCGGAAAGCAAACTCCCCCGAGGCGTCGTAGTGGCCGCACATCATCATCAGCGAATTGATCCGCCTCGCACGCTGGGGCGACACCACCCGCAAATTGCTGGGCCGGTTGACCCCGTCGGAGGCCAGGAAGAGTCCAGCGTGGGCTAGCTGGTCGCAGCTCATGGCGATGGCGCACTGGTGAAAGTAGGTGCCGAGCACTTTATCGACATCGTGTCGCAGCCGCCCAAAGGCCTTCATGAAGTGGGCCAGCGACGCATTGCGATCTTTGTGCTCCATTTCCGACGCGGCGACCTGATGATCGAAACAGATGCTGTTGTCGTCGGCGATATAGCGCACGAAGCTCAATATCTCCGCCAGCGTCTCTTTGGGCGCGTGGCCCATCATGATGGCATCCACTACCGCAATGGCCCCGGCGTTGATGAACGGGTTACGCGGTTTACCGCTCTCATGCTCGAGCTGAACGATGGAGTTGAATGGGTCGCCGGAAGGCTCGCGACCCACTTTAGTCCAAAGCCCATCGCCCCATTTGCCTAGCGCAATGGTCAGGGTGAACACTTTCGAAATGCTCTGAATCGAGAAGGGCGTCGTCGCGCAGCCCGCCGAGAAACGCTGGCCTTCGACCGTGGCCAAGCTGATCGCAAACTGGCTGGGGTCCACATGGGCCAGCTGGGGAATGTAATCGGCTACGGTGCCGCGTTCGGTTTCCAGGGCCAGCTCGGCGGCAATCTCGTCGAGTATCTCTTGCATATCGGGCGCAATCGTTGGGTGGTGGGAGCCGCTACCCTAGCGGAAAATGGCCAGGCTGTCTGCGGGCATTGCCTTGATGGCATAGCCCATAACGCTAACTTAGTTAATGTTTGGCTTGATTTAAGTGCTCGTTGCGCGAGGGGATAGGTGAATGCCTTGCGTGTGGTCGAGGTGGCTCTAGACTGTCACGGTAGCCGCATCACTCAAGGAGCAGGAATGGATAGGAGATCCACCCCTGATGGGTTGCCGATTGCAACGCTCAGGGAAACCATCGCCATTATCAGTCAAGTCATGGCCCCCAACGTGGCAAAGGGGGTCATTCGTCGTCGTCCAAACGTCGTTGGGATGGTGGAGCGTTTCGGCCTGGATGCGAAAGGCATTCGGCAGTTGCAAGCGCTCAGCAAGAAGTATGGCCGTGGCCCACTCATGCTGAAAGTGCCGGGCAAAAAGATGGCAGTGGTGCTCGATCCCGCTGATGCCAACCATGTGCTGGAGCACACTCCGGAGCCTTTCGCGACTGACGAAGCGCTGAAGCGCAGCGCACTCGGTCACTTCGAGCCTGACATGGCGCTGGTGTCCCACGGGGAAGCACGCCAAACGCGCCGCCAACTGAACGAGCGGGTGTTACAGAGTGGCTGCCCGCATCACCTTTTTGCCGATGCATTTACCCAGGTGGTGGAGGAAGAGGCCGACGCATTGGTGGCGCGCACGAACACACGCTTCGATGAGCTGGACTGGCCGACCTTTCAACGGGCGTGGGAGCGTATCGTACGGCGTGTGGTGCTCGGCGATAGCGCCCGAGATGACCGCACCGTCACTCGCGAATTAGTGCGGCTTCGTAAGGCCGCCAATTGGGGCTTCATGCACCCCAAACGCAAACGCTTGCAGCAGCGGTTCGAGCAGCATTTGGCGTTTTACTATCAGCAAGCCGAGCCCCACAGCCTGATGGCGATGCTGTTTCACCATTCGACCGAAGAGACCGACAGCGACCAAGCACCGCTTCAGCAAGTGCCGCAGTGGTTGTTTGCCTTTGACCCCGCTGGCATGGCGGCGTTTCGAGCGTTGGCGCTGCTGTGCGCGCACCCAGAGTTTGCGGCCAGAGCGTTGGATGACGTAAACGACACGCCGCCACCTGACATGGATTGCCTCAAGGCAAGTGTGTTGGAGGCGCTGCGCTTGTGGCCCACCACACCACTTATTTTGAGACAGTCGACGCAATCCACGCAGTGGACGCCTGGGGAGATGCCTGCTCATACCTCTGTACTGATTCATACGCCTTATTTTCATCGTGATGAACGCTATTTGCATGCGGCTCATCGGTTTACGCCTGAGATGTGGCTTCGCCCGGACGGCGAGAGGCGCTGGCCGCTGGTGCCATTCAGTGGCGGGCCTGGCATCTGCCCCGGTCGACATATCGTACTGCTGGTGACTAGCCGCTTGCTCGCTGCGCTTCTGCGGCGGGCGCGCTGGGAGCTGCATCCTCCAGGAAAGCTGAGCAGCGAAACCCCTATGCCGGGGTTGCTTAGCCCGTTCCACTTGCGCTTTCGCTTGGAGCGCTTTTCGTCCGATGACGCCACCACGGCCTAACAGGAGACCCTGCCATGCCACATGCCCAGCCCACTACCGGCTTACGTTTCGATGTGCTGGTGAATGTCTTGCCGGCTGAGGCCGATATTCCGTCATTACAAAGCTATACCACGCGAGATGGTGGCACATTGAGTTACCGTTACTATGCTTGCCACCACTATGCCAGCCACAACCATGCCAGCCACCGCGCTACTCAGCAGGCTGCGCCGTCATCGCTGTTGGTACTGTTACATGGCTCATCGGCCAGCAGCCATTACTTGGCGCCCATGGCAGAGTACCTAGCGACATCGGCCGGGTTCGATGTCATCACGCCGGATTTACGTGGCCATGGACCAAACCCAGCCAAACGTGGCGATGTGGACTATATCGGTCAATTAGAGGACGACGTAGCCGACCTGATCGAGCATGCTAAGCGTGAGCATGCGCCCCATGAGCGTGTGGTGATTGGTGGGCACTCTTCGGGCGGAGGGTTAGCGCTGCGCTTTGCAGCGGGCAAGCAAGCAAGCCATTTAGCCGGGGTCGTGCTATTGGCCCCGTTTTTAGCTTACAACGCGGCCACCGTGCGCAAAAAAGCGGGATGGGCAAAGCCGAATCTATGGCGCATTCTGCCGCTGGCGTTGCTGAATCAAATGAACGTGACTCGTTTCAATCACTGGCCGGTACTGCACTTCAACCTGCCGCTGGCCTACCGCACCGGGTCGGAAACCCTGCGCTACACCTACCGCATGATGGAGAGCTTTGGAACGGCGGACTACAAGGCCGACCTTGCCAATATTCGCGCGCCCATTCTGGTACTAGTTGGTGATAGAGACGAGGCGTTTTACGCTAAGCAATTCGAGCCTACCATTCACCCCCACGCCCCGCAGTCAGAGTTTGAGTTCATTGCGGGAGTGTCGCATTTAGATATCGTCGTCAATACCACCGCTGCTCAGCGTATCGCCCTCTGGGCAGAAACTCACGGCCTATGAAATGAGCGTTATACGACTTGCGATAAGGGCTTTTCTCAGTATTTAATGCCGTTGCCTTTCTTATGTTTTCTAACGCCTTTAGTGCAAGCGAGTCACTCTATGCAACGCCATACCGATACGCAGGGCAGCCGAGATGTTTGAACGGCGCCCGCTCTTCCTAGCGGTAGGGATAGCGCTGGGCACTCTGTCATTATCAGGATGCGGGTCCAGTGGCGGCGGGGGAGATAGCAGCCAGGGCGTGTACACCCCTAGCGGCTCCTCCCCTGGTGTGGGGGCCAGCCAGACCCCCGAACCGCTCGAGCCGGGATTGGTGAGGGTGGCGGTGACGGATAGCGCGTTCGATGTCGCGACCATCACCAACAGCGAGCGGGTGATCGACCGTTTGGACGTCTACACCGGCACGGCTGACGTCAGCGGTGTGGATGAGTGGCACGGCAACGCCGTGACATCTACCATCACGGGCGGCACTTTGGGCAATGCGCGTCTGGACCTTCTGAAAATAGAAGATAGCCAGGGCGCGACGCTGAACAACGCCCTGGATTATGCCATTGGGGAAGCTGCTAACCGGGGAGCGAGGGTCATCAACGCCAGTTTTTCCCGCCGTTTGGAAGCCAGCGACCCTCGTCTTACCTTCAATGGAGTGACCTCGGCGACGTCATATCAGCGCGTGGTGGATGCCAACGACGGCAAAGGCGCGATCTACGTGGTGAGTGCTGGCAATACGGGCAGCGCTATCGATACGCAAGGCACGCCGATCTATGCCAGCCAGCCTGGGCTGTACGAAATGATGCTAATCGCCGTTGGCACGACGACCGATGGTGATATTCATCCATCGAGCAGCTATCCCGGTGACGATGCGCAGCTGCAGGCGCGCTCGATTGGCACCGACTTCGCAAACCGCGATGTAGGGGCCCAAGGCACCTCGATTTCCGCCGCACGGATTTCGGAATATGCCGCAGGAATCATAGGCCAGTGGCCGCACCTCACGGCACAGCAGGCCAGCCAGCGGCTACTCGACACAGCCAGCCAGGAGAGCGCGCTGTTCCAGCAGAACACCTGTGGCACGAGCGGCACGTTGAACTGTGGCGCTTTCTATTTGGGCCAAGGTGTTGCTGATATCGATGCAGCGCTGGCCCCGGAAGGCGATCTGATCGTCAGCCAGAGTCAGCGAGTAGCCGATGGCGGTGCGCTAGCCGATGTCTCGTATCTACAGCTTTCAGACGCTTATGGCGATGCGGTCGCAGCGTCTGGTGTGCTGGAGAATGTGGTGGCCTTCGACGCGTTGGGCCGAGATTACGTCATCGATTTAGGGCGCAATGCCCATTCCCGCACCGTGCGGGCTTCGCAGCTTCGCGATCAGATGCAACAGATGGCAAGTGCTTCCTCATCGCACGCCACCACTCAGACGGCGATCGAAGGCAACTATCGTTTCGCGACCCGCAGTACGGCCTACGGTGAGCTGCTGTCCAGCCGTTTCGATGGCACCTTTGGTAACGCCCGGCTCAGCGCCTTTCGTTTCTCTGGAAACCAGCCTAGCCCCATGGGCAACTACGCTGAACTTGACGTGATGCCAATGATCTCGTTTCAAACGGGGTCGGCGTTGACCCAAGCCTTCGAGCGGGTGGACGGTGTAGAAACCCGCTATGAGATAGGTGAACGGTTGAGTATGACGGCCTCCCATTGGGTGGGCGATATGGCTAACGATGCGGCCAGCGACTATCAAGCGCAGCGTTCCGACGTCGGTTTGGCATGGCAAATTGCCCCAGGGCTGCGTATCGACAGCTATGTCGGCCAACTGAGCGAGCAGCAGGGCCTGCTGGGCGCTAATGGCAACGGTGCATTGGGTTTGGGCGATGATAACCGCATGCGCTTTGCGGGCATTAGTCTGCAGGCCCAAAGGGATGGCTTTCGCGGTTTTGCCGAATTCGAACAGGGGGAGGGCAGTGCCTCAGGTACTGGCCTGCTAACTCGCGTGGATGGCATGCGCGCTCAGCAAATGGCGCTGGGGCTACAGTGGCAGGGAGAAGGCGAGCGCGCCGACCGTTGGGCGTTGACGCTGCGCCAGCCGCTGCGCATCGACAGCGCCACGGCCAGTTTCGATGTGCCCGTGGGACGTCGCTTGGATGGCAGCGTGGTGCGTGAAACGCGCAGCGCCTCACTGGAACCGTCAGGCCGCCAGCTCGATATCGAACTGGGCTATGGGTTTGCCGCCAGCGAGCGCAGCCAGTGGCAGTTCAACCTGCTGCACACCCGCGAGCCGGGCCACGATGCGAACGCGCCCAGCGATTCAGCGGCCATGGTGAACTACTCCTACGCGTGGTAATAGGCGCTCAATGACCACCTTAATGATTCAAGGTACCACCTCGGATGCAGGCAAAAGTACCGTGGTGGCAGGGCTTTGCCGCGTTCTTAAACGGTGCGGCTTTTCCGTCGCCCCATTCAAGCCGCAAAACATGGCGCTGAATAGCGCGGTGACCAGCGATGGCGGCGAGATAGGCCGTTCCACCGCACTGCAGGCCCAAGCGGCGGGTGTCCTTCCCCATAGCGATATGAACCCGGTACTGCTCAAGCCGGAAACCGACCGCGGCGCTCAGGTAATTTTGCGCGGCAAGGTACATGGGCATATGGATGCGCTGGATTACCATGCCTATAAACGCACCGCGAAAGAGAGCGTGATGGCGGCCTGGCAGGCGCTGGAAAGCCGCTTTGATGTGATCATTGCTGAAGGGGCCGGCAGCCCGGCGGAAATCAACCTGCGCCAAGGCGATATAGCCAACATGGGGTTTGCCGAGGCCGCCGACTGCCCGGTGCTGCTAGTGGGCGATATCGACCGTGGCGGCGTGTTTGCCCAGCTAGTCGGCACGCTGGCGCTGTTGAGTGAGAGTGAGCAGGCTCGCACCAAAGGCTTCATTATCAACCGTTTTCGCGGTGATATTGCGCTGCTGGAGCCGGGGCTTGACTGGTTGGAAGCACGTACCCAAAAGCCAGTGATGGGTACGTTGCCGTATCTGCAAGGGCTGCTGCTGGATGCCGAAGACAGCATTGGCACCGTGCAGGCTGAAAAAGCGAGCCAAACGCTTGAGGTGATCGTACCCGCGCTGCCGCGTATCAGTAACCACACCGATTTCGATCCGCTTCGCCTGCATCCGCAGGTATCGCTTAGCTTTATCGGCCCTGATCAGCCCATCCCCCCCGCTGATGTGATCATTCTTCCCGGCAGTAAAAGCACCGCCAGCGACTTAGCCTGGTTAAAGCGCCAAGGTTGGGACGCCGCGATGACTCGTCACCTGCGGTATGGCGGCAAAGTACTGGGCATTTGCGGCGGTTTTCAAATGTTGGGGGAGTGCGTCGATGACCCCGACGGGCTAGAAGGCACGCCCGGGAAAGTCGCCGGGTTGGGTCTGTTACCGCTGACGACACGCATGGTGGCGGGTAAGCAGCTTCACAACGTGAGCGGCGTGCTAATGGGCGAAGAAGCAACGGTCGAGGGGTATGAGATTCATAATGGTGTGAGCGAAGGTCCGGCTTTGAGTAGCCCGCTCTTCGATCTAGGCACCCACTTGGATGGGGCCATCAGCGAAGACGGCCAAGTAATGGGCACTTACCTACACGGCTTATTCGATCATCCTGAAGCCTGCCAAGCGCTGCTGACCATGCTTGGTCTAGCCCAGGCAGGCCGCGTCGATTATAGCGCCCATCGCGAACAGGCCCTGGAGCGCTTGGCCGATACGTTGGAAGCGCACTTGGATATCGACGCGATCCTGGCACTCATTGCATCGCCAAGTACTACTAACAAGCACTGCTAAATAGCCTCTTTGCCCCAGTGCTCTAACAGAAGATCAATGAAGAGCTGCGCGGTGCTGGATAAGCTGTGTGAGTTGCTGCGCACCAAGCCAATCGAGCGCTGAATGCGTGGCTCGGGTAAATCGCGAGAACAGAGCGTGTCGTGATCGGGGCCGGGCATGGTCATGCGCGGCAAAATCGCCACGCCAAGGCCTGATTCCACCAGCCCCAAGGAAGTAGAGAGGTGCTGCACCTCGTAAAAGCTGTTGAGGTGGATGCCCTCTGCTGACAGCGCGTTATCCAGCAGCGTGCGGTTGCCACTATCGCGGCTCACGGTGATGAGCCGCACATCCTCTAAATCGCTCCACTCAATCTGCTTTTTGCTGGCCAGCGGATGGTCCGAGCGCAGTGCCAGTACAAACGGATCTCGTAGCAGCGGCGTAAAGCGCACCTCCGAGCTTTGCGCGCTGATCATATTGATACCGAAATCCGCCTCGCCATTAATGACTTTTTCCAACCCCTCGTTGGCGCTGACATCCAAAATCCGGATGCGAATGCCCGGCCACGCCTCGCTAAACACGCGAATGACACTAGGCAAAAAGTAGAAGGCCGCCGTGGGCAGGCAGGCAATCGTCACCGTGCCTTTTTGGTGCGTGACGAGCTCACGAATGCCTAAAATCGACGACTCATACTCTTCTAACATTCGCCTAGCGCGCGGGAGAAAATCGGCCCCAATGGGCGTTAGCCGAGTCCGCCGTGTGGTTCGCTCAAGTAGTTCAACTTCAAGGAGTTCTTCGAGTTTTTGGATACGCCGCGTCAGCGCAGGCTGCGACAAATGCAGGCGCTGAGCCGCCTCATGAAAGGTGCCCAATTCCGCGACCAAAATGAAGGCCTGAAGGTCAAGAAATTCGAGTCTGTGAAGCATGGGATTCTTGCGCTAAAGCGGTGGTTTGATAACCAATACACATTAATGCAAAAAATGGATTTATAGCAATCTATATTTGCATTTGAGACATTAAATATTGGCTGACATGCTCCGTTCATACAGTCATCGCGAACTATGGCGGAGCGATATGAACAGCATTCCTTGTGTCATTATGCGGGGCGGCACCTCACGAGGTCCCTTTATTCGCATGAAAGACCTGCCCAGTGATCAGGCCCAGCAGGCCGATATTCTGCTTAGCTTGATGGGCTCCGGCCATGCGCTACAGATCGATGGGATTGGGGGCGGTGACCCGCTCACCAGCAAAGTCGCCATTGTGGAGCGCTCATCGCACCCGGATGCCGACGTCGACTATCTATTTGCTCAAGTAGACGTAGTCAACAAGCGTGTCGACTTCAACCCGAACTGCGGCAACATGCTCTCTGCGGTGGGGCCTTATGCTATCGAAACCGGGCTGGTGGAACCCCAGGACGGTACCACCGTGGTGAGGGTGCATAACCTGAACACTCAGCGGCTGATCGAGTGCCATGTGCCCACTCCGGGCAAGCAGGTGCAGTACGAAGGCAGCGTAACTATCAGCGGCGTTCCTGGCAGTGCGGCGGGTATCCAGCTCAGCTTTTTAGACATCATGGGCAGTAAAACGGGCCAGCTTTTGCCCACCGGTAACGCCTGCGATGAGATCGATGGGGTGGAGGTGAGCTGTATTGATGCGGCGACCCCCATTATGCTGCTGCGCGCTGAGTCGGTGGGATTGACCGGCTACGAGTCACCTGGGGAGCTGGACAATAATGCTGCTTTATTAAGTCGCTTAGAGCACTTGCGCCGTGAAGCAGGGCGTCGGATGGGCATGGGGGATGTGAGCCAGAGCGTACTGCCCAAGGTGGTGCTGATTTCAGCGGCACAAGCAGCCTCGCATACGCTGAACGTGCGCTACTTCGTACCGCACCGCTGTCATAAGGCGATTGCCGTGACAGGGGCGATGGCGGTGGTGGCCGCGATTAACGTGCCCGGCTCGGTGGCCCATCATATGGCTCTGGGCACTGAGAAGCTTTCCGCTGGGCAACTGCTCTCACACATAATATTGGAGCATCCTTCTGGTGCTATTGAGTTAACGGCAGAGTATCGCCAGCAGAATGCGTTTGACCTAGCGCGGGTGTCACTCATTCGAACGGCTCGCAAAATTATGAGCGGGCAAATTTTTTACGCAACCCCTCCCCAGGAAGTGGGGCATTACGCCACCGAAACCATTGATTGAATAACCTGACCTTTATAATGAACCGACAATAATCAATAACAGGAGTATCGCCATGACCACCCTGAAAAACACTCCGCTAAAGACATTCAAGAAAGCGCTACTGGTCGTTGCTTGTTCCACGCTTGGCGCTATCAGTGTGAGTGCTCAAGCGGACAATGTGAACGTGCCTGACACCATCCACTGGACCATTCCCTTTGGTGTAGGCGGAGGAACCGACGTATGGGCGCGTTTTTTCACCACCTGGATGAGCGACCATATTCAAGGCAACCCGACACTGGTGATTGATAACGTGCCCGGCGGCGGCTCTATCAATGGTAGCAACTTGTTCGCGATGCGGGCCGATTCGGATGGCAGCCAATGGATAGGCACCTCGGCGTCCACCCAGTATCCGGCCATGCTGCAAGATCGCCGTGTGCGCTATGACTACGACGACTGGACGCCGATTCTGGCCACACCCACCGGTGGCGTAGTGTATGCCCAGCCTAACCTCGGTGATACCGCCGAGGATGTGCTCCAGGCCGTAACCGAGCAGCGCGTCAAATTTGCCGTGCAGAGCCATACCGGATTGGAGCTGCCCGTCTTGATTGCGCTGGACTTGTTAGGGGTCGACGTGCAGGCCGTGTCGGGCATGCGCAGCCGTGGCGAAGGGCGGCTAGCGTTCGAGCGCGGTGAAGCCGATATCGATTTTCAAACCACCTCGGCGTATTTCAGTAGCGTAGCGCCGCTGGTCGAGAGCGGAAGAGCGGTTCCGCTGTTTTCCCTTGGGGTGCTCGACGACAGTGGCCAGGTCGTTCGTGATCCAGCCTTCCCTGATTTGCCGACCTTCAACGAGGTGTATGAAAACCTGCATGGGGAAGCCCCAAACGGCCCTGCCGCCGAGGCGTATCGCAAGTTCTTCGCTTCAGGATTCACGCTGCAAAAGCTGATTCTACTGCCCAAGGACGCCCCTGAGGCGCTCATCCAAGAGTATCGCGACGCGGCGCGCCGCTTCGTGGACACCGAAACGTTCAAAGAAGCCGCCATGGCTCAGCTAGGCCCCTATACGCCGGTGGTCGGCGAGGTCGTCGAGCAGCACTTGCAAGATGCCATGTCGCTGGATGACGACACGCGCCAGTGGCTCGTCGAGTGGCTGCTCGAACAGCACGGTGCCCGGATTTAACACGCTGGTTCATCAAAGGCACTGCCGAAGCAGTGCCTTTCGGCTCCTTCACACTCAATAACACAAGAGCCACGACAATGTTCGATGTCTTATTCTCCAGTTTGGGACAGTTGTTTACTGTTCCCCATATGCTGTACATGGTGGTGGGTGTCCTGATTGGGTTAATCGTGGGCATCATTCCCGGGCTTGGTGGCATTGCCGGAATGTCGCTGCTATTGCCGTTCCTCTATGGCATGGAGCCGTCTGTGGCTCTTGGTATGCTCATGGGCCTGGTGGCGGTCATTCCCACGGGCGACACCTTTGCCTCTGTACTGCTTGGCATACCAGGCTCTAGCGCGTCGCAGGCCACCGTGGTGGACGGCTTTGCCCTGGCTAAAAAAGGGCAGGCGGCGCGGGCGCTCTCCAGCGCGTTTCTTTCGTCGATGATTGGTGGCCTGCTGGGCGCGGTGGTGTTGACGGCCTTTATCCTGATTGCTCGGCCGGTCGTGCTGTCGTTCTCCTCCTCTGAGCTGTTCATGTTGACGCTGCTGGGGCTCTCGATGGTCGCGGTGCTGTCTGGCAAGGATGTCTTCAAGGGCATTGCGGCCTGCGGAGTGGGGTTGCTGGTGGGCACCATCGGCATGGCCCCCGCCACGGGGGAGTTCCGCTTGCCGTTCGAGATCGACTACCTCTACGACGGTCTGCCGCTCGTCGTCGTGGGGTTGGGTATTTTCGCACTGCCCGAAATCATTGATCTGCTGGTGAAGCGCGGCGCGATTGCCGAGCAGCCGTGCCAGCTGGGCAAGGGGTGGAAAGAGGGCGTCAGGGACGTCGCCAAACGCCCTGGACTCGTCGCTCGCTGTGCGGGTATTGGCAGTTTGATGGGCACGATTCCCGGCTTGGCGGGCTCGGTGGTCGATTGGCTCACCTACGGCCACGCGGTGCAGAGCGCCAAGGATAAAACACAGTTCGGTAAAGGCGACATTCGCGGTGTGATTGCGCCGGAATCGGCGAATAACGCCTGTGCCTGTGGAGCGATGGTGCCCACTCTGCTGTTTGGTATTCCCGGTTCGGGGACGGCGGCGGTGTTCCTGGGCGGCTTGCTGCTACTCGGTCTGCAGCCCGGTGTGAGCATGCTGGAAACCAATTTGGACCTGACGTACACCATCATCTGGTCGTTGGCCCTGGCGAACATCCTCGGCGCTGCGCTCTGCTTGGGACTGGCGCGTCCGGTGGCCAGCCTGACACGGGTGCCGTTCGTGATTTTAGCGCCCTTGATCACTATCTTGATTCTCTTTGCAGCGTATCAAGCCACGCGCTCGCTGGGGGACCTGTTCGCACTTGGTGTCATCGGTGCGTTTGGCGTGCTGTTCAAGCAGGCCAACTGGTCACGCCCGGCCTTCCTGATTGGCTTCGTGCTTGCGCCCGGTGCCGAAGCGTACTTTTATCAGGCTGCCCAGTTCCAGGGGGCTGACGCCTTCATGCGGCCCGGTGTGTTGATCATCGGCGCGCTGATTGCCGCCTCGTTGGTGATTCCCCCATTACGCAGCTACCTGCATGCCCAGCATCAACGAAAGGCGACCACACCGCATACGCCTCTAGAGTCAGCAGAGCCGCTGTCGCTGGGCGCCATCGACGTGGTGCTGCTGGCTAGTCTACTAGCCGGTGCCGCCTACATGTGGTCGACGTTCGCTGATCTTTCCATGCTGGGAGGCATTATGCCCCGACTGGCGATCGCCATCATTGTGGCGGCCTGTGTGTTGGAGATCGTGAGAACGGTCATTAAGCCAATGAAGTGGCAAACTCAAACGCTGAGCCAACAGCTGCTTTGGGTCGCGGGTTTCTTTGCGTTGATTGGGGGCGTGATGGTGCTCGGTTTTCTATTTGCTGCAGCGATCTTTTGTCTTGGGTTCTTATTGGTCGTCGCGCGTATGAAGCCAGTGGCTGCTGTTGGGTTAGCGGCAGGCGTAACGCTCTTCTTGATGGGAATGGCGCATATGCTGACGCTTAACTATCCAACGGGCATGCTGGCGGGCCTGTAACACCACCCTTGAGAAGTAGACGCACAAAAAGCCATTTAATTGGCTTTTTGTGCGTTGGAAACATGAAAATGTGGTGCTGAATATTAGTTGGGGCGTTTGGCCATCAACGTGATTTCTACCAAACTGCCACCGCAGATATGCGGGGATTCGGTGCAGGTCCGCGCTGGATAGCGACCAGGTTCGAAAAAATCCGCATAGATGCTGTCAAACGCGCTGATTTGCTTAAGATCCGCTAAGTGCACGTCAGCGCGCACTACGTCATCAAGGCTGCCACCCTCTTGTTCGAGCATGCGGGCGAGTTCACGCAGAACTAGGCGAGCCTCCTCTTTGATATCGCCCCGCGCCGCCTCTCCGTTAGAAAGATCGGCCACCGTGAGGCCAGAAATAAACATGTAGTGGTCGTCAACTACCATGTGGCTGCCAGGAAAATCCGGCTTTGGCAGGGTCGGGTCGTTGATGAACTGGGTCATATGCTCTCCTTGGCAATAAAAAACGCCTTGCCTTCAATGCGACTCCCCTAGATCAAGAGGGTTCCATCGACAACAGGCTGGTGTCTCCTCGTGCTTTGCTCTACGCTGGCGGGCTTTCATAACCCGTCAGCGCTTGTCGCTACGAAACATGGCGGGGTGAACGAACGTAACGAGAGAGCGTCATGAAGGTAGTCCATGTAAGTCAGAGTGAGCCGCGCGATGCGTGTTTGGCCAAGCTATGCGCCGAGGTGTATGGCCAGCAGGCAGGCTTGACGCCGTTGGTGATCTTTACCGGCACCAAAAATGTACTGTTTGCCCAAGAAGGCGCGCGGTTGTTGGCAGGGGTTGATGGCGAAGGACACCCTTTAGCGCTGGCGCTATTGGTGCTGGATGAAGCGGGCGAGGGCATGACCGTGACTCACGCCTGCGAGTTTGCAAAAGGTGCAAAAGCTCGTTTGCTGAGCGAGCTCAGTCTGAAGGCTCCGCTGCGCATCGATACGCAGGATGAAAAAGCTAAAACGTTCTTTCAACAGTGCGGCTTCAAACGCTGGTTAGAAGCGGAAAATGGCCAGCATATCGGGCTGTCGACTCGCCATCCTGCTAACAGCATTGAGACGCTATCGCCTACGTTAGCCCTGGATGAGGCGCTGATTATGCGCCGCTTCAAACACGATCCCGTGGCGTTCGCCCAAGCCAAAGAGGCTTTTTTAGCTGGGTTGAATCGCGTTCCCGTGTCGCTCTAAGGCAACGTCGTGTTCCTTTTTTTGCAACCAATTTCCATGCTGTTGTCATGATCTGGTGAGCTGTGCTGGGTAAGATAGTGCCATGGTTCAACGTTTGTTAAGAGGAACAATAGATGGCGCTAGCAGTGATGGACAGCTCTTCGCGTTACGGGTTGGTGAGTCGGGCATTGCACTGGGGAATGGCGCTGCTGTTCGTGTGGCAGTTTAGCAGTGCCGCTGCCAGGGTATGGCTGGAAGATACGGCAATTGAGGGCTTTCTGTGGGGGGGCCATAGCCAAGTGGGCGTCGTGTTGATGGCGCTCGTTGTGATTCGCGCTGTTTGGGCAGTGATGAATGCGTCACGGCGTCCGCCCGCGGTGAGCGTAATGGCGAAGCTTGGACACGTGGCGCTTTATGGATTGATGATCGTGGTGCCAGCGATTGCGCTTATTCGCCAGTACGGCTCGGGTCGTGCGCTGGATGTATTTGGGCTGTCTCTCATGTCGGGCGGCGGTGAGCGCATCGAATGGATGACTGACTTAGGCGGTTTGTTACACGGCGAGCTGGGGTGGGCGCTATTCGCCCTGGTGGTAGGCCATGTAGCGATGGCGGTTTTGCACCGCAAACTGACCCACCACAGCATCATGACGCGTATGGCTTAGCCATTCAGGCGTTTCAATATGCGCAACGGCGCACCAACGGCGCACCCATTGGGTGCGCCGTTTTCGTTGCTGTTCTAGGCAGTGCGAGGCTATTTGGCGAGCTCGCGCATGGCAGTTTCCAGCCCTTCCAGCGTCATCGGATACATACGGTCGTCGATGAGCTCGCGAATGAGCGTGGTCGAGTAGGTGTATTCCCAAGCGCGGGGAGGCATTGGGTTAAGCCAGGCTAAACGGGGGAATTTCTCGGTCAAGCGTTTGAGCCACACGCCGCCGGCTTCGTCATTGAAATGTTCGACGCTACCGCCAGGATGGGTGACCTCATAAGGCGACATGGCCGCATCACCGACGATGACGACTTGATAGTCCGCGCCGTAGGTATGCAGCACGTCCATGGTCGGAATGCGCTCGTTGCCCCGACGCAGATTGTTGCGCCATACGCCTTCATACAGGCAGTTATGGAAATAGTAGTGCTCCAGGTGCTTGAACTCCGAGCGTGCCGCCGAGAATAGCTCTTCGCAGACGCGAATGTGGTCATCCATGGAGCCGCCGACGTCCAGAAACAGCAGCACCTTGACCGCATTGTGGCGTTCTGGTCGCATCTGAATATTGAGTAGCCCGGCATCACGTGCGGTTTCTCGGATGGTGCCACTGACGTCGAACTCGTCCCGCGCGCCTTGGCGGGCGAACTTTCTCAGTCGCCGAAGCGCCATTTTGATGTTACGGATGCCCAACTCCAGCGAGTCGTCGTAATCCCGAAAGCGCCGTTCGTCCCACACCTTGGTGGCGCGGCGATGGCGGGAGCCGTCTTGCCCGATGCGAATGCCTTCCGGGTTGTAGCCGTATGCGCCAAATGGGCTGGTGCCGCCGGTACCAATCCATTTATTGCCGCCTGCGTGGCGCTCTTTCTGCTCCTCCAAACGTTTTTTGAACGTCTCGATGAGCTCTTCGAGCCCGCCTAGCGATTCGATCTTGGCCTTCTCCTCGTCGGTGAGCTGTTTCTCGAATTCGCGGCGCAGCCACTCCTCGGGGATCAGCGCTTCGATGGCGGCGTCCATGTCTTCGATGCCTTTAAACCAGGCGGCAAAGGCACGATCGAAACGGTCGAAGTGGCGCTCGTCTTTGACCATGACCGTGCGCGCTACCTGGTAAAACGCCTCCATATCGGCAAGTACCACGCCGCGCTCGACCACGGCGTGAAGGTCCAACAGCTCCCGCAGTGAAACGGGGACACCCGCGCGTTTGAGGGTTTCGAACAAGCCTATGAACATGGCTTAGCGCCCGCTGCTCTTTTGGCGACGCATCATGAACGCCAAGCGTTCCAACAGGTGGGTATCCTGCTCGTTTTTGACCAGCGCACCAGCCATGGGCGGTAGTGCCTTGGCGGGGTCACGATGGTAGAGCGCTTCCTGGGCTAGCTCGTCGGCCATCAGCAGTTTGAGCCAATCGACCAGCTCTGAGGTGGAGGGCTTCTTCTTGAGGCCAGGTGCGCTGCGCAGGTCAAAGAAGACTTCCAGCGCCTCGCTGACCAGTTTTGGGGCAATGTCGGGAAAGTGAACATCGACGATGGCCTGCATGGTTTCGCGATCGGGGAACTCGATGTAGTGAAAAAAGCAGCGGCGCAAAAAGGCATCCGGCAGCTCTTTTTCATTGTTGGAGGTGATGACGATGATGGGGCGCTTTTCGGCGCGGATGGTTTCGCCGGTTTCGTAAACGTGAAACTCCATGCGATCCAGCTCTTGGAGCAGGTCGTTGGGAAATTCGATGTCTGCTTTGTCGATCTCATCGATCAGCAGGACTACCCGCTCATCGGCGCTAAAAGCTTCCCACAGTTTGCCGGGCTTGATGTAGTTAGCGACGTTCTCGACGCCCTCTACGCCCAATTGGGAATCGCGCAGGCGGCTCACTGCATCGTACTCGTAAAGCCCCTGAGCGGCTTTGGTGCTGGATTTGATGTGCCAAGTGATCAGCCGAGTGCCGAGGGCGTCTGCCAGCTCTTCGGCCAGAAGCGTCTTGCCGGTGCCGGGTTCGCCTTTTATGAGCAGCGGGCGCTCGAGCATCACGGCAGCATTCACCGCCTGCTTGAGCGCATGGGTTGCGATATACGAAGAGGTGGAGTCAAACGCCATAGTGGGCCTCGGCTTGTCGAAAGCGTGGTGAACATCAGATTCAAACAAGTGTACGTGAGGCTGGCTGCCCAGGCCAAGCGCCGTCCGCTGTCAGGCCTTGTTCGGCGGCACGATGCCCTGGCGCTGCATTTGCCGATATACCGTTGGCCGTGAAACCCCCAGCTCGCGGGCCACGGCGCTAATGTTCCATTGGTGTTGCTGCAGCTGAATGAGGAGTTGGCTATCGGCGGCCTCGTTTTCAGGCGCGGTGATGGCTGGCGATTGGGTAATGCGCTGGCTGAGGCACTGTTCGGGCAGGTCGTGTACGGTGATTTCGTTGCTCTCGGCGGTGGCCAGGGCAAACGCTAGGGCGTTTTTCAACTGGCGTATATTGCCTGGCCAGGCGTAGGCGAGCAGGGCGCTGATAGCATCGGCCCGCAGCCGTGGCGCTGAGCTTGCGCCGCGCTCTTTGACCACATCGCTGAAAACTTGGCGAATCACATAGAGCTTGTCGGCGCGTTCACGCAGCGGTGGTAGGCGTAGTTGGGCGCCGTTCAAGCGGTAGTAGAGATCTTCCCGAAACTCCCCCCGCGCGATCATGGTATCGATATGGCGGTGGGTGGCGGTAATCACTCGGATGTCGATTTTTTCCGGTTTATTGGCGCCTAGTGGCATGACCTCACGCTCGGCAAGTACGCGCAGCAGGCGGGTTTGTAGCGCCAGTGGCATATCGCCGATCTCGTCTAGAAACAGCGTGCCGCCATGGGCCTGAGGGATCAGCCCGCGCATACCTTTTGCACGCCCGCCGGTAAACGCGCCGGGCTCGTAGCCGAATAGCTCGCTCTCGATCAGCGCTTCGGGAATCGCCGCACAGTTCACCGCGATGAACGGGCCTTTGGCGCGGTTGCCGCTATCGTGCAGTGCGCGGGCAACCACCTCTTTGCCGGTGCCGGTTTCGCCGCTGATCAACACGTTGACACTGGCCTCGTTGCGCAGCCGTTCAGCCAATTTTTGTAGCTTACGTATCGCGGGGTCGTCGGCGCCCAGTCGTTCTAGCGGCGTCGGCAGGGACGATGCGGGCTGGTCGCGGGATACGATCCGCGGCCTACGCGGCTCTAGCAGGCTAATAAAGTAGATGGCATTGCTGGCGCGGGCGCGAAATGCCCGCAACTGGTCGTTGGTCGCGCTATTGATGCTGAGCACATCGGCAATCTCGCACTCGAAGAGCTCGCTAAGCATGGGGGCGTGTTGGGCAGACCACGGCGGCCAACGGCGTTGGTGTTCCTCCATCAGTTCACGGCCTACGGCGTTGGCGGCAATCACTTGGCCGTTCTCTTCTATCGCGATCAGCCCCCGCCCATTCACGTGCACGAACTCTCGCGAGGTATCCAGGCGAACCATCAAGCAGTCGCGGTAGCGCTGCAGGAAGTAGGCGTCTTCAATCATGCGGGCGTAGAGCGTCACCAGCGAGAGGCTAAAGTTCTGGCTCTCATGCTGGGCAGGCGACTGCAGCGCGGAGATATCCAGCACGGCCATGACGTTGCCTTGCGGGTCGGCGATGGGGGCGGCGGTGCAGGTCAGCGAAATATGCGTGGCGTCGAAGTGCTCCTGACGGTGGCAAATGATCGCTTGGCGGTCGTGTAGGCAAGTGCCGACCGCGCAGGTGCCCGCAAAGCGCTCGTCCCAATCCGCCCCTAAATAGAGGCCCGCTTTGCGCAGCTGCTGGTCTTGATGGGGGTTGCCGCGAAACTCCACGGTAATGCCGCGGTGGTCGGTAAGCAGCAGCACGTAGCCGAGCTGGGCGATTTGCCCGTATAGCTGCTCGACCCCGGCGCGGGCAACGTGCAGCAGCTCATCGACGGATTCCCGGTGTTCGATCAAGGTTTGCTGGGGCACCACCCGGGCAGGGCGTGGTTTCGTAGGGTCGAGCCGGTATTCGTTCAGACAGCGCAGCCAAGAGCGGCGGATGGTGGCCTGCGCCGGTAGCTGCGGTGCGTCCACGCCTTCACCGAGCTGGAAGATGTGCTCGATATGCTGGCGCTGCACGGAGGCCAAGCGTGTCGGTGGTAGTGATGGCGTCGGCATGGCGAATCCATACAGAATTATTGTTGTACCTCCAGACTATGCGCTTTGTCGTGGGTGTCAACGAGGCTGTGTTGCGCCGTTAGTCGTGCGTTACACCTGTAACGTTAGCCGTACACGAGGTGTGACAAGTGTTCAGGCGGTGCGTTATTGGATAGCAATGCGAAAATGTCTTTTGTTTAAATTTTTCAATTGCTTATTGATTATTTTGCACATTTGGCACGGCGGATGCTTAGGGTTGAGTGTCTTATCGACAGTTCAACAATAACAACGACCTTGGAGTACCCGCGATGACTCACACAGAGGTAAGAACCCCATCCCACGCCACCAGCACCGTCAACGCATGGCTACAGGAGTTTGATGAGGCGCTGCAGGCAGGCGATAGTCAGCGCGTGCTGACGCTATTCAACGACGAGTGCTACTGGCGCGATTTTCTGGCGTTTACCTGGAATCTAAAAACGTGCGAAGGCAAGGAGGAAATCCAGGCCATGCTCGATGCCACGCTGGCCCGCACGCGGCCTTCTCAGTGGCAGCTCGATGGGGAGGCCAGCGAAAACGGCGATACCATCGAGGCGTGGTTCACGTTCAAAACGGCCATTGCCAGCGGCAAAGGCTACCTGCGTTTGAAGAACGGCAAGTGTTGGACACTGCTCACTACCATGCAGGCGTTGAACGACTTCCCCGAACCGCGCAATCACCATCGCCCTAAAGGTGCCGAACATGGTGCCAACAAACAGCGTGAAACTTGGCTGGAAGCCCGTGAACGTGAGGAAGCCGAGCTTGGTTACACGCGCCAGCCCTACTGCGTGATCATTGGTGGTGGCCAGGGCGGTATTGGCTTGGGGGCGCGGCTGAAACAGATGGGCGTGCCCACGATCATCATCGAGCGCAACGAGCGCGCGGGGGACTCTTGGCGCAAGCGCTATAAATCTCTCTGCTTGCACGATCCGGTATGGTACGACCACCTGCCTTACATCCCCTTCCCAGAAAACTGGCCGGTGTTTGCCCCGAAAGACAAAGTGGGCGATTGGCTGGAAATGTACACGAAAGTGATGGAGCTCAATTATTGGAGTTCCACTGAGTGTCAGAATGCACGCTTCGATGACGCCGCAGGTGAGTGGATCGTGAACGTGAAGCGCAATGGCGAAGAGATCACGCTACGTCCGAAACAGCTGGTGATGGCTACCGGGATGTCGGGGATGCCCAACGTGCCCAAGTTTGCAGGCGCGGAGAGCTTCGAGGGCGAGCAGCAGCACTCCAGCCAGCACCCAGGGCCGGATGCCTACGCCGGTAAAAAATGCGTGATCGTGGGCTCGAATAATTCGGCTCACGATATTGCTGCCGCGCTCTGGGAGCATGATGCCGATGTCACCATGCTTCAGCGCTCCTCGACCCATATCGTCAAGTCGGACTCATTGATGGAAGAAGTGCTGGGGCCGCTTTACTCGGAGGAGGCCGTCGCGGGCGGGTTGACCCACGAAAAAGCAGACCTACTGTTTGCCTCGATTCCTTACAAGGTGTTGCCCGATTTTCAACGTCCGGCGTTCGATGCCATCAAACGGCGGGATGCTGAATTTTACCAAAAGCTCGAAGACGCGGGCTTCATGCTCGACTTCGGTGACGATGAGTCTGGCCTGTTTTTGAAGTACCTGCGTCGTGGCTCGGGCTATTACATCGATGTGGGGGCCTGCGATCTGGTCGCCAATGGCGATATCAAGCTGCGCAGCGGTGTGGGTATCGAGCGGATCAATCCGCGCTCGATTACGCTCACCGACGGCAGCGAATTGGACGCTGATCTGATCGTCTACGCCACCGGCTATGGCTCGATGAATGGGTGGGCGGCTCGACTGATTTCTCAAGAGGTAGCGGACAAGGTGGGCAAATGTTGGGGATTAGGCTCTGACACCACCAAAGACCCCGGCCCGTGGGAAGGGGAGCTGCGCAATATGTGGAAGCCCACCCAACAAGAGGCGCTGTGGTTCCACGGTGGCAACCTGCACCAGTCCCGGCACTACTCTCACTATTTGGCGCTGCAGTTGAAGGCGCGTATGGAAGGACTAGATACCCCCGTCTATGGGCTGCAGCCGGTTCACCATGTGTCTTAAAAGCCATGTGTCTTAACAGAAAGGGCAACCTATGAGCCAGTCAACGGATCAATCACAGATGCAGGCCGCGGTGTGGTATGCGGCTAAAGATTTGCGTGTCGAACAGGTGCCGGTGCCGACCATCGATGACCCCCATGCGGTGAAAGTGAAAGTCGCCGCCTGCGGTATTTGCGGCAGCGATTTACACGAATACGCCGCCGGGCCGATTTTTATTCCGGTAGGCAAACCGCATCCGATCAGCGGCGAGCAGGCACCGATCATCATGGGCCATGAGTTTGCCGGCGAAGTGGTCGAGGTTGGTGAGAAAGTGACTCGGGTGAAGGTAGGCGACCGTGTGGCCATTGAGCCGATCCTCTCGCCTAATAAAGATGGCGCTTATCAGATGGAGCGCTACAACCTGACGCCGCTACTCGGCTTTCACGGCCTTTCCGGCGGTGGCGGCGGATTCTCTGAGTTCACCGTGATGGGTGAGCATATGGTGCACAAACTGCCGGATGACCTTAGCTTCGAGCAGGGGGCGCTGGTCGAGCCTGCGGCGGTCGCGCTGCATGCAGTACGCCAGAGCAGCCTCAAAGCCGGGGATAGTGCCGTGGTGTTTGGTGCTGGGCCGATTGGCTTGATGACCATCGAAGCGCTCAAAGCCGCCGGGGCTGCACAGATTTATGCGGTCGAAGTCGCGCCTTCGCGTAAAGCCAAAGCCGAAGCGCTGGGCGCCATCGTCATCGACCCGCAGCAAGACGACGCGGTGGAAAAGCTGCAAGCATTGAGTAGTGGCGGGGTGGACGTGGCGTTCGAAGTGACCGGCATTCCCGCCGTGCTCAATCAAGCGCTGCACAGCACCCATGAGGGCGGTGAAGTGGTGGTGGTGAGTATTTGGGAGTCAGAGGCCAGCTTTCAGCCTAATGACTTGGTGATCAAAGAGCGCACCATGAAGGGCATCATTGCCTATCGCCATGTGTACCCAGCGGTGATGGCGCTGATGCAACGGGGCTACTTCCGCGCCGAGGATATGGTCACTCAACGCATTCCGCTGGCGGATATCGTGGAGGAGGGCTTCGAGGCGCTGTTGAACGATAAGGCGCAAGTCAAAATCATCGTCACGCCATAAACCAACGTGGAGTTGCCATGTAAAGGCCATCCTTCGATGGCCTTTTTTGATGCGGTAACGTCGCGCGCAGGCCGCTATTCGGCATAGATCATTTTGCGTGTCATGCCGCCGTCGACGACGAAATTCTGGCCGGTAATAAAACCAGACTCTTTAGAGAGCAGAAAGTGAGTGAGTGAAGCGATGTCTTCGGGGGTGCCCACGCGGCCGGCCGGGTGTTGTTCGCGATCGATATCCCGGTGCTCCACAAATTGCTGCCGGCTGGGCTTTTGCCAGTCGCTCACTTCGATCCAGCCGGGGCTGATAGCGTTGACGCGAATATCAGGCCCCAGGCTGACCGCCAGCGCATGCGTCAAGGCGACGATGCCGCCTTTGCTGGCGGCGTAGGCTTCAGTGTCCGGCTCGGATTGGATGGCGCGTGACGAGGCCATCAACACCATGCTGCCGCCGTGAGGACGTAAGTAGGCAGCACCAT
The DNA here is from genome assembly GCF_006228115.1 of Halomonas sp. BL6. NCBI lineage: Bacteria > Pseudomonadati > Pseudomonadota > Gammaproteobacteria > Oceanospirillales > Halomonadaceae > Halomonas > Halomonas sp. BL6. The sequence continues at coordinate 166,524 of NZ_VDGL01000007.1, read as the reverse complement.
GTTTGGCACACAAAAAGGCACCGGTGAGATTGGTGTTCAAGTAGGCCTGCCATGTCTCTAGCGAAAGCTGCTCCACCGGGCCATGAAAAGGGTCGGCAATGCCGGCGTTATGTACGATACCGTTCAGGCGGCCAAAGTGGGTGACGCTTTTTTCGAGGCTAGCCATCACCTGGGCTTCATCGCTGACATCCGCTGTGAGAGTCAGCAGTTGCGACGGATGAGGCAGCCTTTGCGCAGCGGCGTCGAGGGCTTCGCCATCAATATCGGTAATGACGACACGGTGTCCCTCGGCCAAGAGGGTATGGGCAATGCCCAGACCGATGCCTTGGGCGCCACCGGTAACGTAGTAGGTGCAGGGTGAGGTCATGAGTGCGTTTCCAAAGTGAATGAGTCGTAATCGGCTGCGAGTAGTGCAAATGTAAAATATCGATACAGCCAGCGACAGCACCCACATTAAGGCATACATTGACAGTAACTAAACGATCTTAGCGGCGCTATGCCCGATGGATAATATTGGCGGTTAGACACCTTTGAGGTTTCTGTCATGGTGGAGAGTGAACGAGCGCGGCTGCTGGCGTTACATAGTTTAGCCATTTTGGATACTCCGCCAGAGGAGCGCTTCGATCGGATCACCCGATTGGCTACTTCCATTTTTGACGTGGACATTGCGTTAGTGTCATTGGTCGATGAGGAGCGCCAGTGGTTCAAGTCACGCCAGGGCATTTCGCTGACGCAGACCTGCAGAAAGGAGTCTTTTTGCGCGCACGCCATTCAAGGAGAGAGCATCTTCGAGATAGAAGATGCCAGCCAAGATTCCCGCTTTGCTGACAACGTGCTGGTCACCGCCCATCGCGGCATTCGCTTCTATGCAGGCGTGCCGCTGACCACTGCCAACGGCTTTCGAGTAGGCACCTTGTGTATCATCCACCCCGAGCCGCGCCGTTTGAGCCCTTCCCAGCGTCAGGTGTTGACCGACTTGGCGGCGTGCGTAGAAGATGAAATCAATCGAATTGGGCTGGAAAATGAGCTTACCAGGGTCAACGACGTTAAACGACAGTTGGCTGACGATGAATCTCGCCAGCGTTCACTGGTGGACGCATTGGCCGCACTTAACGATATCAGCACCTCTAATCATTTAGGTATCGATCGGCAATTTCAGGAAGCGTTGGCGTTGGGCTGTCGCTATCTCAATCTTCAAATTGGCATCATTAGCCGTATCCATAGAGGGGTATTCGAAGTCGTCGCCGTCACGGCGCCGAAGGATGTCACGCTGGCGGCCGGCCAGTGCTTGCCCTTGGCCAATACCTACTGTGACATGACGCTAAAAACCAGCGGTCTATTAGCCGTTCACGATACGACCGAGAGCGATCTTAGGCATCACCCGTGTTACGACACCTTCGGCCTCAAAGCGTATATGGGATCGTCGATTCAACTGGGTGATCAGCTCTTTGGAACGGTGAGCTTCTCTTCCGCCGATCCTCGCCAGCATCGTTTTGCTGAAACCGACACACTCTTCATCAAGCTATTGAGCCGTTGGATTGGCTCGGCGTTAGATCGGCAGCGAGTCGATGCACTGAAGAGCGAGTTCGTTTCCACGGTGAGCCATGAACTTCGCACCCCACTCACGGCCATGACCGGCGGGTTGAAGCTAGTGCTGGGCGGTGCCACTGGAGAGCTACCCGAGAGCACCCACAAGATGCTCTCCATGGCATTGAAAAACGGCGAGCGGCTGTCGCTATTGATCAATGATCTTTTGGATATCGAAAAACTCTTGGCGGGGCAGATCAATATTATTTGCCAGCCAAGAGAACTAGGAGAACTGCTCAAGGCTGCGCTACTTGAAAACCAGCCTTATGCCGACCAGTATGGCGTTGCTTTACGGTTGGAAACGCTATCGAAAGACCGTTTTATTAACGTCGATGTATTGCGCTTTCAGCAGGTCATGGCCAACTTACTCTCTAATGCTGCAAAGTTCTCTCGGCTTAACAGTGACGTCGTTATATATTGTGACGAGTTTGATAAAGAGATACGCATCAACGTAAAGGATAGCGGGTGCGGAATACCTGAGGCGTTTAGGGGACGGATTTTCCAAAAATTTTCGCAAGCAGATGCGAGTGATCGACGCGTTAAAGGAGGAACGGGTTTGGGACTGTCAATCAGTAAGGCGATGACCGAACAAATGGGGGGCACTATCGGTTTTCAATCCACAGAGGGAGAAGGCAGTACGTTTTACATAACTTTCCCGTATGCGGAGGTGCCTACGCGTGTTCGGCACTGAACGAATCGGACGCTTCAATGGGGCTCCTTGGTATCTAGGTATTCTGTTTGCGTGTCTGCTCGTCGCTGGCGTGGCGGGTAATATGCTACAGCTTTCGGTACTGTTTAACGTTTATTTCGTATTTGGCTCGGTGGCTGTCATGCTGGCCATTGCTTGGCTGGGGACATGGCCAGCGGTACTGATTGGGGTCGCCTCAGGCGTTTATACTTACGCCTTTTGGGAAAATCCCGTCACCGTCATGGTGTTCATCCTAGAGGCGCTCGTGGTCTCTTGGCTTTACCACCATAAAGTCAAAAACTTGATCATTGCTGCACTGATCTTTTGGACGGCGATCGCCGCCCCGATCGACTTTCTATTATTGCCTTTGTGGTTAGGATGGAGCCAAGAGCTAACGCTGCTGGTGTATTTAAAACAAGCCATCAACGGTGTTTTCAACGCGGTCATCGCTAGCGCGATCATTATTATTTGTGGGCTATCTCAACGGTCTTGGCTGCCGACGGCAGGGGCTTTATTAAGGCTCAAACATCTGCTGTTTTGTGCCCTATTGTCGGTCACATTGATGACGGGTATTCCGCTGATTCTGTACGAAGGCCATGCCATGCGTCAGGGGCAAGAAAACTTTGTCAACCAAACGCTCAATGCCATGGGCAACGAGCTGGTGGGGCGTTTGTCGGAACCCGGAGCCGATCAGCGTTTCGTTTACCATATTGGTCGAGTAAGGGCAGATAGCAACGTCAATATTGGACTACTCGATGCAGAGGGTGAGCTGCTGGCACAGGTAGGTCATCTCAACTCACTAACGCTGGCATCTGGAGATGAACTCATCGATCTAGACGAGCGCATGCGTATGTGGCTTCCAGGCAATTTGGATAACCCGGCCGTTCGCTTTTCTCAGGGGTTTTATACACTACAGTTACCTGCCCGCGGCGTAGGAGGTGTCGATCACGTATTGTTAGAGACGCCGGCACTGCCTACCGTGCGTGCCATGGAAGCTTATCGGACCGTTTTGTTTGCCATGTTAGCGGCAGTATTGATCTTTGGCATCGTGGCGGCTGAACTCTTGAGCCGTATGATTACTCAGCCGCTAACCCGTCTCGGCAAAAAAGGGCGGACGCTGAGCGATTCGATTGCCAAAGGCAAAACGCCCAAACTTCCCGACAGTCGCATCGTCGAGTTCCAGCAGCTTTCTAATTTATTGGGTGCGATGAGCGCGGAGCTCAGCGATGCGTTCAAACGCCTTCGCCATACGCAGAGCAATTTAGAGCGCGAGGTCGATCAACGCACCAGAGCACTCGCCAGTAGCAATGATTTGCTGAGCTCGGTGCTCGATGCTGCCGTGGATTTTGCCATTATCGCCATGGATACCCAGGGAGTGATCAAGCTGTTCAACAAAGGTGCTGAAGACCTTTTGGGATATCAGGCGAGCGAGGTCATCGGAGTGCAAACTCCCATGCTGTTTCACGATGCCGATGAAGTCGAACAGCGGCTCCTCGAACTGAGCCAGAGTGCAGGCCATACCTTGATGCCCTTGGAGGTGTTTACCCACCGGGCTGCCCTGGAAAAGCGCGATGTCAACGAGTGGACCTATCTGACCCGCGCGGGCGATCGTGTGCCCATCAAGCTGGTGGTGACCGCTATTAAAGATCAGCAAGGCACGATTACCGGTTACTTGGGCATCGCCGAAGATATTTCTGAATCGAAGCGCGTCGAGCAAATGAAAAACGAGTTTGTCTCGACCGTGAGTCATGAGCTGCGTACGCCGCTTACGTCCATTTCGGGAGCGCTGGGTATGGTCGCTGCCGGGGCGCTTGGCAGCGTGCCGGATACCGTCATGCGTATGGTCAACATCGCGCATAAAAATAGTCAGCGGCTCACCCACTTGATCAACGACCTGCTGGATATCGAAAAAATAGCCGCCGGTAAACTGGCGTTCGATATGCAGTGGCAGCCGCTGCAGCGTTTACTGGAAAGTGCCATCGAAGAGAATCGCCACTATCGCCATGAGCGGCAGGTGACGTTGACGCTGGATAATCCTCATCCGGATACACAGGTGCGTGTCGACGGTCAGCGGCTTCGTCAGGTCATGGCGAACCTGCTCTCCAATGCCGTGAAGTTTTCGCCGGAGGGTGGGGAAGTCCAAATCAGTGTCGATAAGCAAGACCATAGGATGATGGTGACCGTCAAAGACGATGGGCCGGGAATTCCTGACCACTTCAAAGGCCATATTTTTAGTAAGTTCGCACAAGTCGATGCCTCCGACTCGCGGGCGAAAGGGGGAACAGGGTTGGGTTTGGCGATTACGCGCGAGCTAATCGAGCACATGGAAGGTGAGATGGGCTTCGATTCAGAAGAGGGCAAGGGCAGCTGTTTCTGGTTCTCCCTGCCTCTTCATCCCTCGGATACTCTTAGTGATTCGCGGGGCGCTGACGCGGGCCGAGTGCTGGTGATCGAGGATGATCCTTCCGTCGTGCGTGTTCTTTTTGAAACATTGGCTCAAGCCGGTTTCGAAGTGGACTCTGCCTTGGACGGTGCCATGGCGCTAGAGAAACTGGCCAACCAACACTATGACGCCATCACCGTCGATATTGGACTACCCGACATGAGCGGTTTCGATGTGATTCATGCGCTGCGACAGCAGCGGGCGTCGAAGCATACCCCCGTCATGGTGGTGACGGGGAGCATGGAGCGAGGCGGTGTCGCTCTGGAAGGTCACTTAGAGGACATCGCTTGGTTGGCAAAACCCATTCAGACTGAACACCTGCTAGCACTACTCAGCGAGCAGATGCAGACTCATCAAGAGCGCCTGAGGCTGCTGCATATCGAGGATGACCCCGACCTCCATGCGGTCATACGCGCCATGCTGGATGAGCATGCAGAGTGTGATCACGCGGTGAGCGTGGCCATGGCACGTCGCCACTTAGCCTATCGACGCTACGATGCCATTATTTTGGATATTGGTCTGCCTGACGGAGAAGGTTGGGATTTACTAGAGCAGATTCGTGAAGAGCAGCCCCACGCGCGAATCATTATCCTATCTGGGCAGTCCATCAGTGAAGCAGATCAACATCGTGTCGAGACGGTGTTCTTGAAATCGCGCATTAGTCCGACAGAGTTGCTCGAGGCAATTCAACAACGAACCCAACTGGTCCAGATGGTGGATAACGAATGAGCAGCTTAGAGCGTATTTTGTATGTAGAAGATGATCCCGATATCCAAACGGTAGCGACACTTGCTCTCGAAGTCGTCGGTGGTTTTAACGTCAAAGTCTGTGCTTCAGGGGAGCAGGCATTGGAAGAAGCCGAAGCGTTCGCCCCAGACATGATTCTACTCGATGTCATGATGCCTGGTATGGATGGGCCATCGACTCTAGCGGCGTTGCGTCAACGCTCGAGTCTCGAGAAAGTGCCCATCGCGTTCATGACCGCCAAAGTACAACCCCACGAGGTGGATCAACTCATCGCACTCGGTGCCGAAAGCGTGATTGCCAAACCGTTCGATCCCATGACCCTGGCTAATCAAGTTCGCACTCTTTGGGAGCAGGCGTGTGGCAAATCATGATCAACAGTCGCTAGAGCACAAACTGGCACTGCTCAAACAAACCTATCAGCATAATCTGCAAGCCGAATTGGCATCGTTGTGCAGTGTGCTCACGCGTTTGCAGCAAACGTTACGTGCTCAGCTAATGGTCACCACCGAAGCCCCGTCCAGTGGCGACCCACAAGCCCCTCGGGATACGTTGACCGATGTTTACCATCGACTACACAAACTGGCAGGGTCGGCAGGGACGTTTGGTTTCGATACGATCGGCAGCCAAGCACGGCTGTTGGAAAATGGCCTTAAGCGCTGGCTGGAGGAGAGCGATCAAGCCATCGATCTTCAGCTCGTCAACGTGGTGAGTAGCCAATTACAGTCGATGCAAATCGAGCTCGTGCCTAGTTTGCAGCAGGCGCCTAGCGTTGATGGGCCTCAAGAAATCAACGGCACATCCGCTAAGATTTGGCTGATCGAAGAAGATGACGAGCTCGGTAAGCATATCCGTGAACAGTTGATGAACTTCAGTTATGACGTCCGCCTTTTCGACTCTGTGCCAGAGGCGTGCCAAGCGATCGCCAATCAGTCTCCCGATATTTTGATCGTAGACGCCATGGCAGGCGTGGGACACCTTGCACCGTTGCAAGCGCTCTCTTGCCCCCTGCTTTTCATCAGCGACTGTGACTCCTTCGATGCACGTATGCGAGCGGCACAGTTAAATGCGCATGGCTATTTTTTGAAGCCACTGAACATACCGCAATTGGTGAACCGTCTGGAGCAGCTTCTTCAAGAGCGTCAATCGCCACCCGCTCGTATTCTCGTCGTGGACGACGACCAACAGCTGGCGGCTTATTACCAGCTCGTGCTAGAAGCCGCGGGGATGGAAGTGCGCATCCTCGACAATCCCCGCCATATCATCGATCAACTCGCCTCGTTTAGACCCGAACTCTTGCTGATGGATGTGCACATGCCGGATTACGATGGCCCTGATTTAGCGTCAGTGGTTCGGCAGTATGACGAGTGGAGTAGTCTGCCCATCGTCTTCTTGTCGGCAGAGATGGACTTAGGTAAGCAGGTAGATGCGCTCAGCCACGGAGCCGATGACTTCCTCACCAAGCCCATTCTCGCTGCGCAGCTGGTAGCCTCGATTCGTGTGCGCGTGGCCCGCTCACGCACACTGTCGGCGCTGCTCAATAAAGACAGTCTGACCGGGCTGCTCAAGCATGCCAGCATTAAAAGTGCCGCGATCAACGAGATATGTCGTGGCTTCCGACAACACTATTCGGTGGTGGTCGCCATGGTGGACATCGACCATTTCAAATCGGTGAATGATACCTATGGCCATGCCACAGGGGACGTCGTGATTGCGTCGGTGGCGACGCTGCTGCGTCAGCGCCTACGCCAAACCGATATGATTGGCCGGTATGGGGGCGAGGAGTTTTTAGTGGTGCTGCCACACTGCAGCGCAGAGGACGGTCGGAAGCGCTTGGAAGACATTCGCCAATACTTTTCTCGCCTGCGCTTTAACCAAGGGGAGCAGGAGTTTGCGTGCACGCTCTCGGCGGGTATGGTCTGTAGCACCGACGTATCAGAGGACAACAGAGACCGACTCTTGGTCTTAGCAGATGAGGCACTTTATCGAGCCAAGCGCGGCGGCCGCAATCAAGTAAGCCAGTAAGGCTAGTTGCTGGTGGCGGTTGAGTGATTCGTTATGAAGCAATGCAGCGAAAAATGCGCGCCGCTGGTGCGCTTTTTCATGTAGTAAAGAGATAACTAACGCTTTCTTTACTCATTTATTTAGTAAGATTATGTTTTTTAATAGAAATTATTTTTTTGGCACGCAGCTCGCTATATAAAAGGTAACCCGCAAATGAATAGAGTCATTAAGGTCGCGATGCAACCGGCACTCAATGCTCTCCCTTCTTTGCAACGTTGCCGCGGCGCTGCCCGGCAATACACCGAGTGAGCTGGCGTGCTCCACCTGGGTCCCCTTCGGGGGACTTTTTTTATGCTCGTTTGTCAAGCTCGATAGTTAACAAAAGCTATCAGAGCCAGAAAACCTATAATAAAATTTCACATGAAATTTGGAAACGGTGTTCTTATACTATATATTGTATAGGTTAGCTGGCGTTGACCAGCATCAATCCCAAGCAAGATGCAAGAGGATGACCCTGATGAGCAAAATGAAATTGATCACCGCCGCTATTGTGTCTGCCAGTGCCGTCATGGCGAGCCAAGCCGTTATGGCCTACGAAGCAGGCGATGTGTTTGTTCGCGGCGGTGTTGCCCAAACGGATACGGGCTCAGGTAACGGCAATGTTGGCGGTGCGGACCTCAACGTACAAAGCGCACGTGGGTTCACTTATGGTGCGGGCTACCTGTTCAGCGACAAATTTGGCGTCGAACTCAACAGCTCTGAAAAATTCGAACATGACCTGAACACGACGCCGGGCGGCAGCGCAGGTAGCGTCGACCGTCTGCCGGTGAACCTGCTGGTCAACTACTACCCGATGGGTGGTTTGGACTCGAAAGTTCAGCCTTACGTAGGTCTTGGTTTGAACTACACGAGTTTTTCCAGCGAGCCATCTGGCTTGAGCATCGACGAGAGCTACGGCGCCATCGGCCAAGCGGGTGTGGATTTGGCAGTGACGGATAACGTCATGCTGAACGGCTATGTTAGCTACGCGGACGTAAGCGCCGACATCAATGCGGCTGGCGCCACCGTTGGCGAAGTCGATATCGAGCCAGTGACGATCGGCGGCGGTATTACTTACCGTTTCTAAACCAATCCGATACATATACGCCCGGCTTACACGCGTAAGCCGGGCGTTTTTTGTTGGGCGAGGGAGTGGCTATAACGTCAAGTTCTCAGATCCGCCTTCTGTCACTAGGATATTATCCTCGATGCGTATGCCTCCGCACACGGCGAGCCGGTCGACCAGCGTCCAGTCGATGGGGTGGGGCTTTTTACGCAGCGGTGCCAGCAACATGGGAATGAAATAGAGGCCTGGCTCGATGGTGATGACCATACCGGCTTGCAGCGTACGGGTGAGACGCAGGGCTGGATGGGTGTCAGGTGCTGGCGATGGGCTCCCGTCTGGCTGCCTCAATCCGGCCACATCGTGTACCTGAATCCCTAATGAGTGGCCCAGTCCATGCGGGCAAAAGGCGCGGGTAACACCGGTTTCCACGGCGCTCTCTGCGCTGCCCTGATACAGTCCGTGCGAGATCAATATGTCGGCTAGGCCTCGGTGCATCTGCTCATGTAGCGTTAGAAACTCGATGCCAGGAACGATGTGGGTGATGAGTTCATCTTTCAGACCGTGCATGGCGCTGATTAACTCGCCAAATTCGCTGGGTGCATCCGGGCCTGCATAGGTACGGGTAATGTCCGCACAGTAGCCGCGAAAACGACGGCCCGCATCGACTAGCAGGCTATAACGTCGTTTGGGGGCTGACAGGTCATAGCGCTGATAGTGTAAGACCCCGGCATGCTCATTTAGACCGATAATGTTTTGATAGGGAACGTCCGACTCTCGCTGTCGGCTGGCCCCTAAATAGGCGAGCTGCACATCCAGTTCGGCCGACGCACCGATAAAAGCAGCATTAGCCGCTTGATGGCCCGCGATTGCTAGTCGATTGGCTTCGCGCAGGCAAGCCACTTCGTAGGCGGACTTGACCATGCGCAACTCATCGAGTTCGCGTACCAAGCCTTCGGGATGAAGTGTGGCGACATTGGCGAGGGGTGTCGTGCTCGCGAGCTCCTTCAGATCGCCGATCACGGCAGCGTGTCCTGTGAGCGGCGGGGTGATTTTATCGCTACATAAATGTACGTCGAACTCCGCCACCCAGGGTTCTTCAGGCAGCTGAGTCGGTAAGTGCCAAAAATCGGCAGGCGCGTACAGATAAAGCTGGGGGCGCTGATGGGGCTGAATCACCAGCCAGCTGTGCTGAACATCAGCCATCCCCACCCAATGAATGAAATGGCCGTAGGACTGAAAGCTGGTGGCATGGTCATCAGCGAAGTGGTTGTTCGCATGGCCGCTGTATATCGCCAAACTATCCAGGTTATGCGCCGCCATGCGCGCTTGATAAGCATGATTCAGTGCTTGGATGTGGTCGCGCTGCAGTTGATAGAGGGTTGCTGACATATAAACGTCCTTTCAAAGTCGGGGCGGTGAGAGCTGGCCCCACAAACTATCGAGTTCGGCATGGTGCTGGCTTTGGTGACGATACAACCGCAGCTCCATGGGTACGTCCCAGCGGCTGTCGCCCGCCCTGACCAAGGTGCCGTCAGCCAGCTCTGCGGCCACATTTCGCTCGGGTAGCCAACTCATGCCATACCCCAGCAGCACCAGTTCTTTGATACCCGCTGCATAGAGGTTTTCGCTCTGTGCCGTTAAGTACGTGCTTTGCGGCAATCGTGCCAAATGTGCTTTGACCGCCGAGCCGAGTAGCCCACGTTTGGGGTAGGCCAGCCAGGGCACTGGCTGCTGGCGAGCGCCAGGTAGTAGGGCACACGCCGCCCCGTCGTTTTTACGCCCGGTCACGGGAATTAGCCGTTCATGCCCAATGACTCGATAGGCGCAGGCGCTAGTGTCGATATCCAGATCGCAGCGTCCAACGGGCCAATAGCAAATCGCTAGATCGCACTCTGCCCGAGCCAGCGCCTGAAAGTAGTCGCTGGCCACCCAGCCCGTCGCGCGAAGGTAGGGCTGAATGCGCTCCTGCCAGCCGCTGCTGGCTAACCATTCCGGTAGAAAATGCGCCAGCAGACTTTGCGGTGCGGCTACCATGATTCGCCGCTGCTGGCCGGCGCTAATTTCACGAACGCGGTCGCGCGTCAAACGCACCCGGTCGGTGACCTGTTCGCAGAGCGTCAAGAACTCTTCACCCGCAGGCGTCAACGACAGCGGTAACGTTTGTCGGTTGATCAACGTGACGCCCATTTCCTCTTCGAGCAGTTTGATCCGCCTTGAAAAGGTAGGCTGCGTGACGTGTTGTTCATCGGCGGCGCGGGAGAAGTGTCGCGTTCTGGCCAGGGCAATGAAGTCTTCTAGCCAGCGAATTTCCATGCCTTACCTCGCAAAACGACCAAGCGTATGGCGCTTGAAGGGGCCGCGCTCATAGGCGGCCTTCCTCAACAGCGTGACACGCTACGCGGGTGCCGTCATCCTGGGTTATCAAAGCAGGTATTTCTTGCTTACAGCGGGCGTTAGCATGGGGACAACGACCATGGAAAACGCAGCCGCTGGGTAAGTTGACCGGTGTCGGCACTTCACCCGACAGGCGAATATGCTGAGGGCGGTCGTCCTCCAAGCGGGGAATGGCCGACAGCAATGCCTGGGTATAGGGGTGGCGAGGCTTGGCAAACAGCGTGGCGGTCGTGGCGACTTCACATACGGTGCCCAGATACATCACGGCCACCCGTGTCCCAAAGTGCTCGACCACCGCCAGATCGTGGGTAATGAACAGATAGGTCAGGTTGCGATCCCGCTGGGCATCCATCAGCAGGTTGAGCACCTGTGCTTGGATAGAGACGTCTAGCGCTGAAATGGGCTCATCGGCGACGATGAATTCGGGATCGACGGCCAGCGCACGGGCAATGGCAATTCGCTGACGCTGACCGCCAGAAAACTCGTGGCCAAAGCGCTTGCCCCAATCGGGGTCGATACCCACCGAACGCATCACCTCCTCGACTTTATCGAGGATCTGCTGGCGGTTCCAGTCGGGATGGTGCAGCCGCAGTGGCTCTTCCAGCGTCTGCTGAATGGTCATGCGTGGGTTCAGCGACGCGTAAGGGTTCTGGAAGATCATCTGCATGCGCTTGCGGTAGGGCAGGAGCTGCTTCGAGCTGAGATCGTCGATGCGCTGGCCGTCGTAGCGAATTTCACCCTCTGACGGAGAAATCAGCCCCATGACCGTGCGCGCCACGGTGGACTTACCGCAGCCAGATTCACCCACCACGCAGAGCGCTTCGCCGCGCTTGATGTCCAGATTGACGCCGTTAATGGCGTGGACATACTCCTGATGGCGAATCAGCTTGCCGCCTTTGAAGCGTAGCTGCTCCAGAAAATCACCGGAGAGTGAGAAACGCTTTTTAAGACCGCGAATTTGCAGTAGCGAGTCGTTGCTCGCTTCGTTTTGAGTCGGCATGGTCGCGATCGTTTCCGCCTGGGCATTCATAGGCTCTCCTCCTTCAAGCGGCGATCTTCCAACATTTCCGCCACCATGTGGCAGGCCACGCGACAGTTGCCAGACTCGACGAAATCGGGGACTTGCTGGGTGCAGGCCGGCCGGGGGAGCCCGTCGGCTCGGTTGATAAAGTCACAGCGGGGATGGAACGCACAGCCGCTGGGCAAATTAGAGAGTGACGGCATACTGCCACGAATCTGGTTGAGTTTTTCACCCGGCGTCGCCATTTGCGGCAGCGCATTGATCAAGCCTTGGGTGTAAGGATGTTGCGGGTCGTTGATGATTTCCCGCGTAGGGCCCTGCTCGATGACGCGGCCAGCGTACATCACCAGCATACGCTGGGTCACTTGGCTTACCACGCCCAGATCGTGAGTGATCAAAATCAAGCCCACGTTGTGCTGTTCGCATAGCTCCAGCAGCAGCGCCATGATTTCGGCTTGAATCGTCACGTCCAGTGCCGTGGTGGGTTCGTCGGCAATGATGATGTCAGGGTCGAGTAGCAGGGCAATGGCGATGATGATGCGCTGGCGCATCCCGCCGGAAAGCTCGTGGGGGTACTGATCCAAGCGCTTTTCGGGAGAGGGGATCTGCACCTGGCGTAGTTTGTCCAGGGCGATGGCCCGGGCTTCTTTGGTGGAGATGCGGCGGTGGGCCTTCAAGCACTCCACCATCTGTTCGCCGATGGAGAGCACTGGATTCAATGTCATCATCGGGTCTTGGAAGATCATCGAAATGCGGTTGCCGCGCACTTTGCGCAGGCCTCGCTCCGACATGCTGTTGAGCTCTTTGCCTTCGAACGTGATGCTTCCGCCCGCAATGAAACCGGGTTTGGCGATCAAATTCAGCAACGAGAAGGCGGCGACGGATTTACCCGCGCCAGATTCGCCGACGATACCCAGGCGCTCGCCGCGCTCGAGAGTGAAGTTGACGTCGCGCAGGGCGCGTACTTCGCCCTGGCGCAGGGCAAAGCGGACGTCGAGTTGAGAGACTTCAAGAAGTGCCATGGTGTCCTCAGCCTTTGTAGAGTCGTGGGTTCATGACATCGCGCAGCCAGTCGCCCAGAAGATTGATCGACAGCACCAGCACGACCAGCACCGCACCGGGGATCAGCGTGATCCACCAAGAGCCTGACTGAATGTAGTCAAAGCCTGCTTTGATCAGCGACCCAAGTGAAGGGTGAGTTTCCGGCATACCCAGCCCTAAAAACGACAGCGCTGCTTCAGAAATGATGGCGTTAGCAATTTGCACCGTCGAAATGACGAAGATCGGTGACAGCGTATTGGGCAGCACGTGACGGAACATGATGCGCTTGCTGCGCAGGCCCATGACGCGGGCGGCGTCGACGTACTCTTTGTTTTTCTCGGCGAGTACCGAGGCGCGCACCGTGCGCGCGTACTGGGGCCACTCGGCCAAGCCGATGATCAGAATCAGCATCAGCACGGCGTACTGGCTGTAGAAAGCGCTGCCCAAGGTGGCTTTCACCACGGCCCCCACGACGATGGCTACCATCAGTGTCGAGAACGAGAGCTGGATATCCGCCAGACGCATCAGGAAGGCGTCGACGCGGCCGCCCAAATAGCCTGCCATCAGCCCGAAGGTCACCCCCAACAGCGCTTGCAGCGCCACGGCGCCAAAGCCGATCAGCAGCGATACCCGCGTGCCGTAAAGGATGATCGAAAGCAGGTCCCGGCCCTGAGCATCGGTGCCCAGGGTGTACATCGGGTCGGCGCCATCGATCCAGAAGGGAGGTAGCTCGGAGGCAAGAATGTCTATCTGTGCCAAGTCATAAGGGTCGGTAGGTGCCAGTAACGGTGCCGAAAACGCCGTCACGACCAAGCAAATGAACACGGCAAGGCAGAGCTGTGCCGTGCGGTCGCGCTTGAAGCTGTACCACAAAAAGGAGTCGCGCAGGCGCTCCCAGCGGCTTGGTGCGGGGGTAGAAGTGGACGTTGTCATGCGGGCTTACCAGTCAGTTTTACGGTGGGGTTCACGAAGCCGTAGATCAGGTCCACGATGGTGTTCGTAACCACGAAAATGACGCCGACAATCATCAGGTAGGTCACGATGAGCGGAATGTCGGCACGGTTGATGGCGTCGAGGAACATCAGCCCCATGCCCGGCCATTGGAAAACGGTTTCGGTCAAAATGGTGTAGGCCACCATGGTGCCGATTTGCACGCCGCCCACGGTAATCACCGGCAGCATGGTGTTTTTCAGCGCATGGACGAAATAGACCCGGCGCATGGAAATGCCTTTGGCGCGGGCGTACTTGACGTACTCGGACTGCAGCACTTCCATCATTTCAGCGCGGATCAAACGAATGAACAGCGGCAGCATGATCGAGGCCAGCGAGACAGCGGGTAGTACCAGGTGCTGTAAGCCGTTCCAGGTTGCCAGGTTGGTATCCCAGTGACCCACCACGTGCACCAAGTCATAGCCACGGCCAAACGACGGCATATTGCCTTCGGTAGAAAGCAAGCCATTTAGCCAAGCCCCCCAAGCCGTGCTCTCCGGGAAGAGCGAGACGGTAATACCAATCGAGAAAATTTGAATCAACACGATGGCGGTCAAAAAGACCGGGATCGAAATACCGATAATCGACGCGCCCATAAAGAATCGAGAAACGGGCGAGCGCGGTTTGATCGCGCTATAGACGCCAATGGGCACGGACAGTAGCACGATGATCAGCGTGGCGGCAAAGACCAGCTCTAGGGTGGCGGGCAAGTGCCTAGCGATCACTTCCAACGCCGGTTCGCGGTAAAAATAGGAGTCGCCAAAGTCACCTTGAACGGCATTTTTGGCAAAGCGCACGTACTGAACCAGGAAGGGGTCGTTGAGCCCCAACCGTTCACGAATGGCTTCGCGCTCACTTTCGGGAACCGACTGTCCGACCATCTGCTGTACAGGGTCACCCAGGTTATCCTGGATGGCGAAGGCCAGTACACTGATGACAAACATCACCAATATTGCGTGCATCAGCCGCTTGATTAAAAAAGCAATCATGGCGTACGCCACCTATGTAGGTTAATCAGAGACGCGCCGCATCAGGGCCGGGGCGGCCCAACGAAAACGCTTCGCCCTCCAGCATGACTGGAGAGCGAAGCATCCTTGCGCGGGTGTTCGGTTCAGCGTGGGGCTTAGCGTTCGATCACTAAGTCACCCAGGTAGGGGAAGTCCAGTGCGCTAACGACCGGCTCAACGTCGACGCCTTCCGCTGCCGCGTAGGCCAAGTTTTGCCAGTGCAGCATGACGAAACCAACGTCTTCATACAGCATGGCTTCGGCTTCACGCAGCATATCGTTGCGTTTCTCGAGATCGGTTTCGCCGTCGGCTTCCGTCACCAGCGCGTCGATCTCTTCATTGCAGTAGCCGCCGTAGTTGTACTGGCCAGCACCGCTCTCTTCATCGATACAGAACGAGAGATACTGGAAGAAGTTAGCAGTATCTTCGGTATCGGCGTGCCAACCGATCATGGCGATGTCGGACTGGCGGGTGTCGTACTCGGGCCAGTACTGGGCCAGCGGCATGGTACGCAGGTTCACCGTAATGTTGATACGTGCCAACATGTTGGCCACCGCCTGAGCGATTTGCGCATCGTTCACGTAGCGGTTGTTGGGCGCGATCATATCGACGCTGAAACCCTCTTCGTAGCCCGCTTCGGCCATCAACGCTTGGGCGCGTTCTAGATCGTAGCGCGGAACGAGATCCGGATTGTGGCCCGAGTAACCTTCAGGAGAGAACTGGCCAGCCGGTGTGGCGAAGCCGCGCATCAGGCGGTCGGCGATACCTTCCTGATTGATGGCGAGGTCGACGGCTTGGCGAACGCGAGCATCCTGAAAGGCCTCGACTCGCTCTTCGTTGAGCTGGAAGCCAATGATACGGGTGCCGGGCACTTCGACCAATTCGACACCGTCGGCTTCACGCACACGATCCAAGTCGTTGGGCGGAACGGCATCGATGAAGTCCACGCCACCGGAGAGGAGGGCCGCTACGCGGGAGGCGTTTTCAGCGATCGGCGTCAAAATGATTTCAGAAACGTTGCCTTCGCTTTCGGTATCCCAGTAATCCTCAAAACGTTTGAAGTCGACGCGGACACCCTGGCGGCGGTCGGTGACGATGAACGGGCCGGTGCCTGATACGTTACGTGAAGCGAAGGAGTTCCCCGCTTTGACGATCTCGCCTTTGTCGTTACCCTCTTCGGTTTCGCCCGTGTAGAACTCGCTATCCATCGGGAAAATGTAGGTAGCAAGGTTCAACAGCAGCGGATAGGGCTCAGACGTGGTGATTTCGACGGTGTAGTCGTCGATGGCTTCTGCGCTAGCCACCGGATCAAATATGGCGCGGTAGTCCGGGCTCTCTTTCAGACGCTCAATGGTCCATACGACGTCTTTCGCTGTGAAAGGGTTACCGGAATGGAAAGTAACGCCTTCGCGCAGGGTCATGCGCATGGTGGTGTCGTCTACCTGCTCCCATTCGGTGGCCAGGCGCGGCTCGAATTGGAAGTCTTTGGTCCAGCGTACCAGCGGGTCGAAAGCGAGGTGCGAAAAACGCAATACGCCTCCGGAGAGCTGCTCGTGCAGGTCCAAGGTTTCAGGGTCGGCAGAGTAACCAATACGTAGGGTTTCTGCGCTTGCCGTCATCGGCAACATGGCGGTTGCTGCTACGGTTGCACCAATCACAGAGGCCAGTAGTGTCTTCTTGAGCGTCATCTTTGTTCCCATGTATGTTGTTTATTGTTCGCTTTGCTGGACATATCGCAGACGCATCAATGACCAGCAAAACAGACACGGTCAGCTCGTAAGCTATGCTGACAACATAGAGAGAGGTCATAGCGTCATACAATCGAAATAATGACTGGCCTCATTCATCTGATAAATGATGAGGCTAACGACGCACGTTGTAGACCAGGGTGTTAGACAAAAGTCGATGCGTGCCAGTGCTTTGGCTGGCTAGCCTCGAACAGACCACAGAAGGTGTCGTAGGCGATGTTCAAACAAGGGGTTGGCTGGCTACTCGCCAGTGCATTAACGGGCGGTGCGCTGTTAGCAGGCGCTGACGAGTCGGCGAATATAGTCGGGACATTGGACGGTGACGAGCGTGCTTGGTTCGTATTACGACAAAGTGACGATTCCAATGCGACGTTCATGGATGTCGGCGACCAGCGACAAGTCGAGGTCACCGGTTTCGTCGACCCGCTGGAGTGGGATGCCCAAGAGGCGCTGGTGCTGAGTTTCGTATTGGAGGGAGATGAACTCGTCTCGGCCAAGGTCATGCAGCTCATTGGACCCACGGCCATACCCCCCCTTTACACCTCGGAAGGAGGCGATATTGATGTGTCGTTGAACCACGTGGAGCAGCAAGGGCGCGAGTTACACCTGCAAGGCGAGATTCACGGCGTTTTAGCGCTTCAACACGACGCTGAGACACCCCCCAGCATATCGGAGGGCATCGATATTCGCGTTAACTTCGAGCTGGCCGCACAAAGAGTAGAGTTCTAAAAGTCGTTAGTGACTCGCAAAGCGCTGATGCAGCCAGCGGTTGATCTCATCCGATTCATAGAGCCACGTTGCCTGGCCGTCATCATGCTCAATTTTCAGGCAGGGGACTTTGACTTTGCCGCCGCCTTCCAGCAGCGCCTGTTTGTGGTCGGGGTCCAGTTGGGCATCCCGCAGCTCGATGTTGAGCCCTAGGCGCGCCATCTCTTTACGCACTTTGATACAAAATGGGCACGTTCGAAACTGATAGAGCGCGAGTTTCTGGCATTCGGCATCGACGCGTGCTTGCTCTTCTGGAGAGCGCTCCACGGCGGAAGGGGTCGATAGCTTCTCTGAGATCAGCATGACCGGCGCCAGCAAGATGCGAACACCTCTAAAAAAGTAGCGAATCAATACACGCATGATGGACTCCTGTTCTGCCCTTTGGGTCACGGTGCAGGGCTGTCAATGTAAATGGCGAACAATAGGTGGGCGCATCCTGCAATAAATCGTCTCCATTGTCACTTTCTCGGCCGTCTGCCCCCTCTCTTCTTGCGAACAAGGTGAGCATCATCGCGTGGCGTGCTAATCTCAGCGCTCGCTGATTGGTAGGTTCGGTAAGTTCAATCGTTTGAAATGGTTAGGAAGGGAGCGCTTGGCCCATGCGTCTGCACATTATCGGTATCTGTGGCACCTTTATGGGGAGCCTTGCACTACTCGCGCGGGAATTGGGCCATGAGGTGAGCGGCTCCGATGCCAATGTGTATCCACCGATGAGCACGCAGCTCCCGGAGGCGGGCATCACCCTGATGGAAGGCTATCGTGAGGAGAATCTGTCGGGTGCCATCGACTTGGTGGTGGTGGGTAATGCGCTTTCGCGAGGGAACCCCGAGGTCGAGGCGCTGCTCGATAGTGGCCTGCGCTACACCTCCGGTGCGCAGTGGTTGGCCGAGTATGTGCTCCCGGGGCGACAAGTGCTTGCCGTGGCGGGTACCCACGGCAAGACAACCACCGCCAGCCTGCTGGCGTGGCTGCTGGAGAGCGCCGGTTTGTCTCCTGGCTTTTTGATTGGTGGCGTGCCGCGCAACTTTGGTGTTTCCGCTCGTTTGGGCGCCTTTGATGCTCCCTTCGTGGTGGAGGCCGACGAATACGATACGGCCTTTTTCGACAAGCGCTCCAAATTCGTGCACTACCGCCCGCATATCGCAGTGATGAACAATCTCGAGTTCGATCACGCCGACATTTTTCCAGACTTAGCCGCCATCGAGCGACAGTTTCATCATTTAGTCCGCATCGTACCTCGCAAAGGGCAGTTGCTGGTCGCCGATCAACAGCCTGCGTTGGAACGGGTGCTCTCGATGGGCACTTGGTCGCCGGTGTCCCGTTTTGGCACCGACGCCAGCAGCCAATGGCAGCTTCGCTTGGAGCGTCCCGATGCCAGCCGTTTCCAGGTGCTGCATGTCAGCGACCAGGGCGAGGAGGATGGTGTCGTCGAGTGGACGCTCACTGGTGAATACAACGCGCGTAACGCCTTGGCGGCGCTGGCCGCTGCGCGCCTGTGCGGGGTGCAGTTAGCGCGCGCCTGTGCCGCGTTGGCACGTTTTCAAACACCCCGTCGCCGCCAGGAGCTCCGAGGAGAGATCAACGGTATTCAGGTCATCGATGATTTTGCTCACCATCCCACGGCGATTGCTGCCACGCTGGAGGGCTTGCGCGCCGCCACGACCAAGGGCCGCCTACTGGCGGTGATCGAGCCGCGTTCCAACACCATGCGCTTAGGCGCGCTGCGTGAGCGATTGATTGATAGCGTTGCCGAGGCAGATGCGGTGTTTTGGTTTCAGCCCAGCAACGTGGCTTGGTCAATGGAGTCGCTCGTCGAGGCCCAGGGGGAGCGCGCCGCACTGTTTGACAATATCGAGGCGCTGGTGGAGGCCGTGGTCACACAAGCGTCACCGCTAGATCGTATCGTGGTGATGTCCAACGGTGGCTTTGAAGGGGTACATGAGCGTTTATTGAACGCATTGACCAAGAAGGAGCTAGAACAGTGACGACGACGTTCAAGCCACCGGTCACCGTTGCCCTTACCGGGGCGTCAGGTGCTCAGTACGGTCTGAGATTGATCGATGTGTTGGTGAAGGCTGGGCACGAAGTATGGGTCATGATTTCCAAAGCAGCCCATATGGTGATCGCCACGGAAACCGATGTGTCCCTTCCGGCTCAGCCGCAGCGTTTGGTCGAGGCGCTGACTGAACGCAGCGGTGCGCAGCCTGGGCAGATCCGTTGTTTCGGTCGCGAGGATTGGATGGCACCGGTGGCATCTGGGTCGGGCGCACCGTCGGCCATGGTCGTTTGCCCCTGCTCAACGGGCACTTTGTCGGCAGTGGCCACCGGCGCGAGTAACAACTTGATAGAGCGGGCGGCGGACGTCGCCATCAAAGAGCGTCGCACGCTGGTCATGGTGCCGCGCGAAAGCCCTTTTTCGCCGATTCACTTAGAGCACATGCTGGCGCTGAGTCGCCTGGGGGTAGTAATTCTGCCCGCCGCACCGGGGTTCTATCATCGTCCCCAGCACCTGGAAGATTTGATCGACTTCATCGTGGCGCGCATTCTCAATCAGTTGGGGATCGCGCATACGCTGATGCCGCGCTGGGGCGAAGAGCAACACGCCGCGGCCACCTCTCGCGATGCGCAAAACAAGGAAGGTTCGTCATGATGTCATGGGCGACGCTCTCGGTCTTCGTACCGACGTTTCTCTTCGTCTCGTTAACACCAGGCATGTGCATGACACTGGCCATGGTGTTGGGCATGACGCAAGGCGTCAAGCGCACTCTGTGGATGATGATCGGGGAGCTTATCGGCGTCGGTTTCGTAGCGGCGGCGGCGGGGGCGGGCGTCGCTGCGTTGATGCTGCGCCAGCCCGAACTATTCATCGCCTTCAAGTGGGTGGGCGGTGCCTATTTGGCTTATTTGGGCATCATGATGTGGCGCTCACGTGGGCGGATGGCCATTCCTAGCGAGCTGGATACGGGGCCCGCGGCGGGGCGTCTTCAGTTAGCGACTCAGGGGCTGGTCACCGCGGTGGCCAATCCCAAGGGGTGGGCATTTTTCATGGTGCTGTTGCCCCCCTTTTTGGACGGCAGCAGGCCTTTGGCTCCGCAGTTGAGCCTGTTGATCGCGGTAATTCTGACCATCGAATTTGCCAGCATGCTGGTGTATGCCACTGGTGGGAAAACGCTACGTAAGGTGCTAGGCAAAAGTGGTAATGTCAGGCTATTAAACCGTATTGCGGGTACGTTGATGATCGGTGTAGGTCTTTGGCTAGCGCTTGGTTGAGCGTAACGCCTCAGACGGGCGGAAAGAACGCTACGCGTACGCTCAATAGCACGAGTGGCCCCAGCAACAGCGCTGCCCAGGGCAGCGCTGGCAGCGGTAGCCGATAGCGGCGCTGCCAGTTGATTTGAACCACGGCGCACACGACCAATCCCAGCAATGCACCGCCGATGAGATCACTCAGCCAGTGAACGCCCAGCACCAAGCGTGACAGCGCCATCGGCAGCGCCGTTACCATGGCTAGCCAATAAACCCACATGCGCCTTTGTCGAGGCAGTCGCGATGCAGCGAAAGCGGCGAATAGGCCAACGACGACGACCCAGGTCGATGTATGCGCGCTGGGGTAGGAGAACGACCCGGTCAGATACTCCGGTGTGTCGGGCCTGGGTCTTGCAAAAACGGCCTTACCCAAGGTATTGAGCGCGCCGATGCCTCCCAATGCCAGCGCTCCATGGGTCAGTAAATCCCACCGTTTGATCCAGACGAGCCAGCCGAACCAAGGGAGCGTCAGCGCGACGATTCCAGCCTTGTCACCTATTTTGGCGAGCACCAGGCTGGTCGCCGTCAGCCAGTCGGTGTCGAGCCAAGCGAAGAGCCGCTGTGCCTGAAGGTCGATCATCAGTGGCTCGGGGTGCTTCAGCACCAGCAGTGTCCACGCGCATGCCAAGGTGAGCGCGAGGAGCGATAAGAACAGCGACGCCAAGGGCACCTCGCCACTACGGCTCATGGCTAGCCAGGGGCGCCGTATGGCGGGTACGCGCCGAGCCAGCCGAGCGATGAAGAAATACACACGGCCATCACGTCCCACCTGAGCCCGCCCCCATGAGAACACGATAGCGAGCCCCACGATGCTGGCGGCCATGACAAAAAGGGCCATCTCCACGTTAGCAGGAAGGTCGAGCCGTTGCTGCCAGGTGTGGCCCAGCAAGTAGCCTGGCAGCAGATAGGCCGGAGCCCAGAGTGCAGCCGACGTGATGTTGGCCAGTAGAAAAGTTCGCGTTGGCATGTGCATCATGCCAGCAACAAGCGGAATGATAGGGCGCACCGGGCCGACGAAACGGCCAATGAACACCGAGTAAACGCCGTAATGCTCGAAGAAGCGCGCTCCTCGGCCCAGCCACTCTGGATGTTGCGATAGCGGCCAGCGTGTCAGCACACGCTCGCTGTAACGCGCGCCCAGTAAGTAGCTCAAGCCGTCGCCAAGTACGGCCCCGATGAAAGCCGCGCCGATTAGCCAAGGGAGGGCAATCATCTGATGCCCTGCCATCGACGCGGCCGCCGTGATCAGTACGACGCCTGGCACGAGTAATCCCACCAGCGCGAGAGATTCAATCAGCGCAATGCCCAGTACCAGAAGTAATAGCGCCGTCGGCGAAAGCGAAAGAGAAAGGAGCGTGTCAGCAGTCGGCAAGAGTGAATCCATCCACAAAACAAGAAAACTAGACGTTGGCCATCGCGTCGGCGCGTGCTTCCAGTCGCTGTATGTAGCGCTCGAAGCTCTCTTTGCGTAGCGGCAGGCAGGTGGCGATGCGGACTTCCAGCTGTCCGGTCTCGACCAGTACGCAGTGTGACAGCGACCGCTGCAGCCGTTCACGCACGAGCAGCGCGCCGCTCTCACTGGTATCTGGCAGCACCAGCCAAAACGTAGCGCTGCCTGCGCGGCCCAGAATGTCGTGGTCTCGGCAGCGACTGTTGACCTCCTGACACAGCGCGGCTAACAGTGCCGTTTGGGCCCGCTGGCCAAACTGCTCTCCGGCCATGTCCAATTGCGGGAGGTGGAGCACCAAGACGGCCAAGCGTTTGTTCAACATGGCAGCACGCTGGAATTCGTTGTTCAAGCGCTCTTTTAACGTGTCGACATGGTAGGCGTTGCAGTCACTGTCATTGGGGTCCGTGGCGCGAAGCAATGCGCGACGTCGGGCGTGTTCCCAAGGAGGCAGCGCAAGCAGCAGGGCCAAGACGACCACACCTAGCGAAAGTGGTATGACGCCGACCGGCGCCAGCCACCACCAGGCGATCAAGCTCGCCGTGTTGACCGCCAGAGCAGTCCATAAAGGAAGCAGCAAAAACGTCGCAGCCATCGGTAATCCCCACCACAGGGAGGACGTTTCCACGTTGGCATTCACCGCGCTCAGCACGACGACGTAGGTGCTGATCAGCAGTACCAAGCGAGGCAGCGCCGACTGAGTGCCCTGGCCCACGTGCATTAACAGGCACGCTAATAGCAAGAGTGACACGAACAGAGGCACCAGCAACTCGCGGTAGCTACCCATGGCATAGAGCCATAGCGTATAGGCGACCATCGCGATAATGCTAGTACCGTAAGCCAAGGTCATGAGACGTTTTGGGGAAAAGAGGGTATTCATGCCACCTCACGTAGGTGGGATGCTGGAAAGTGGCTCAACTCGTCGAGCGTCAACGAGGCAAGCTCGATGTCCATCAGGGGGGTGTGTTGCGTGAGCACGTTATCAGGCAGGGCGGCCACTAATAGCGTCCGGCGGCTGTCAGCTTCTCCTGGGGTTTTGGAGAGCATCAAGGTAGCCAGCGTCGTGCTGTTGAGACGGTAGACGTTCTCGAAATCGTAGGTAAGTTCGCATAGTTTTTGTGCCACCGGCCAAAGCTGGCGTCTTCTTACCCGAACGATGAGTACGTCGGCATGAATGGCTTCACGCTCGGAGCGGGTCTGTTCGCGTATCAAGTCTCGCAACAACTGCTCGCCAGCCCACAGATTCAAACCGGGTATGAGGCGTAACCGCTGACGAATGACGCCATTGATCGTCAGCAGTTGGTGGGTGCGCGACATGGCCAGCAGCAGTAGGATGCTCAAGGAGAGTGTCATCAACAGCCATTCGGGGAGCGGGATATGAGGCATCAGCACGAGGCAACTGACCAGCGCAGCGCCACCGTTGAAAATGGCCGCCCAACGATCCTGGGGTAGCATGAACACGGCCCCCCAAGCCCAAATGAGTAGCGCATGTCGGTCTGGTGCGGAGGCGATGAGTCCCAACAGAAGTGTGCCTGCGAGCATTTGCCAGGGCAAACCTCGGGAGCGGCGATGGCTAAAATCCAGGATCAAGGCGGTGATCAAGAGCCAGCCGATGGAAAGCCACATCATGACTGCCGCTGCAGGTTCCGCGCTGGGTATCCAGAGCGATAAAGCGACGGCCGCGGCAAGTAGATTAGCCCTCAATAGGCTGATTTTGTATTTGCTTTGCATGGTGGCTTACTATTTACCTGATGGCGAATGTCCCTAGCATAACGCATTGCTTGGCCTCGTCCTTCGAATCACTCAGTATTAGGCCATTCGGCGATACGATACGCCGCACTTCATCGGTAACGCTTACGACACAGGGAGATCGCATGCGCGGTTCTGAGACATTCCAACAAGACGCCCAACACCATCTGGCTGCCGGGGATGTGCCCGCGTACATGCAGCAGGTAGGGAAAAGTGCCCGAGCCGCTGCCAGCGTTCTGCGTCGCGCCGATACGCATGTCAAGAACCAAGCGCTGATCGCCATGGCATCGCGCGTCGATGCCGCGCGAAGCGAGATTTTACAGGCCAACGCGCAAGACATGCAGCGAGGGCGAGAAAACGGCCTGGATAGCGCGCTGTTGGATCGTTTGTCGCTCAATGATCAGCGCATTGACGCAATGATCGAGGGACTTCGTCAAGTAGCTACTTTGCCGGACCCCGTCGGCGAGATCGACGGTATGCGCTATCGCCCGAGCGGTATTCAAGTGGGTAAAATGCGTGTGCCGCTGGGCGTGATAGGCATCATTTACGAGTCGCGTCCCAACGTGACCATCGAAGCCGCTAGCCTGTGCCTGAAGTCGGGCAACGCCTGCGTGTTGCGCGGTGGCTCTGAGGCAAGCGCTTCCAACGCGGCGCTGAGCCGCTGTTTACAGGCAGGGCTGTCCGATGTGGGGCTTCCAGCAGGCACCGTGCAAGTCGTGGCGACGACCGACCGTGCCGCCGTAGGGGAGATGATCGCCATGCCAGCGTATATCGACGTGATCATTCCACGGGGTGGTAAATCGTTGATCGAGCGCATCTCCCGCGATGCCAAAGTGCCCGTCATCAAGCATTTGGACGGCGTGTGTCATGTCTATATCGATGCGACGGCCGATCCTGCCAAAGCGCTGTCCATAGCGGTCAATGCTAAAACTCACCGCTATGGCACCTGCAACACCATGGAAACCTTGTTAGTGGACGCTGCGGTTGCGGATATCTTACTGCCAGAGCTGGCCCGGGCATATGCCGAGCACGACGTCGAGCTGCGTGGCTGCGAGCGTACACGAGCACTATTGCCCCAGGCGCTCGAGGCCAGCGAGGAGGATTGGCAAGCAGAGTACCTGGCTCCCATCCTGGCCATCAAAGTGGTGGACGGCGTGGACGAGGCCATCGAACACATCGAGCGCTATGGCTCCCACCATACCGATGCCATCGTGACACAAGATTACTCATTGGCGAGACGCTTCATGGCAGAGGTGGATTCGAGTTCGGTCGTCGTCAATGCCTCGACTCGCTTTGCCGATGGCTTCGAGTACGGCTTAGGCGCTGAAATCGGTATTTCTACCGATAAGCTGCATGCCCGTGGGCCGGTGGGACTTGAAGGATTGACGACCCAGAAATACATCGTGCTAGGTGACGGTCAGGTTCGCCAATGAGCGAGACATCAAGACGCCCGCCGCCATTGCGGGTGGGCATGATGGGGGGCACTTTCGACCCGGTTCATCATGGTCACCTGCGCAGTGCATTGGAAGTGCGTGAAGCCCTGGGGCTTGCGACGCTGCACATGGTGCCTGCGCCAAAGCCGCCCCTGCGCGATACACCCCAAGTATCGGCCGCCCAACGCTTTGCGCTCCTGCAAGCGGGCATTGGCGATGCCTGTGGTCTCGTAGCCGATGATCGTGAGCTTCGACGGGAGGGCCCTTCCTACAGTGTCGATACGCTGGCGGAGCTTCGCCAGCACTACGGCGACGAGGTGTCGCTGGTCATGGTCATCGGCCAGGATGCGTTTTTGCGCTTGGCCAACTGGGACCGCGCCGAGCAGGTGTTTGGGCTGGCGCATGTGGTGGTCATTGCGCGTCCAGGCTATCCATCGCCTTGGCCGTCCGCACTGAAGGAACTGGTTGGCCATCGCGAAGTCAGTAGTGTCAGCGAACTGATGACGCGCACGCGGGGTGGTGTTTTACAGTTGGA
Source organism: Halomonas sp. BL6 (assembly GCF_006228115.1). Taxonomy (NCBI): domain Bacteria; kingdom Pseudomonadati; phylum Pseudomonadota; class Gammaproteobacteria; order Oceanospirillales; family Halomonadaceae; genus Halomonas; species Halomonas sp. BL6. Next base: position 140,514 of record NZ_VDGL01000007.1, on the reverse strand, counting down.
GCTGCCATCACGGATGGCGATATCGGCAACGTACATACGCCAACGGTTGAAAGAGGGGAAAAGCGTGCGGTATCTGGTGCCTGAAGCGGTGGAGCAAGCAATTTTCAGTGAGCGGCTTTATCAAACCGGTGCATAGCGCTGGCAGTCGCGAAAGAAGCCGTTACAATGGCCCGCTTGCAGTTCGGTGCCACCGATCAGGTGGTGCCGTCATCGCATTTTATCAATCGACACGTCATCACCATACGTCACTACCACAAGGGGTTGCCTTCAGGAGTCATGCACATCGATACACTGAAAAACCTAGCGATCGACGCGCTAGAAGAGCTCAAAGCACGTGATATCACGCAACTCGACGTTGCCAAACTCACCGAAGTGACCGACCTGATGCTGATTGCCAGCGGTACCTCGACTCGTCACGTGTCGGCGCTGGCCCAAAATCTCGTCGAGAAAGCCAAAGCATCCGGACTTCATCCCCGCGGTGTAGAAGGCGGCGACAATGCAGACTGGGTACTGGTCGATCTGGGTGACATCGTTGTCCACATCATGCTGCCCGAAGCGCGTGCGCTTTACGATCTCGAGCGGCTATGGGCAGACTTGCCCAGCGATGCTGGCGCGGTGAGTGAATCGCTCAAGCAGTTCGAAGAGCGAGCCACGATGTCATGAGGATTCGGCTGTTGGCGGTGGGAACCAAAATGCCCGCGTGGGTAGAGCAGGGCGTTGAGACCTACCGCAAGCGGCTCCCTCGGGATTTCACGCTCGAAATCGAAGAAATTCCTCTTGGTCAGCGCGGTAAGAATGCCGATATCGCCAAAGCGCGTGCGCAAGAAGCACAGCGCATTCGCGAAAAACTGCGCGGCGATGAGATCGTGGTCGCGCTCGAAGTCAAAGGGAAGCCTTGGACCACCGAGCAGCTCGCCCGAGAAGCAGATGCTTGGCGTATGGAGGGGCGGGACGTCGTTCTGCTCGTGGGCGGTCCGGACGGTTTGGAGCCTTCTCTGTCCGCCACGGCGGACAAAGCGTGGTCTCTCTCGCCGCTGACGCTGCCCCACCCACTCGTCAGAATCATGCTGGCAGAACAGCTCTACCGCGCCTGGACACTGTTGGTGGGTCATCCCTATCACCGCTAGGCGTTAAAGGCCGATCTACGGCTAAATTGTGTTTACTCCCCACTGGGGCCGCCGCTTTTATTGTTTTGTGAGAGTCCTCTGTTGCCATGCCTCAGCGCCGTGACACGCTAAAAATTCCCGAGCAAGAACTGCGTATTTTCCGTGTCAGGGCACTGCTCGCCGTGTTAGTGGTCGTGGTGCTGACTAGCCTGTTGGTTAGTCGACTAGGCTACCTACAGATCGTGCAGCACGATCTCTACAGCACTCGCTCTGAAAAAAACCGCGTACGGGTCGAGCCTCTGCCGCCTAATCGTGGGTTGATCTACGACCGCAACGGTGTGCTGTTGGCGGAGAACCGGCCTACCTACAATTTGACCCTGGTGCGTGAGCGAGTCGATGATCTCGATGAGACGCTCTCTTTGCTGGTCGATCTTCTGGAGTTGCCTGAGGAGGAGATCGAGGCGTTTCAAGTGCGTTCCCGCCAGCGCCAGCGACCGTTTCAGCCTGCGCTGTTGATGAGCGACCTGAGCGAAGAGCAGATCGCTCGGCTGGCCGTCAATCGCCACCGGTTGCCCGGCGTCGAAGTCGAGGCTCAACTGCTTCGCTACTATCCCGATGCGGACGTCATGGCCCACGCTCTGGGGTACGTCGGGCGTATCAACGCAGAAGAGCTACAGGAGCTCGACCCAGGACGCTATGCGGGTACCCATTTCATTGGCAAAACCGGCGTCGAGCGTTTTTACGAGACTGAACTCCACGGCGAGGCCGGACTACGTAAGGTCGAAACCAACGCACGGGGCCGCGTTCTACGCGAATTGGGCCGTACCGACCCCGTGCCCGGTGCCAACCTCACCTTGACTCTCGACCGCTCCTTGCAAATGCTGGCTTACGAGCTGCTTGATGGGCGACGCGGTTCCATCGTGGCTATCGTGCCCAGCACTGGCGAAATTTTGGCGATGGTGTCGACCCCTGGATTCGATAGTAACCAGTTCGTGACCGGCATTGATGTCGCTTCTTATCGAGCGCTGCAGGAAGATATCGACCTGCCGCTGTTCAACCGTGCCATTCGCGGTCACTACCCGCCGGGGTCGACCATCAAGCCCTTCTTGGCGCTGGCAGGGTTGGTCGAGGGCGTGATCACCCCGGATAGCACCATCAACGATCCCGGTTTCTATCAATTACCCAACGATTCTCGCCGCTATCGTAATTGGCTGCGCTGGGGGCATGGGCGTGTCGATATGGAGCGCTCCATTGCCGTATCGAATAACACCTACTACTACTCTCTTGCCCACGACCTCGGTATCGACAAGCTCCACGAACAGATGACCAACTTCGGCTTTGGCCAACGCGTGGCGCACGACGTTCAGGGAGAAAGCACGGGGCTGATGCCCTCGCGTGACTGGAAGCGGGCGCGGTTCAATCAGCCGTGGTATCCCGGCGAAACGCTCTCGGTAGGCATTGGTCAAGGGTATTGGCAGGTCACACCGCTGCAGCTTGCCAGCGCTACCGCTGCCTTGGCCAATCGTGGCCATTGGGTGAAGCCGCGCTTGGCCCTGCGTATTGGCGAGCAGCCGGTGCCCGAAGAGCTCCCCGATACGCTGCCCGATATCGAACTGGCCAACGATAACTGGTGGGATCGGGTATATAGCGGTATGGAAAAAGTGCTCAGCGGCAGCGAGGGCACGGCACGTCGAACTGGGGTGGGGCTCGAGTATCGCATGGGGGGCAAGTCAGGCACGGCCCAGGTGTTCTCGCTTGGTCAAGATCAGCGCTATAACGCGGAAGAGCTCGAAGAGCGCCTACGTGATCACGCGCTTTTCATGGCGTTTGCGCCCATCGACGACCCACAAATTGCGGTATCGGTCATCGTCGAAAACGCGGGGGGCGGCAGCACTCATGCCGCGCATTTGGCACGGGCGATGACGGATGCTTGGCTGCTCGAAGATGATGCCCCCGAGGTCGAGGAAGTCAAAGAGGTGTTAGAGGAAGATACCGCCAACGTGGAGGGCAACTAGCGATGCCTTGGCAACTGATTACCCGTTCGTTGCGGCGTTATCCAACGCGTCCGCCGGACAGCGGTATCGCCCGGCGCAAAAGTGTGTGGGAACGTATCCACCTCGATCCCTGGCTGCTCGGCATGCTACTGGTGCTGATGAGCGCGGGTCTATTGGTGCTTTACAGCGCTTCGGGGCAGCGGCTCGATACCGTCATCGCCCAGGCCATTCGGTTTGGCGTGGCGCTGGCGGGTATGGTGATCATCGCCCAGTTCTCCCCCTCGACGTTTTTACGCTGGGCACCGCTGGCCTACGGGGTGGGTCTTGCCATGCTGATTGCGGTAGAAATTGCTGGCGATATCGGCATGGGGGCCAAGCGCTGGCTTGAGATTCCTGGCGTCATCCGTTTTCAGCCTTCGGAGATGATGAAATTGGCGGTGCCGCTGATGGTGGCCGCATATTTGAACCGCTGCCAGTTGCCGCCACGTCTTCGCGATATCGTGGTCTGCGCGGTGATCATTGGTGTACCGGTCGTACTAACGGCCATTCAGCCAGATCTTGGTACCTCGCTGTTGGTGGCCAGCGCGGCGGTGATCGTCGTGCTGCTGGCAGGGCTTTCCTGGAAGTTGATCGGTTTGGTCGCAGCGCTGGGCGCGGCGGGCCTACCGGTGCTATGGATGAACATGCACAACTATCAGCGACAGCGGGTGCTGACGTTTCTAGACCCCGATAGCGACCCGCTGGGTTCCGGGTGGAACATCATACAATCCACTACGGCCATCGGCAGCGGTGGGCTATGGGGCAAAGGGTGGTTAGAAGGTACCCAGTCCCAACTCGAGTTCTTGCCCGAGCGGCATACCGATTTCATCATCGCCGTGTTGGGTGAGGAGTTTGGCCTGGTGGGTATGATGGTGCTACTGACGCTGTATGTGATGATCGTGGGCCGCGGGCTGTGGCTGGCGGCATCGTCCCAAGATACCTTTGGTCGCCTGTTCGCAGGCAGTATCATTCTGACGTTTTTTATCTATGTATTCGTCAATGTGGGCATGGTGAGTGGCATCTTGCCGGTGGTGGGCGTGCCGCTGCCACTGGTCAGTTATGGCGGCACCTCTAGCGTGACCTTGTTAGCGGGGTTCGGTATTCTCATGTCCATACACGCCCATCGGCGGTTACTGCCACGCTGACGGTCAAGGCCGTGGCAGTATGAATTCACAGGAGTGGTGAGCAAATGAACAGGGCGCGAAGTCAAGCGGGTGGCTATGCCATTGCCATGCTAGTAGCGTGTTCGGCCCCGGCGGTCGTCGCTGAGGAAACGATCAGTTTCGATCCGCAGCATAATCCGAAAACCCAGCAATTGGCTGACGAGCTGGCCGAGCAGGGCGTGCCAAATGCGTGGCTGGAGCAAGCGCTGGCTCAGGCAAGCTATCGACAGGAAGTGTTGGATGCCATGGCAGGCGCGGCCGAGCGTCGGCTGCGCTGGTTCGAGTATCGCGATATTTTTCTAACCGAGCAGCGTATCGACGAAGGGGCCGCGTTCATGAAGGCCCATGCCGATGCGCTGGCGCGTGCCGAGTCGGAATACGGCGTTCCGCCGGAAGTGATTACCGCCATCTTGGGTGTAGAGACCTACTACGGTCGCCACAAAGGGCGTCATAAAGTGTTGGACTCTCTCGCCACGCTGGCATTTCACCACCCGGTACGCGGCGATTTCTTTCGCGGCGAGCTAGCGGCCTTTTTGACCATCGCCTATCAGCAAGAGGTGGCACCCGAATCGCTCTACGGCTCCTATGCAGGGGCCATGGGCTACCCTCAATTCATACCTACCAGCTATCAAGCTTACGCCGTCGATTTTGACGGTGACGCGAAGCGCGATCTGTGGAATAACCCAGTCGATGCGATTGGTAGCGTTGCCAATTACTTCGCCGAGCATGGTTGGCAACGAGGCGGCGCGATTTACCATGAAGCCGAAGGCCCCGAAGAACTCCCTGAAGCGCTGAGCTTCAATCAGACGGTGCGCCCAAGCACGACGGCTGCCGAAGCCGCTGAGCAGGGTGTGGTGACGGAAACTTCCTTAACGCCCGATACGCCAGTGGTGCCACTGCTGCTTGAGGTCGCTGACGGCCAAGAGCGCTATCGGCTGGGGGAGTTCAACTTCTACGTGATTACGCGCTATAACCACAGCCACCTCTACGCCATGGCGGTCGCCGAGTTGGCAGAAGCTATCCAGCAGCAAGCCGAGGCCGAGAATGACTAAACTGCGGATCGATGTGCGCCTGTTAAGCGGCTCGCTGTTACTCGCGGCCTTGATCAGCGGCTGCGCCAGCTCTTCTTCACCGCAAAGAGTGGCGGGAGACGTAGGCGGTGCCAGCCCAGCGCCCAATGCTCCGGCGGCCGCCAGTGGTGAGCGCTACGCCATGTCAGGGGATGCCTACCCCGTGGCGCCGCCGGATGTCAGCACCGTACCCGATGCCGAGCCGCGAATCGAAGCGCCTTCCCGGGCGGGCAACCGTTCCACCTATGAAGTGTGGGGCGAAACCTATCACGTGCTCCCCGACTCGCGCGGCTATGCGCGCCAGGGTACGGCGTCTTGGTATGGTGAAAAATTCCACGGCTACGCCACGTCCAACGGTGAGATTTACGATATGTACAAAATGTCGGCAGCTCACCGCTCGCTCCCGCTGCCCACCTTTGCCAGGGTCACCAGTTTGAACAACGGACGCTCGGTGATCGTTCGCGTCAATGACCGCGGCCCGTTCCATAGCGATCGTGAAATCGACCTCTCTTATGCGGCGGCAGCACGCTTGGGGATTCTCGATAACGGAACCGGGCCCGTGCGCGTCGAGGCGATCGACCCTGCTCAGTGGTTAGCCGAGCGTGGTCGAGGGGGCAGCGTTTCGTCCCCCCAAGCCACATCGGCGGCCCCCGCCGTTGCGGCTTCCACGCCTGTTTCTGAGACTCGGCCTGTTAGGGCGGCATCAGCCGAGCCGAGCAGTGGTCATGCCGTTTATTTGCAGGTGGCCGCGCTGGGGAGTGCCGAAGGAGCGCAGCAGCTACAACAGCGGCTGTCGGATGAGTTACCCCACGGCGTTCGAGTGCAAAGTGAGGCCGACGTTCACCGCGTTCAGGTCGGCCCCGTCAGTCCCAGCCAAGAGACACAGGCCCGTGAAGAACTTCGTCGCGCAGGCTTTCCTCAAGTATTTGTCGTGAGATAATCGCTCTCAATATGTGCCCAAGTGGCGTATCATGCGCCGCCATTTTTCTTTGTCAGTGAGAAGTATGTGATGAATGTAATGATGTCAATCCGCCGTACCGCCAAGCTCTGCCTCTTCGCAGCGATGACGGCCGTCGTCGCCCCGGCGATGGCTCAGGTGATCCCTCAACCCCAAACGATCATCCCTGCACCACCACAGCTTGCCGCGAGTTCGTGGATTTTGATGGACGCCAACAGTGGGCGGATTCTTGCAGAGCACAACGCCGATGAGCGTTTGCCGCCTGCAAGTTTGACCAAACTGATGACCGCGTACCTGGTCGAACGCGAGCTGGATCGTGGCACCATCAACCTGACCGATATGGTCAATATCAGCGAAAACGCTTGGCGTACCGGCGGCTCGAAGATGTTCATCGAAGTGGGCGATCGTGTTTCGGTGGATAATCTGCTTCATGGCATCATCATCGTCTCGGGTAACGATGCCAGCGTGGCCATGGCAGAACATCTGGCGGGTGGTGAAGCGCCGTTTGCCGACCTAATGAATCAGCACGCCACGCGTTTGGGCATGAACGATACCCACTTCATGAATGCCACTGGCTTGCCCCATGAGAATCACTACTCGACCGCCCATGATATGGCGCGTCTGTCTCGTCACATCATCAACGACTATCCCGAGCACTACGCCATCTATTCACAGCGTAACTTCTCGTTTGCGGGGATCGATCAGCCGAACCGTAACCGCCTATTGTGGCGCGACCCGACCGTAGACGGCCTGAAAACCGGCTGGACCACCGAAGCAGGTTACTGCCTGGTCTCTTCGGCGCAGCGTGATGGCATGCGTCTGATCTCCGTGGTGATGGGCACGAGTTCCGATGAGGCGCGTGCCCAGGAATCGCAAAAGCTTCTGAGCTATGGCTTCCGTTTCTATGAAACCATGAAGCTCTATGAGCGCGGCGCCGTGCTGGCAACGCCGCGCGTGTGGGGCGGGGACATCAACGAGCTACGTGTGGGGGTGGATGAAGAAGTTTTCATGACGCTGCCCCGCAATCGCAATGAAGAGCTCCGCGCCCGTCTAAATTTGGATGCTGACATTCAAGCGCCCGTGGCAGTAGGTGACGACGTAGGTACGCTGGAAGTCTATCTAGGCGAAGAGATGGTGGGAGAACGCCAGCTCGTCGCGCTGGAAAACATCGAAGAGGGTGGGCTGTTCAAGCGCCTGTTCGATCAAGTGCAGCGTTTCTTCAGCAACTTGATCAGTAATTTCACCAGCTAAACGGCCAGTGTTGGGCCCAGCCTCTCACCATACGCCTTGTATTGTGAGAGTCTGGGCCTTATTTATTGGGATTAGCCCAACGATTCACTTAATGTAAAGGCGAGTTATGAAAAAAGGTGCCAAGCAAGGGCTGCGTGATTTACGCCAGCCCGTGGCGAAAGAGCCACCCAAAATTACCTTCCCGTGCGATTACCCGTTAAAGGTCGTGGGCGATGCGGCTGACGATTTTCCGGCCACCGTGTGCCAAGTCATCGTGCGTCACGCGCCTGACTTCGATGAGACCACGTTGGAAGTCGTGGATAGTCGCAATGGTCGTTTCCAGTCCGTTCGAGTCACCATCGTGGCCACAGGGGAACAGCAGTTGAGCCAACTGTTCGACGAGCTGAAGGCCACTGGCCGCGTGCACATGGTGGTATGACCATGAGCGACGACGCCCCGATTGCTCTGCATCGCCTCGGTCATCGCCCCTATCTACCAGTATGGGAAGCCATGCGTGAGCTTACCGACACGCGCGATGAAAACACGGCGGATCAATTTTGGCTGGTCGAGCATGAGCCTGTATTTACCCAAGGGCAGGCGGGCAAGCCAGAGCACCTGTTGATGCCGGGCGATATTCCCGTGGTCAATACCGACCGGGGCGGACAGGTCACCTATCACGGGCCGGGGCAGGTGATCCTCTATCCGCTGCTGGACGTGCGTCGGGGCAAGATTGGCGTGCGTGACTTGGTCACGGCGCTCGAAAATGCCGTGATCGACGTGCTAGACGCGTATGGAGTGCGCGGCTGGGCCAAGCCCGATGCGCCGGGGGTTTACGTAGAAACGGCCATGGGGGAGGCCAAAATCGCCTCGCTCGGCCTGCGTATTCGTCGTGGGGCCAGCTACCATGGCGTCGCGCTGAACGTCGACGGCGACCTGTCTCCATTTGCGCGTATCAATCCTTGTGGCTACGCGGGTATGCAGGTCACTCGTCTTGCCGATTTGGTCGATCTCTCTCATGGACAAGACGGGGCTAATGTTAAAGACGTTGGCGAACGGCTTGCGCAGGCGTTGGCCGCGCGACTGAAGCGTAGCCTGGTAGTGCCTGCGTAACGAAGACTGCCTGCAGAGCGCTGTATGCAGGCAGTCCGCGGCGAGTTAGCCGACGTTGAAGGCGGGGATGCGGTTGCTGTCCGGCTCTTGACCTGGAATGGCCGCAGGAGCGGCAAGACCCAAGTTGTTCTTTTCGAACACGCGGTCTGCCCGGTAGCTGGAGCGCACCAGCGGGCCAGAAGGCACTTCCATGAAGCCTTTCTCTAGTCCCAGTACGCGATAGCGCTCGAACTCGTCGGGGCTGACCCAGCGCTCCACCGCTAGGTGGTTTTTCGTCGGGCGCAGGTACTGCCCCAGCGTCACGATATCGACACCAATCTCACGCAAATCGTCGAAGGTTTGCAGGATCTCTTCGTCCGTTTCTCCCAGACCCAGCATCAAGCTGGTTTTGGTGATGATGTCGGGGCGATACTGCTTGGCGTGGGCCAATACGTCGAGCGTTTTGCGGTAGCCAGCGCGAGGGTCGCGCACTTTGCTGGTCAGCCGCTCGACGGTTTCGACGTTTTGGGCAAACACCTCCAATCCCGAGTCTACTACGCGCTCGATGGCAGATTTGTCGCCGTCGAAATCGGGTGTGAGAGCTTCCACGACGACATCGGGCGTGCGCGCTTTGATGGCACGGATGCAGTTGGCGTAGTGAGTGGCACCACCGTCGTCGAGGTCGTCGCGGTCGACGGAGGTCAGCACGATATAGCGCAGCCCCATCAGCTCGACGGACTTCGCGGTGTTGTCGGGCTCTTCGTGGTCCAGCCAGCCTTTCGGGTTGCCCGTGTCCACCGCGCAGAATCGGCAGGCACGCGTGCATACGGAACCCATTAGCATGATGGTCGCGGTGCCGTTGCTCCAGCACTCGCCCATGTTAGGGCAGTGGGACTCGGCGCAAACGGTACTCAGGCGGTGAGTGGCCACGTTTTTCTTCACGGCGTCGAATCGCTCGCCGCCGGGAATTTGCGCGCGCAGCCACTTAGGCTTGCGCTCGAGTGACGGGGCATCCACCTGCGCTTTGCGCTGCTTCATGCCGTCTTTGATCACCGTCATGCCGTGTTCGTTACGGAATTTTTCGCCGCTGGGCACGCGCTGGGAAGGGGTGTTGCTCATAGGAGAGAGCCTCTCTACTGTGCGGCTGGCAAAGGGAACGATCGCACGAGGTACGCTGCAAACCACGTTTGTCTAACGGAGTCGCTCGGCGACTGCCTGCCATGCCCTGAGTAACGCTAACTGATACGTAGGTTGTAGATAATGTAACATATCTGAACATCAACAAGACACCGTGTACCGCTACTCATCGTGTGCCAATGAGAGAGGGGGCAGGCAGGAAACGCCATGACTGGGTAGCGGGCTAGCCGGGGCCTGAAAGTGGCGCTGGAACTCGCCTAGATGCTCACGGACGAAGCGTAAGAAAAGCTCGGCCGCTGGCGTCGGGAAGTGGTCGCGGCGATACACCGTGCACCAAGCGCGGCGAATGGGGAAGTTGGGCAGTGCCAGGGTGGCTAGCAACCCCTGTTCGAGCTCGCGCTGTACGGCTAAACGGGGCAACACGGCGACACCCAGGTGAGCCATGACTCCCTGTTTGATAGCTTCGTTGGTGCCCAGCTCGATACGGTGGGCCAGCCCCACTTCCTGATCCACGGCGAGCTGCTCGAAGGCACTGCGCACCCCCGATCCTGGTTCGCGCATCAGCACGAAATGCCGCGCGAAATCGACCAGCGTCGGGCGAGGCATGCTGAGCAGTGGATGCTCTGGCCATACCACCGCTACCAATTCGTTTTCGAGGATCGGCATGACCACTAAGCCATCGTCCTCGGGCACCATGGCCATGATAACGACGTCATCCTGCTGCTCGGCCAGCCTTTCGAGTGCCTGACTGCGATTGCAGACCTTTAGCCGTAGCTGCACGTCTGGATAGCGTGCGCGAAATTTAGCCAGCACATAGGGCACGACATACTGCGCGGAGGAGACGGCAGCGACGTTCAACTTGCCGCTGATTTTGCCGTTAATGTCTGACAGGCTCATTTGTAGACGAGAGAGCTGCCCAAAAATTTCCCGGGTCGAGAGCGCCAACGTATCGGCAGCAGGGAGAGCGTGAAGTGTTTTTCCCGCGTACTTGAACAGCGGCTGCCCAACGGCTTGCTCTAGCTGACGCATCTGCGCACTCACGGCAGGTTGGGTCAAGCCTAGCTGCTCGGCCGCTCGGGAGTAAGAGCGTTGACGATGTACCGCTTGAAACACCTGCAACTGACGGAACGTTAAGCGGTTGAGCAGCGTGGGGGATGACATAATTACCTCGGGGTAAGCTTCCTCTAGGTGAGATGCGCTGGCGCTTTGCGTGCCACTGCTAGCGATAAGCGCGGCGTCATCGGTGAAATGCTACCACTGATTGAGCGCTACCGCTTTGAAAGCTGGGGTTACGACTCTGGTGCGGGTGGCTTAAAGAGGGGAAAGTACAAAAGCGGGCGGTAATCATCGACGTTAGGCAGGGAGTGGCCTAAACTATATTGCATTGCAGCATTATTGCTTCGGGACGGGTGCCCAGCATCAACCCAACGGGAGACTCTATGAACTTTCTCGCAAACCCACTACTGGCGTCGACATCGAGCAGTGACGCGCTCGCAAGCATGATGGACCCCTTTGGGTTCGGACGTGCGGCCATGAACTACTGGCGAGACAGCGTCGAGCGTAACATTCTTTACTGGGATGTAATGCGCGAACGCGGTAACCAATATCTAGCGCACATGGAGCAGACCAAGCCCAATGTGTTGGGGTTCGAGACAGAAATTTTGATGGATGGGCGTACGCTGCCCAACCCGACGAACTATGAGCTGCTGCGCGTTCTTCCGCCTAGTAATGTCCAGGTCGACCCACAAAAACGTCCCTTCGTGGTGGTCGACCCCCGCGCGGGCCATGGTCCTGGGATCGGCGGTTTCAAGCCGGACAGCGAGCTTGGTGTTGCCTTGAAAGCGGGACATCCTTGCTACTTCATTGGCTTCTTGCCTTTCCCTGAGCCGGGCCAAACCGTCGAGGACGTGGTCGAGGCGGAAGTGGCGTTTTTACGCCACGTCATCGAGCTGCACCCAGAAACCACCGAAAAACCCATGGTGGTCGGCAACTGTCAGGCAGGCTGGCAGATCATGATGGCGGCCGCTTTGGAGCCCGATGTCTTCGGCCCGATCCTGATTGCCGGAGCACCGCTCTCTTATTGGGCAGGCGAGCACGGTAAAGCGCCCATGCGCTACACCGGTGGCATGACGGGCGGTAGCTGGATCACGGCGCTAACCAGCGATATCGGCAATGGTCTGTTCGACGGCGCTTGGTTGGTACAGAACTTCGAGCGCCTCAATCCGGCCAACACCTACTGGAAGAAGCAGTACCACCTTTACGCCAACGTGGATACCGAAACCAAGCGCTACTTGGAGTTCGAACGTTGGTGGGGAGGCCACGTGGTATTGGGCGGCGACGAAATTCAGTACATCGTCGACAACCTATTCGTGGGCAATCGTCTCTCGACCGCGCAACTGGTCACTCGCGACGGTCGCCGCATCGATTTGCGCAACGTGCGTTCGCCGGTCGTGGTGTTCTGCTCGCGTGGCGATGACATTACGCCGCCGCCCCAAGCGTTGGGCTGGATTCGTGATCTTTACGAAGGCGAGGAAGATATCATCGCCAACGAGCAAACGATCATCTACTGCCTGCACGATACCACCGGCCATTTGGGTATTTTCGTTTCTGGTAGCGTCTCGCGTAAAGAGCACTCCGAGTTCACGGCGAACATGGATTATATCGACGTCATGCCGCCGGGGCTCTACGAGACGACCATCTCCCATGCCAGTGAGCGTACGGATGCCGAACTGATCGAGCGGGACTACCTGCTGGAGTTCACGCCGCGTAATTTCGCAGAACTCGACCAAGACGTGATGCACAAGCCCGAGGATGATCGGCGCTTTGCGACGGTCGCGCGTATCTCCGAAATCAATTTGGGACTTTACCGTCTTTACCTGCAGCCCTGGCTACAGGCTGTCATGACACCTGAAGCTGCCCGCTGGATTCGGCGCATGCATCCCATCCGCTTAGGATACAAGCTCCTCTCAGATCGCAATCCGCTGACGGTGCCGCTACCCGTCATGGCAGAGTACGTTCGTCGTCATCGTCAGCCGGTCGAACAGGACAATATGTTCAAAGCATTGGAAAGCATGGCGTCCGATCAGATCGTGGCGAGCTTGGATGCTTGGCGAGATCTGCGCGATAGCAGCACTGAGCGGATGTTCATGGATATTTACGGTCAGCCGCTTCTGCAAGCAGCCGTCGGCTTGTACGGCGATGCCCACGTCCATCGTCGCCGTCCGGGCGCCGAGCCTGAGCACCGCCGTTTTATCGAGCATCGTCAAAACGAGCTGCGTCACAAAATTGCCCAGGGGGGGCCTCATGAGGCCGTGATGCGCTCCGTTATTTACGTGCTTGGCGGTGCACCGGCCACCGACGAGCGCAACTTCAAGCGGTTGCGTGCATCACGCGCAGAACTCGAGCCGAGCACTTCGCTTAGTGAGTTCAAGCGTTTGGTTCGCGAGCAATTCTTCATTCTGAAGCTCGATAGGGAGCAAGCGCTAGCATCGCTGCCTACGCTGCTGAAGGGTCAAAGCAACGAGCGCATCGATGGCTATATTACTCACCTCGAACACGTATTTGCGGCGAGCGGTGAGCTCTCGGAGCACGCGGCCGAACGCTTCGAGCAGGTTAAGGCTCTGTTTGACAAGGCGCGCCCCAAAGCCGTGAGCGCACCTGCAGCCAAGGCGTCCGGCGAGGCTGAGAACGCCTCTGTCGAGAGTGCCAAGACAAAGGAGGTGGCCCCTGCTAACGCCGCGCCGGATACGGCCAGTGATACGGCTGCTAAAAAGCCCTCACGTCGAGCGCCAAGCCAGCGAAAAGGAACCCAGCGCAAGCAATAATACGCTTGCCTGACGTCGCTGCGCCCCCACTCACTCGTGGGGGCGTTTTTTATGCAAGGCGACTGTTTGGGTTGCCGAGCGGCAAGCGGCAGTCTAGTGTCTAGCTACCCCTTGATAAAACGGCATCCCCTATCCTTTCGAGTGTGACGCACTGACGATGCGAAGCGTCAACCCTGCATTTCCCGGTTAGGTTGCTACTGGCGCTTCATCAAGGGCTGGGGTAGGGTAGGCGCATTTTTTCATGGTCGTCATGCCAAGGTGGTGGCGGCAACGTATTCAGAGCATGGGCGACAGCGCCTGGGCAATAGGAAAGTGGAGCACTATGGGCAAGTCACTGGTCATCGTCGAATCGCCCGCGAAAGCGAAGACGATCAATAAGTATCTCGGCAACGATTTCATCGTCAAGTCGAGCGTGGGCCACATACGTGACCTGCCGACCAGCGGCTCAGGCAAGGCAGCCTCCGACCCGAAGGAGCGCGCTCGCCAAGCCGCGGCAACGCGTAAGATGTCGGCGGAAGAGAAGGCTGAGTATAAAAAGCGCAAGGCCCACGATCAGTTGATTCGGCGTATGGGTATCGACCCCGATAACGGCTGGGAAGCTCACTATGAGGTGCTGCCCGGTAAAGAGAAGGTCGTCGCCGAACTCAAAAAGCTCGCCGAGAAAGCCGATGCCGTCTATCTCGCGACGGATTTGGACCGCGAAGGGGAAGCCATTGCGTGGCACCTTCGCGAGACCATTGGGGGCGACGACAGCCGCTATAAGCGCGTGGTGTTCAACGAAATTACCAAGAACGCCATTCAAGATGCCTTTAAAGCGCCTGGCGCGCTGAACTTGCCCCGTGTCGAAGCCCAGCAGGCACGTCGTTTTCTCGATCGTGTCGTGGGCTTCATGCTGTCGCCTTTGCTGTGGGCAAAAATTGCTCGGGGGCTTTCTGCTGGGCGCGTGCAGTCGGTGGCGGTGCGCCTGATCGTCGAGCGTGAGCGGGAGATCCGTGCGTTCATTCCCGAAGAGTTTTGGGATGTGCATGCGGACCTCGTCTCCCCAGAAGGCGAGCTGGTGCGGTTTGCTCTGGCGAGGCAAGATGGGAAGGCGTTCCGCCCCACGTCCGAACAAGAGACGATGGAGCGCATCGTTCAGCTGCGTAAAGCCAAGCTGTCGATCACCTCTCGCGAGGATAAGCCGACCAGTTCCAAGCCCACTGCACCGTTCATTACCTCGACACTTCAGCAGGCCGCCAGTGGTCGATTAGGGTTTTCGGTCAAGAAAACCATGACCATGGCTCAGCGCCTCTATGAAGCGGGCTACATCACCTATATGCGTACTGACTCCACCAACCTCTCGAAAGATGCGGTTGAGAGCGTTCGTTCGTTTATTGGTGATGAGTATGGGGCGCGCTATTTGCCCGAGTCGCCCAACCGTTACAGCAGCAAAGAGAGCGCCCAGGAGGCCCACGAGGCCATCCGCCCCTCGAGTGTCGAGCGTAAAGCAACGGATCTCTCAGGCATGGAGCGCGACGCCGAGCGTCTCTACGAGCTCATTTGGCGACAATTCGTGGCGTGCCAGATGACGCCTGCCGAATACCTCTCCAGTACGCTGAGTGTGGAAGTGGATGGCTATGAGCTGCGAGCCAAAGGCCGCGTGCTGAAATTCGATGGTTACACACGGGTGATGAAACCCACCGGCAAAAATGAAGACCAAAGCTTGCCGGACCTGCCGACCGGCACGAACATGCGTCTCGAGACGCTCGATCCACAGCAGCATTTCACCAAGCCGCCTGCTCGCTACACCGAAGCCAGCTTGGTCAAAGAGCTAGAGAAGCAGGGCATAGGGCGCCCTTCGACCTACGCGTCGATCATCTCGACCATTCAGGACCGCGGCTATGTGAAGCTGGAGAGCCGCCGTTTCTATGCCGAAAAACTAGGGGACATCGTCACCGAGCGGCTGAAAGAATCCTTCCCGGATCTGATGGACTACTCCTTCACGGCGCGCATGGAAGATAGCCTTGATGAGGTGGCCGAAGGCGAGCGTAACTGGCAGGCGCTGCTCGACGCGTTCTACGATGAATTCCGCATGGAGTTGATGAAGGCCGAAAGCGAGGAGGGCATGCGCCCCAACCAGCCGGTGCCTACCGACATCGACTGCCCGAGCTGCGGCCGGAAAATGCAGATTCGCACGGCCTCGACCGGCGTCTTCCTGGGATGCAGTGGCTACAATTTACCGCCCAAAGAGCGCTGCAAGACGACCATCGACCTGATTCCTGGCGAGGAAGCGGTGGCAGAAGATGCCGGTGAAGAGGCGGAAACCGATGCGTTGCGCGCCAAGCGCCGCTGCCCGAAATGCGGCACGGCCATGGATAACTACCTGATCGATGAAACCCGCAAGCTGCACATTTGCGGTAACAGCCCTGACTGCGAAGGCTACGAAGTCGAAAGCGGTAAGTTCAAGATCAAAGGCTATGACGGCCCGCTCATCGAGTGCGATAAGTGCGGCTCGGACATGCAGCTCAAATCCGGGCGGTTTGGCAAGTACTTTGGCTGCACCAACAGCGAGTGTAAAAACACCCGTAAGCTGCTGCGCAGCGGCGAAGTAGCGCCGCCCAAAATGGACCCTATCCCCATGCCGGAGCTGGCCTGCCAAAAGGTAGATGACCACTATGTACTGCGTGATGGGGCAAGCGGACTGTTTTTGGCGGCGAGTAAATTCCCTAAAAACCGGGAAACACGCCCGCCGCTGGTCAAGGAACTCAAAGCGCATGCCGATGAGCTGCCGGAGAAGTACCACTTCATCTTGAAAGCGCCGAGTGAAGACCCGGATGGTCGTCCTGCGCAAATTCGCTACTCACGTAAAAACAAAGAGCAGTACGTGATGACCGACGAAGAGGGTAAAGCGACCGGGTGGAAAGCAACCTTCGAAGGCGGCAAATGGCACGTGGAGGATAAACGCAAGTGAGCCCGCGTTCCCGTACTAACCAGTTATTGTATCAGGCCGAACTGCTGGTAGGCCTACCGGTAGGCGATGACGAGCACAGCCCTGCCCGTCGGATGGCCATCGAAGAGAGCGCGCTGGCGCTGTTCGAGCTAGCACTGGGCTCGCTGCTCAAAGAGGTGACCGAGCACGCACGGTTGACGAGCCATGACTGGCGCGCGCTGCTCGCCAATGACGGGCCCGATGTGGCCGAGCTCCAGCGTCTGCGTGACGCCATGCATCAACCCGACCACTGGCTTCATTGGCTCGTGGGGCAGCTAGACAAGCTGCACAGTGACGAAGGGGCCGCACGGCGCACCGTGCAGAACCCTGCCATGATCGCCGTTGGCAGCCAGCGCTCGCTGGCAGAGCAACTGTTGGACAACCTAGCGGCTGCCAAACGAGAGATCGCTTCGCTGAGAGAGACCAGCGAGGAGTGGTAGATCGCACTGCGCTGACATAGGGTCGAGGGAGGCGCGATGAGGAAATCGGCGCTGTGCGTTAGCCTTGAAATGGGCTGATTCGCCCTCAGGTTCTTAACACAACCACAGAGGAGACACGGATGCGCTACAACCAAGTCAAGGATCTCATCGAGTGGGCGACAGGCTATCATGCTCGTATGGCGCGTCAGTATAGCGATGCTGCCAGTCAAGCCGAGCTTGAACGTTTGGCCATGGCGCTACGCTATTTAGCGGACAGCGAGTTGAAAATGAAAACGGGGCTAGAAGCGCTGTTTCATGATGGCTCAGACCACCGCGAAGTACTGGAGACCTGGTTCGATGATTCCAGCGACTTCCCGCAGCCCCCTGAGCTGGAAGCGCTTGCCGAGCAGAGTGTGGCGGGCTCCATCGATGAGCTAACCGAGACGGCAGTAGAGGCTCATCGTAAGCTTCAGAGCCTCTATGAGCATCGGGCGTCGCGAGCCAAAATCGAGCCAGAGGAAACGTTTTTCAATGCTCTTGCTCAAGGCCACAACGCAGAGGCTCGCAAGCTCGTCGTCAGTATGCAAGAGTTTGACGACCTCTAGGTGCGGGCTGCTCGATGTAGCGCCATCGACTGCACCGTTTTGCTGGCGCATCGTGTAGAGCGAGCGATGCTTATCAACGCATATTGCTTGCTAATACGCTGACAATGGCGGCATCTTTAAGGTATAACAGCCATCATTAACGCATTGTCGGTCAGCACCGCTGGCCCGTTTTTTTGAGAGCCATAATGATGCCTGTGAACCGCCGCCGATTTTTAGCGATGGCCCTGAGCTGGCCCGCCGTAGCCACCGCTGCGACGACCAGCACCGTCGACGACTATGCGCCGCCCGACCTAGTGGCGACGTTGCTTACTCGTGCGCCAGTGCCGCGCCATAGCAATGAGCTATGGGTGCTGATCGACGACAAAGACGCTACGCTGAGTATTTTCCGTGGCAATGCATTGATCGAACGCTTCGCGCCTATCTCTTTAGGCCGTGGTGGGGCCAAGACCCAGCGTGTTCGCGGTGATAACGTCACGCCGCTGGGCGAGTTTCGGATCAATCGATTTAATTACGAAAGTCAGTGGCATATCTTCATCGGTATCGATTATCCTACGCCACCTCACGCCCGAATGGCGCTCGATGCAGGTATCTACTCCCAAGCGGATTACGAGGCCTACTTCGATCACTACCGGCGTTTTGGCTCTCCCCCGCAAAATACGGCGCTGGGAGGCGCTATTGGCATTCACGGGATCGGCGGCGGTGATCCAGACATTCACGGTAACTTCCACTGGACCCAAGGGTGTGTGGCGGTGACCAACGAAGAGATCGAGCGAGTCGCCCAGCTAGTAGATGTTGGCACTCGCGTGGTGATCCGCTAGGCTTGTGTTGTTGAAGGAAGTTCTAGGTTTTGAACACGTGGCTATAGACAACCGCTGTGGTCTATTATAAAACAGCGTTTGACTTGCGTACCCTGGTACGTAACCCTGGTACAAGTCGCTGTAACGAACCTGCACCGCAGGTAGACAAATTTAAGCTAACGTTTTAGCCTTATTTTTTGTCATACCCTTAACGTAGTACCCAAGGAAGACTCAAGGAGAACACTATGACTCTGAAGACTGCTCTGAAGATGACTGCCGCTGCCGCTTCTCTGGCAATCCTGGCTGGCTGTGCTTCTACCAGCGCTCTGGAAGAAGTTCGCATGACTGCTGAATCTGCACAAGCTGACGCTGCAGAAGCTCGCAGCATGGCTTCACAAGCTCTGAACACTGCAAACCAAGCTCAGCGCGACGCGCAAGCTGCTCTGCAGATGTCTGAGCAGAACCGTGAAGAAATGAACCGCATGTTCCAGCGTTCCATGCAGAAGTAATTCTGCTTGGGCCACCGGACATGATGCATGTTCGGTGGCTGCTGTAGATGTGAAAAACCCCGCCTTGGCGGGGTTTTTTGTTGTCTAGCGTTTGCCTTATCAGGCATCGCCTTCCACACGGACGGTAGTGGAGAGCTCGACACCCTCCAAAATCCCTTCCAGTTGTTGTGTGGGCTGCGGTTCGGGTTCCGGCTCAGGAGCAGGTGCCTGTGGGCCGTAAAGCGCCACGAAACGGCCATTTGGCGCTTCTACCGCACGCTTGACCTGTTCGTAGTCTATCTCCGCTTGATCTTCAGCAAGTTCGCTGACGCGCTCGATGGCATTGAGCAACGGCTCGAAGTCACCGACGTTCTCTTCCAGCTGCGGATAAGACTGCACGAACAGCGTACCGTCAGCTGCCCAACCCGCTTTGAACGGTGCATCCATCAGGTTGACTTGAGTGCCGCTAGGCAGACGCTCGTAGAGTGATTCGATATCTTCCGGGTACATGCGAATACAGCCGCGGCTGACACGCATACCCACGCCATCAGGCTTATTGGTTCCATGGATCAAGTAGCTCGGCATGGCCAGCAAGATGGCGTGACGGCCAAGCGGGTTGTCAGGCCCTGGTGGAACGATAGCAGGTGCAGGCTCGCCCCTTGCAGCCGCTTCACGACGCATCGAGGCGGGCGGTGCCCAGGCAGGGTCTTTGACTTTGACCGTGGTCCGCGTGATGCCTACCGGAGTTGCGAACTCCTCGCGGCCAACGCTGACAGGGTAGGTTTCCACAATGCCGGGATTGTCGGCAGGGTAGTAGTAAAGGCGCAGCTCGGAGAGATTGACCACCACGCCCTCACGTGGCGCAGGCGGCAGAATGTAGCGCGCCGGAATCACTACCTCGGTACCTTCACCCGGTACCCATAGACTAACGTCTGGATTCGCCATGCGAATCTCTTCGTAGCCAATATTATGGCGACGTGCGATGTCGATCAGCGTCTCTTCCGGATTATCGACGGTAACGGTGTAGTACTCACCGATGATGTCGCCATGTTCGGGTAAGCGGAAATGGCCACGCGGCAATTCACGGGCGTCGGCAACTTGCTCGGCACTGGTAGCGGCATCGCCGGTGATGGCCACCGCCGTCTCGGCTTGTTCGGCCGACGGTTGTGCATGAGCGGGGCCTGCTAGGCTGGCTGCTAGCAATACGGCTAGGCTGGTGGGGCCCCAACGGGTGATAGTCTTACGAATGGTCATGGTCGATCCTAGTCAATGTATGCACGGCTGGTACGCATGGTAACAGGCAGCGTTGCGTAACCGATGTGTGCTGCTTAAACATAAGTTTGCCCCAAGGTTCACGCTGCCGCTACTTTTTGATTGAGGGTCGTGAGCAGGGTTTCGATCTTTTCGAAACGCTGTTCGGCCGATTCCATTGGAAATTCAAATCGTAAGGTGTCTGAGCCGTCCAGGCGGTAGTGCTGGGGGGATGTCTGGATCAGGGTGACAAGCGTTAGCGGGTCGATCTCGGTGCTGCTATTGAAGATCACTCGCCCGCGCTGTTCGCCCGCTTCAATGCGGGCCACGCCGAGCTGCTCGGCTCGGTGGCGTAGCTTGGTTTGGCGTATCAGGTTTTTCAACGGCTGGGGGAGTAGGCCGAAACGGTCGATTAGCTCCACCTGGAGCTCTTTCAGCTCGGCATCCGACTGAGTGTTGGCAATGCGTTTGTACATGACAAGACGCTGCTGTACGTCGTGCACGTAGTCATCTGGGATCAAGGCGGGCAGATTAAGGCTAATCTCGACGCCGGTATTGAAGGGGGCGTCGATATTGGGCGTTTTGCCCGCGCGAATGGCCTTCACCGCTCGGTCCAGCATCTCCATGTAGAGAGTGTAACCGATGGTTTCCATTTGGCCGCTCTGCTCGTCACCCAAAAGCTCTCCGGCGCCGCGAATTTCCATATCGTGGCTGGCCAGTGTGAAGCCTGCGCCGAGATCGTCGGACGCGCTGATGGCTTCGAGGCGTTTGACCGCATCGCGGGTCATGGCTTTGGGGGGCGGCGTCAGTAGATACGCATAAGCCTGATGATGGCTGCGTCCCACGCGGCCACGCAGCTGGTGAAGTTGCGCCAAGCCAAACTTGTCGGCTCGCTCGATCAGAATGGTATTGGCACTGGGGACGTCGATCCCCGTTTCGATGATGGTCGAGCAAACCAGCACGTTGAAACGGCGATGATAGAAGTCTGACATGACACGCTCGAGACTGCGTTCAGGGAGCTGGCCATGGGCCACGGCCACGCGCGCCTCGGGTACCAGTTCGCGAATCTGTTCAGCCGCGTTCTCGATGGTTTTGACTTCATTGTGTAAGAAGTACACCTGGCCACCGCGCAGAATCTCCCGCAGCAGCGCCTCTTTGATGACGCTGTTGTCTCGCTGCTGCACAAAGGTTTTGACCGACAGGCGCCGAGCGGGAGGCGTAGCGATGATGGACAGATCGCGGATGCCGCTCATGGCCATGTTGAGCGTGCGAGGAATCGGCGTGGCCGTTAGCGTGAGAATGTCGATTTCAGCTCGCAGGGTTTTGAGCTTCTCTTTCTGGGCGACGCCGAAGCGGTGCTCCTCGTCGATGATCAACAGGCCCATTTTGGGTAGTTCGACGCTCTTTGAAAGCAATTTGTGGGTGCCGATGACGATATCGGTCTGGCCACTTTTGATGCTCTCCAGCGTTTGGGTCATCTCTTTGCCGCCGGTAAAACGCGAGATCAAGCTGATATTGACGGCGGTATCGGCAAAGCGGTCGCGGAAGTTTTCGAAATGCTGGCGCGCTAGCAGGGTGGTGGGCACCAGTACCACAACTTGTCGGCCGGACTGCACGGCGAGGAATGCCGCCCGCATGGCGACCTCGGTTTTACCGAAGCCCACATCACCGCACACCACCCGGTCCATCGGCTGGGGCGACACCATATCGCCGATGACGGCCTCGATGGCCGCCTGCTGGTCGGGTGTCTCTTCGAAGGGGAAGCTGGCCGCGAAGCGCACGTACTCCTCCCCTGGCGTTTCGTAAATCACGCCCTGCTGGGCTTCGCGGCGCGCATAGATGTCGAGCAGCTCGGCAGCGGTATCGCGGATTTTCTCGGCGGCTTTGCGACGGGCTTTTTCCCACTGATCGGAGCCCAGTTTGTGCAGTGGGGCGAGCTCGTCATCGGCGCCGCTGTAGCGGGAGATGAGGTGTAAGCTGTCCACCGGCACATACAGCTTGGCGCCGTCGGCGTAGGAGAGGGCAAGAAACTCATTGGCCTGACCGCCTGCCTCTAGGGTTTCCAACCCCAGGTAGCGACCCACGCCGTGGGCCTGGTGAACCACCGGCGCGCCCTCGCGCAATTCGGAGAGGTGTCTTACCGCCAATTCATTGTCGTCGGTGGCCTTTTCCCGCCGACGGCTTTGGCGCACCACGTCGCCAAACAGCTCGGTTTCGCTGATCACCGCCACATCCGGCTCGGTGAGCCAGAGGCCGCTGCCGACCAAACTTTCGGTAATCGCCATGCGTTGGGTGCCGGCCAAGAATGCTTGGAAACTGTCGCTATGAGGCAACGACAGTTTCAGCGGAGCGAGGACGTCTTCCAGGGCTTCCCGACGTCCGCGGGATTCCGCGACGAACAGCACACGGGTGTCGGCGTGCTGTTCCAAAAAATTGGCCAGCTCGCTCAACGGCTGCTTGGCGCGGGCGTTGATCGAGAGGGTAGGTAGGGCTTGTGCCAGTGGGCTCAGCGCGTGGCGCTGGGTGTCGTCCTCGGTGAGCTCCAGGCGCGGCCGCGCTTTGATGGCGGAAAACACCTCGTTGACCGGGAAAAAAGCGCGATGGGGCGGCAGGAGCGGGCGCGTCGGGTCGACGCCAAGATTGACATAACGCGATTCGATGGCCTGCCAGTGCTGCTCGGCAGCTTCAAATACGCCTGGCAGAAGGGCGACGCGGGTGTCGTCGGTGACGTGCTCGAACAGGGAGGCGGTTTCGTCGAAGAACAGCGGTAAGTACTGCTCTAGCCCGGGAGAGGGGATCGCTTTCAGCGCGTCGTTGTAGAGTGGGCACTGGCGCGGGTCGACGTCGAAGAGCGTTTCGAACTGTTCGCGGAAGCAGGCAATCGCGCTACGACTCAACGAGTACTCATGTGCGGGCAGCAGCTCGATGGTGTCGACTTTGTCCGTAGAACGCTGACTGCCAGGATCGAAGTGGCGCAGTGTATCGATCTCGTCATCGAAGAGATCGATGCGGATCGGTTCGTCCATGCCCATGGCAAACAGGTCGATGATGGCGCCACGCATGGCGTACTCGCCTGGCTCGTACACCGTTTCGACCGCACGATAGCCTGCCCGGGAGAGCGATTCACGAAACGTCTCGCGGTTTAACGTAGCGCCAGCCTTGAGCGTCATTACGCGGCCAGCGATATAGGAGACCGGCGGCAGGCGCTGCATGAGCGTATTGATCGGCACGAGCACGATGCCGCGCACACCATCTTGCAATTGGCGCAGCGTTCTCAGCCGCGCAGAGATGATGTCCTGGTGCGGCGAAAAGCTGTCGTAGGGCAGCGTTTCCCAATCGGGCAAGGGGAGTACGGGCACGCTGCTGTAAAACGCCAGATCCTGCTCCAGACGCTGCGCGCTGGCTGTGTTGGGGGTGATCACCAGCAGTGGCGCATGGGAGGCTGTCTGAGCGAGCGCCAAGGCAGTCGCACTGCCCGGCGGCGCTTTCAGGTAAAGCGTGTCGCGTATCCCTTGCGGCTGAGGCGGTTCGAGCAGAGAGAAAGAAGACATAATTAAGGTATCGTTTTGCGCAGAAACGGAACCAAGATCATACACGATCCGCCCTTTGGCGCAGAGGCTTTGGCGCCATGGGGCGTTAAGATCGCTTGGTCGCTGCATCATTGGCGTTTGTAGTCAATACCCTTTTTCTGTAATACCCCTACATGTTGTGCGACTATCCATTCATTGCGGCACCTTAATAAGCTCCGGATAATACTCGGGACATCCCCGTTCATAACTCAATGAGGCCGCACGTGAGTCAGCAAGCGCTCGAAAACGTTTTTCAAGAATGGCAAAACAATGAAGCTCTGGCGGAGCAAATGATCCCACTAGTGGGGCAGCTCTATCGCCAGAACAACGTTGTGGCCACGATGTTCGGACGCTCTCTGATTAAGCGGTCGGTCATTCGCATTCTCAAAGATCACCGTTTCGTGCGTAAGATCGAAGGGACCGAGCTGTCCGTGGCGGATACCTTTCCCATCGTTAAGGCGATGAGCGAGATGAACCTGGGGCCTGCCCACGTAGATGTAGGCAAGCTGGCGGTCAGCTTCAAGCGGCAAGGTGGCGGTGACCTGAATGCCTTCTTGAACAAGGAGCTGAACGAGATCATCGACGGCTACCAGCCGGGTGCCAGCACGGGTGAGCCAAAAGATGTAGTGCTTTACGGTTTTGGGCGCATTGGACGCTTGCTGGCCCGGGTCATGGTCGAAAAAGCCGGTGGCGGTAACCTATTGCGTCTACGTGCCATTGTGGTGCGTGGTCGCGGGGACGTTGCTAAAGATCTAGAGAAGCGCGCTAGCCTGCTACGCCGTGATTCTGTGCACGGCCCGTTCGATGGTACCATCACTGTCGATGCCGATGCGCGTACCCTGACCATCAATGGCAACGTGGTCCAAGTGATCTATGCGGATTCTCCGAGTGACATCGACTACACCGCCTATGACATCCACAACGCGGTCATCGTCGACAATACCGGTATCTGGCGCGACGAAGCGGGCCTGGGGCAACATTTGGAGTGTAAAGGAGCAGCAAAAGCGCTGCTGACCGCTCCAGGTAAAGGCGATATCAAAAACATCGTGTTCGGTATCAACCACGAGTCGATCGGCGATAGCGACCGTATCGTCTCGGCGGCATCGTGCACCACCAACGCCATCGTGCCGGTTCTCAAGGTGCTCAACGATGAGTTTGGCGTGGTGACGGGGCACGTGGAAACCGTCCATGCTTACACCAACGATCAGAACCTCATCGATAACTACCACAAGGGCGATCGTCGCGGCCGCAGCGCAGCACTGAACATGGTGCTGACCGAAACCGGTGCTGCCAAAGCCGTTGCCAAGGCGCTGCCGGAGCTGGAAGGCAAGCTGACCGGTAACGCCATCCGCGTGCCCACGCCGAACGTCTCCATGGCGATTCTAAATTTGACCCTGGAGAAAGGCACCGACGCCGAAGCGCTCAACGACTATCTGCGTCGTATGTCCATCGATTCCGCTTATCAAAAACAGATCGATTTCGTCGACTCGGCCGAGGTGGTCTCGTCGGATTTCGTCGGCAACCGCCATGCGGGCATCGTTGATGCCAAAGCGACCATTGCCAACGGCAACCACGCGGTCGTGTACGTTTGGTACGACAATGAGTTTGGCTATAGCTGCCAGGTCATTCGCATTCTGCAGCACATGTCCAACGTGCAATTTTTGAAGCTGCCACACTAAGCCGATGCGGCTATAGACGCGGTAAGCGCTAAATTAGCGTATCAGCGACATCGGTTTGACCAACGCCACCCTCGGGTGGCGTTTTTTTGTTCCAGAAACAAATGGCCTAGAACGGCACATAGCACTTTTGGAGGCCATCAGGGATGTGGTCATTGGCCGCGCTTATCTTTATAATGCGATAGATTTTTCGGGGTGGTTCAAGCGTGCTTGAGCCTGACTGGTAACGATCTGAACAGCAAAACAAGAATTCACTGAACAGAAAATAAGCATTCGAACCCCTTACCTTCGTATATCCGATCCATCAACTGGGCGAGACTATGATCGAAGTCAAAAAAGGCCTGGATCTCCCCATCACGGGAGCGCCCGAGCAGCGTATTGACAATGCGCAGCCTGTGCGTCACGTGGCAATCCTGGGCACTGACTATGTTGGCATGAAGCCAACCATGGAAGTTCAGGAAGGGGATAAGGTCAAATTAGGCCAGCTTCTCTTCACCGACAAGAAAATCGACGGCGTTCGTTTTACGGCGCCTGCCGGTGGTGAAGTGGTCGCTATTAACCGTGGCGAAAAACGACGTCTACTGTCTGTGGTCATTAAAGTCGATGAAAATGAAGAAGCGATGACATTTGCTTCTCATGATCGTGGCGCTTTAGCACAGCTCGATCGTCAAACCGTTGTCGACCAGCTCGTCGAGTCTGGCATGTGGACCGCTCTACGTACGCGTCCTTTCTCACGCACGCCAGCTATCGACAGTGTGCCTGCCGATATCTTCGTCACCGCCGTGGATACTCATCCGCTGAGCGCTGACCCCGCCTTTATCATCAACGAAAATGCTCAAGCATTCGAAGACGGCCTCAAGGTGCTAACCCGCCTGACCGAGGGCAACGTTTTTCTGTGCACCGGAGCAAACGCTTCCGTACCCGGCGGCGATATTAGCGGCGTCAAGACAGAAAGTTTCGCTGGGCCGCACCCGGCAGGCTTGGTAGGCACGCATATTCATTACCTTTCGCCCGTCGCGCTGCACAAAAAAGTGTGGCACATCGGTTATCAGGACGTGATTGCGTTCGGTAAGCTGTTTACCGAAGGTAAGCTGGACATGAGCCGCATCGTTGCGGTGGGTGGCCCGCGTGCTGAAAAGCCTCGTCTGCTGCGCACCCGTATCGGGGCGAGCACCGAGGAACTCTTGGCAGGTGAAATCATCCAACCAGAAGACACCCGTGTGATTTCTGGCTCGGTCTTCTCTGGCGCTGCCGCAGAAGGCAAGGTGACTTACTTGGGGCGTTTCCACAACCAAGTCAGCTTGCTTGAAGAGGGCAACAAGCGCACGTTCATGGGTTGGCTCTCTCCCGGTGCCAATCGCCACTCGGTGATGGGCATCTATCTTTCAAAAATCAAAGGCCTGAGCAATTACGCGCCGACCACCTCGACGAATGGTTCCGAGCGAGCCATGGTGCCGGTGGGTAACTACGAACGCGTCATGCCGTTGGATGTCATGCCAACGCAACTGCTGCGTTCGCTGATTGTGGGCGACATTGAGGTTGCCATGCAGCTTGGGTGTCTTGAGCTGGACGAAGAGGATCTGGCGCTATGTACCTACGTTTGCCCCGGCAAATACGAGTACGGCCCAATCCTGCGTGACAATCTCACCATGATCGAGAAAGAGGCCTGATGATGGGTATTCGACAAACACTCGATAATCTCGAGCCGCACTTTCACAAAGGTGGTAAGTACGAAAAGTTCTACCCGCTCTATGAAGCGGTAGATACGATTTTCTACTCGCCCCCCAGCGTTGCAAAAACCACCGCTCACGTGCGTGATGGCGTCGACCTGAAACGCATCATGATCACGGTATGGATGTGTACCTTCCCGGCCATGTTCTTCGGTATGTGGAACGCAGGCTGGCAGGCGAACACTGCCATCGAAGCGGGTTATGCCTCCATGAACGGCTGGCGCGAAGCCATCATGATGACCCTCGCGGGCGGTCATGATCCCAGCAGCCTGTGGGCTAACTTCGTTCTTGGAGCGACTTACTTCCTGCCCATTTACCTCGTGACGTTCGTCGTAGGTGGTTTCTGGGAAGTGCTGTTTGCCATCAAGCGTGGCCATGAAGTCAACGAAGGTTTCTTCGTGACCTCCGTGCTGTTTGCGCTGATTCTGCCGGCCACCATCCCGCTTTGGCAGGTCGCTTTGGGGATTACCTTTGGCGTCGTGATCGGCAAAGAGATCTTTGGCGGCACGGGTAAGAACTTCCTGAACCCCGCGTTGACGGGTCGCGCGTTCCTGTACTTTGCTTATCCG
Organism: Halomonas sp. BL6; assembly: GCF_006228115.1. Classification (NCBI taxonomy): domain Bacteria; kingdom Pseudomonadati; phylum Pseudomonadota; class Gammaproteobacteria; order Oceanospirillales; family Halomonadaceae; genus Halomonas; species Halomonas sp. BL6. Next base: position 112,832 of record NZ_VDGL01000007.1, on the reverse strand, counting down.
GCGCAAATTTCCGGTGATGCAGTGTGGGTCGCCGCCGATGGCTACACGGGTGCGACAGCGCTCTCCATGGCGTTCCAAGACGGTATGTCTGCGCTGACCAACACCTATAGCTGGTGGGATGCGTTCCTGGGCTTCGTGCCAGGTTCCGTGGGTGAAGTTTCGACCCTGGCTATCCTGATCGGTGCCGCCGTACTGCTTTGGACCAAGATCGCCAACTGGCGCATCATGCTGGGCGTCTTCCTGGGCATGGTGATCACCAGCACGCTGTTCAACCTGATCGGCTCCGAGACCAATGCCATGTTCGCGATGCCGTGGTACTGGCACCTCGTCATTGGTGGTTTTGCCTTTGGTATGGTGTTCATGGCGACCGACCCAGTGTCTGCCGCGATGACCAACCAAGGTCGCTTGGTGTTCGGTGCCCTGATCGGTGTGATGACGGTCTTGATCCGCGTAGTCAACCCGGCTTTCCCGGAAGGCATCATGCTGGCCATTCTGTTCGCCAACCTGTTTGCGCCGCTGATCGACCACTACTTCGTCCAGGCCAATGTTAAGCGCCGTCTCAAGCGTACTGGCGTACCGGCCGAGGAGACTGCCTAATGGCACAAGGTAACAACTCCATCAAGAAAGTTCTGATTGTCGCTTTCTCGCTGTGTATCGTGTGCTCGGTCATCGTCTCGACGGCGGCCGTGGCACTGCGCCCAGCGCAGCAGCTCAATCAGGAGCTGGACCGTAAAACCAACATCCTCAACGTGGCGCGTCTTTACGAGCCAGGAATGGATGTGGAAGAGACGTTCAGCAATCAGATCACTGCCCGCGTCGTCGAGCTGGAAACCGGTGACTACACCGAACAGTTCGACCCCAGTACCTTCGATGGTTTCGAAGCTGCACGCGATCCGGCCACTGGCCGTACGCTGTCTGGCGATCGTGACATCGCGGGACTCTCGCGCGTAGAAAATTTCGCGACTGTGTACCTAGTAGGCGATCCTGAGAATCCTGACCAGATCGTTCTGCCTATTCGTGGGCAGGGCCTGTGGGGCCGTATGATGGGATTCCTGTCGGTAGAAGGTGACGGCAACACCATCGTTAGTATCACTTACTACGACCACAGTGAAACGCCGGGCCTGGGTGCCGAAGTCAACAATCCGCGTTGGCAAGCCCAGTGGGAAGGTAAAGAGATCTACAGCGAAGAGGGCGACCTCTCTCCTGAAATCCACCTGACCAAAGGCGGTGCGAGTAACGAGCACGAAGTCGATGCGCTCTCCGGTGCTACGCTGACCAGTAACGGCGTGACCAACATGCTGCAGTTTTGGCTGAGTGAAGAGGGCTTTGCTCCTTACTTGGCTAAATTCCGCAGCGGAACCGAGCCATCAGACGCCGAAGACACCGAGACTGACTTCGACGACGTTGAGGGGGCCTGATCATGGCGGATGTAAATGCAAAAGGCGTTTTAACGGCGCCTATTTTCAAGAACAACCCCATTGCGCTTCAGATTCTGGGGATCTGTTCTGCACTGGCGGTGACCACCAGCATGAGCGTGTCGCTGGTCATGTCGCTGGCGGTTATTTTCGTAACCTCTTTTTCGAACCTGTTCGTATCGCTGATTCGGAATCACATTCCGTCTTCGATTCGTATCATCGTTCAGATGACCATCATTGCCTCGTTGGTCATCGTGGTCGACCAGATCCTCAAAGCCTATGCTTACGAAATGTCCAAGCAGCTGTCGGTGTTCGTCGGTCTGATCATCACCAACTGTATCGTAATGGGCCGCGCGGAAGGTTTCGCGATGTCCAATACGCCGGGCATGTCGTTCCTGGATGGTATCGGTAACGGCCTGGGCTACGGTTTCGTCCTGATGGTGGTAGGTTTCTTCCGCGAACTGCTGGGTGCTGGCAGCGTCTTCGGCTTCACCGTGCTGCCGACCATTCAGAATGGTGGCTGGTACGTGCCGAACGGTCTGCTGTTGCTGCCGCCGTCTGCTTTCTTCATCATTGGTCTGTTGATCTGGGTACTGCGCTCTGTCAACCCGGAGCAAGTCGAAGAGAACGAGTTCAAGATGAAGCACAACACCAAGCCGAAGGAGGCCGTGTAACATGGAACACTATCTGAGCCTTTTCGTCGCTTCGGTATTCGTCGAGAACATGGCACTTGCCTTCTTCCTGGGCATGTGTACGTTCCTCGCGGTATCCAAGAAGGTGTCTTCTGCCATCGGTCTCGGTATTGCCGTCATCGTCGTACTGACGATCACTGTGCCGGTCAATAACCTGGTATTCACGTACCTGCTGCAAGAAGGTGCGCTGACCTGGACCGGCATTAGCGGTGCTGAAAACATCGACCTGTCATTCCTGGGTCTGCTCTCGTACATCGGTGTTATCGCGGCCCTGGTACAGATCATGGAAATGTTCCTTGATAAGTACGTACCGTCGCTTTACAACGCCCTGGGTGTCTTCCTGCCGCTGATTACCGTTAACTGCGCCATCCTCGGTGGCGTACTGTTCATGGTGGAGCGTAGCTACAACTTTGGCGAGGCCGTGGTATATGGCTTCGGCGCGGGTACCGGTTGGGCGCTAGCGATCGCTGCGCTGGCAGGCATTCGTGAAAAGCTGAAGTACAGCGACGTGCCGGGCGGTCTGCAGGGTCTTGGCATTACGTTTATCACCGTTGGCTTGATGTCGCTGGGCTTCATGTCCTTCTCTGGCATTCAGCTTTAATCGGAGCCGGTTTTCTCGGCAGCCTAGGCTGCCGAGGTACAGAAAACCTTCAGCAATAGGAAACCGACATGGTTGATACATCTGTCATCTTGCTCGGTGTTGTCATGTTCACGGTCATCGTTATTAGCTTAACGGCGATCATTCTGGCAGCGCGCAGCAAGCTAGTGAGTAGCGGGGACGTGACGATCGAAGTCAACGGCGACCCCGAGCACACCCTGAAGACCCAAGCCGGCGGCAAGCTACTGAACACCCTGGCGGCCAACGGTATCTTCCTTTCCTCTGCGTGTGGCGGCGGCGGTTCCTGCGCCCAGTGCAAGTGCCGCGTGGAAGAGGGCGGCGGTTCTATCCTGCCGACGGAAGAGTCGCACTTCACCATGCGCGAGAAGAAAGAAGGCTGGCGCCTCTCTTGTCAGGTTCCTGTGAAGCAGGACATGAAAGTAGAAGTGCCGGAAGAAGTCTTCGGCGTGAAGAAGTGGGAAACCGAAGTAACGGCCAACCCGAACGTCGCGACCTTCATCAAAGAGCTCAACTTGAAGCTGCCCGAAGGCGAAGAAGTCGCTTTCCGTGCAGGTGGTTACGTTCAGCTCGTAGCTCCGCCTTACGACATCAAGTTCTCGGACTTCGATATCGAAGAAGAGTACCGTGGCGACTGGGAAAAGTTTGGTCTGTTCGACATTTCCCACAAGAACAACGAGGAAATCATCCGCGCCTACTCCATGGCGAACTACCCGGAAGAGAAAGGTCTCCTCAAGTTCAACATTCGTATCGCGACGCCGCCTCCTGGCACCAGCCATCCCCCGGGTCTCATGTCGACCTACGTCTTCAGCCTGAAGCCGGGTGACAAGGTGACCGTCATGGGGCCGTTTGGTGAGTTCTTCGCCAAAGACACCGATGCCGAGATGATCTTCGTCGGTGGTGGTGCGGGCATGGCGCCGATGCGTAGCCATATCTTCGACCAGCTCAAGCGTCTGAAGTCCGATCGTAAGATTTCGTTCTGGTACGGTGCGCGCTCCTGGCGTGAAACCTTCTACAACGAAGAGTACGATCAGCTGGCAGAAGAGTTCCCCAACTTCGAGTGGCATCTGGCGCTCTCCGATCCGCAGCCGGAAGACAACTGGGAAGGCCCGACGGGCTTCATTCACAACGTGCTTTACGAAAACTACCTGAAGGACCACCCGGCTCCTGAAGATTGTGAGTACTACATGTGTGGGCCGCCCATGATGAACGCCTCCGTTATTAAGCTGCTGCTTGATATGGGGGTCGAACCGGAAAACATCCTGTTGGATGATTTCGGCGGCTAATGTCGCATCCGCAGACGTTAGACACGGGGCTAGCCTTAGGGCTAGCCCCGTTCGTTTATGGAGTGATCGACATGCACATCGTGGGGAATTTGCCCGGAATGCCTGATCATTTTGCATTGGCTGGGGTACAATAGAAAATAATTTTTAAGGCACTTATCGGCGCGATGGCTGTCGGCAGGTAAGGCACTCAACGCAATGTCGGGAGGACCACATGGCAATTTGGCTACTGGTATTCGGTTTTATGGCGCTGATCATGGGGGCCATGGCCGTCGGTGTTTTGATGGGCCGTAAACCCATTGCAGGCTCCTGCGGCGGCTTGAACCAAATCGGCATGAAAGAGGGTTGCGATATTTGCGGTGGCAAAGACGAGGTTTGCGAAGAAGAGAACCGCAAACGCGGCAGCGTGCGCCGTCGCAGCGACGAAAGCCGCGGAGCAGACCTAGGCTATGATGCGACACGCCGTTGAGCCGCATCACGGCTAGTGATTCATGATATACACGCACACACGTTCAACGCTCGCTTAATCGCGGGCGTTTACGTATGTGTTGGCGAAAATATAAAGGAATGAGGAGATCCAAACCGTATGGCGGTTCACAATTACGATGTCGTGGTTATCGGGACCGGTCCCGCCGGGGAAAGCGCTGCCATCAATGCTGCCAAACACGGTATGCGGGTGGCGATCATCGAGAAACAGACCCAGGTCGGTGGTAATTGCACCCACTGGGGCACCATTCCTTCCAAAGCGCTGCGCCACCAGGTCAAGCAGATCATGGCGTTCAATACCAACCGGATGTTCCGCGATATCGGTGAACCGCGCTGGTTCTCTTTTCCCAAAGTCATGGAGCGCTCGCGCGGCACGATCGACAAACAGGTCGAAATGCGTACGACATTCTACGCGCGCAATCGAATCGACCTCTTTCACGGCGTCGCGCGTTTCAAAGACGAACATACTGTCGTCGTTCGCGACCGCCAAGAGGGGATGGAAGAGTTAGTGGCCAAGAAAATCGTCATCGCCACCGGCTCACGCCCTTATCGCCCGGCGGATATCAACTTCCGTCATCCGCGCATCTACTGTTCCGATACCATCCTAAGCCTTTCCCATACCCCGCGTACGCTGGTGATTTTTGGCGCCGGTGTCATTGGCTGTGAGTACGCCTCCATCTTTTCGGGGTTGGGCGTCAAAGTCGATCTGATCAACAACCGCGATAGCCTGCTGTCGTTCTTGGACGACGAGATCAGCGATGCGCTCTCGTACCACCTACGCAAACATGGCGTACTAATTCGTCATAAGGAAGAGTACGAGAGCGTCGAGGGTGACGAGGCGGGCGTGGTGGTCCGCTTGAAATCCGGCAAGAAAATCCGCGCCGATGCGTTTCTTTGGGCCAACGGCCGCACGGGGAACACTGACAGTTTGGGGCTCGAGAACATCGGCCTAGAGGCCAACGGTCGGGGCCAGCTTAGCGTCGATGAACACTATCGAACGTCGATCCCGCATATTTATGCGGCAGGGGACGTGATCGGTTGGCCAAGCCTGGCCAGCGCCGCCTACGATCAGGGCTTGAACTCCTGTAACGAGCTCTTGGAGAAAGAGTACCGCTTCGTTAGCGATGTACCGACCGGTATCTATACGATTCCCGAGATCAGCTCCTTTGGCCCCAACGAGCGTGAGTTGACCGAAGCCAAAGTGCCCTACGAAGTGGGCAAGGCCTTCTTCAAGGACACCGCCCGTGCTCAGATCACCGGCGATACCGTGGGCATGCTCAAGATCCTGTTCCACCAGGACACGCTAGAAATTTTGGGTATCCATTGCTTTGGTGACCAAGCCTCCGAGATTTTGCATATCGGCCAGGCGATCATGCAGCAAGAGGGCGAGGCGAATACGCTCAAGTACTTCGTTAACACTACCTTCAACTACCCGACCATGGCCGAAGCTTACCGGGTCGCCGCGCAAAACGGTTTGAATCGCGTTTTTTAAGCGCCCATAAAAAGGGGGCTGATGCCCCCCTTCCTGTTGCCACACCACTTTCCCACGGTTAGGCCTTTACAGCGACTCCAGCAGCTGCCGTGCACGGGGCTGCCATTCGCCTTCGAGCGCAGCGGCACGCTCAAGCGATGCTCGTGCGTCGTCGATGCGCTCTTGTTGGTATTGCAAAATAGCGAGGTTCAGCCACGCTGCGCCCATCGTGGGGTCTAGCTCCGTGGCAGACTTGAACGCGCTCAGTGACGCGCTCGCCTGCTGGTCGGCATACAGCGCATTCCCTAGCGCAAACTGCCCCATCGGGTTTTGCGGGAAGCGCTCGACAAACGCCTGCCAGCTACTCAGTGCCTTCTCGGCGCCATGCTGCTCTTCATAGGCGCTAATCGCTTCCAGAGCATTACGTGCGGTTACGCCCTCGGGTAGGCTGCCCGGCTCGCTGACCACAAAGCCCCAGCGCTCAGAGCGAGCCCAGGTCGCATCGAATCGGCTAAACGATAGGGTATGCCGCTCGATCTCACCGCTGCGCAAAACCAGCGTTTCGTTCGGCAAATCAAAACCAATCGCCACCGCATAGTGCCACATGGGAAAGGCGGGCAGGGCGAGGTTCTGCATCACGACGACCGGGTCGCCAGCTTCCAGATGCGTCAGCAGGGCATCCATGGTGCCGCGAATGGGAATCGCCAGCCGTTCGTAGCGGCGTACCGTGGCCAACATCTCTGGCTGCACGCTGCCATCTCGGCCCGGTAAAAAGACCTGAGGAATCAGCTCGTCCAAGCCGACGTCCACGCCTTCGTGATTGAGTACCATCGCCAGGGTTGCCGGGCCGCACTGATACTCGGTTTGGGCGTAAAACGGCACGTCGGTAAGCTCGGTTTGCGGAGTAAGGCTTGCTTTGGTGCTTTCCAGCAGCACGGGGCTGCGAGCACAGCCAGTTAGCAGCAGGATCAGCAGGCTCAACACCAAAACGCCCGCAGAGCGGGCGTTAACGGAACGGTCCATGGTCACCAATACGTTAGCGAGTGAACGGATAAACATCGGTTAACCCTAGGATGTCCGTTACCAGCAGAATGACGAATACCGCGAACAGCGCGCCGATCACACCGGCACCGGCAGGCAGTTGTTCGAGCTGCTGTGCCATTTGCTGAGCTTCGGCATCGCTAAGGGCTGCAACACGCGCCTCGACATCGGCGGGATTGACGCCCTGTTTGAGCAGTTGATCTTGCACATCGGCACGGGCGAGGATTTCGTTGATACGCTCGCGGTCAGCGCCAGCACGGTCGCCTGCCAAAACAGACTGCGTCGAGACCAGATCCATACCTTGTGGAGCGGTAGGGGCCGCCACGACGGGCAGGCTGGTCAGCACTAACGCAGCAATCAAAAGGGTCGAGAGGTAAGCACGCACTGTTTTCATCGTCTTCATCCTTAGACTGGTCGGGGAGCAGGCCATCGAGGGCCCGTTAAATAGTATAGAAACAAACAGATGCGGTTTTAAGATAAAAATGCAAAGTACTAATTATTTGCACTAATGCGATAGGTCCAGGGCGTTTCCGCTAAAATGCCCTTGGCGCCCGCCATGGTCATGGCCAGATCGTGCAGCCCCGGCCACAGCGGTACGACAGAAGCCCCCTTGACCGCCAAATCCAAGCGCTGCGCCATGAGCAGCAGCTTGTGCAAGCGCTTCATGGAGAGTCGGCCAATGGCTTTTTGATAGGCCGGGCGGCGTTTATCGAAAATCATCGGCTTTTGGGTTTTGCAGGCGTGTTCGAAACTCTGGCCCTGGTCGAGATGCTGATGCAGGGATAGCAGGGTGCGCAGCTCGCGGGTCAGCGCCCATAGGACGATGGGCGCTTCCACGCCTTCGCTCTTCAGGCCGTGGACGATCCGCGAGGCGCGGCTGGGTTCGCCCTTCAAGCAGGCGTCTGCCAGATTGAAGACATCGAAGCGGGTGCTGTCTTCGACGCCTTGAGCAATGTGTTCGACGTTGAGCCGAGTGTTGGCGGGGTAGATCAGCGCCAGCTTCTGTAGTTCCTGATCCGCCGCCAGCAGATTGCCCTCGGTGCGCTCCCCCAAAAGCCGAGCCGCTTCCAGGTCGATCTGCAGGCCGTGATGCGAGGCCCTATCGCGCAGCCAGTAGCCAAGGCGCGAGGCATCGACCGGCCACACGGGCACGAACAGGCCATGCTTGTCCAGCGCTTTGAACCAGGCGCTTTTCTGCTGCTTGGCATCGACTTTGCCCATGCTGACCAGCAGTAAATCATCGCTGCCATCCATCATGTCTGCGTACTGCGCCAGCGCTTTGGTGCCTTCCTGCCCCAACTTTTGATTGCCCAAACGCAGCTCCAACAGCTTGTTGGAGGCAAACAGCGAGAGGTTGCTCGCGGTTTCCAGTAGCCGTCCCCAGGCAAAGTTGGGCTCCACGTCCAGCACTTCGCGCTCTTCGATACCCGCTTGGCGGGCGGCGGCGCGGACGGCATCGCAGGCGTCACGATGCTGAAGCGGCTCGTCACCCGCCACGATCACCGCTTTCGGCAGCTTCTTGGCCAGAGCGGCGGGCAGTTGATCGGCAAATACCTTCACCGCAGCGCCTCGAGATTGGCAAACCGTTCGATGATGCGCTGGGCGAGCTGGCGGGTCAGCGTTTGCCGGGCTTCCTGGAAGAGCGTCTCCCGGTTCAGCAGGTCGTCATCGCTAACGCGGATGCGCGTGCTGGTCGCCACCGTAGCATCGTTCAACGCGTACGCGCCGGTGTCGCGCTGCTGCACCGACAGCGACGTGCTCAGCGTTAGTTCATGCTCTCGGCTCGCGCGACCCTCGGTGCCAATGGGGCGCTGCTGTAGCGAGGGGGTGCCCAGCGTCACGCGCCAGGGCGCCCCGCTTGTCACCTCGGTGCCCAGTTGCTGCAGACGTGTGCGAAGCTGCTGAGCGAGAGCGCTATTGTCATCGCCCTCTAACGATAGCGCAGGAAGACGTGGCATGGATTCCGAACCGCGCAGGCGGAACCCACAGCCGCTGAGCAGCACCGCCACCGAGGCGGCAGCGCTCAGGGTCAAGAAGCGACGGCGATTCATCCACTCACCACAATGTTAACCAGCTTGCCGGGCACCACGATCACCTTACGAACCGTTTTGCCTTCCAAATGGCGCTGGACGTTATCGTTTTCCATCGCCAGTTGCTCGATGGCGGCTTTATCAGCGCTGGCCGGGGCTTCCAGGCGGGCGCGAAGCTTACCGTTCACCTGTACCACCAGCTCGATGCTGTCGCGGGTCAGGGCGGCTTCGTCGACGTCCGGCCACTGGGCTTCGATGGCCGGCTGTTCGTGGCCGAACTGCTGCCACAGCGTGTGGCACAGGTGCGGCGTGATTGGGGCCAGCAGCAGGACGCAGGCCTCTAGCGCTTCGCGGCTGACCGCTAATCCCAACTCGGAGGTATCCTCGAACTTGGCCACCGCGTTGGAAAGCTCCATCACGGCCGCAATGGCGGTGTTGAAGGTGGTGCGGCGGCCAATGTCGTCGCTGGCTTTCTTGATGGTTTCGTGGGTCTTGCGGCGCAGCGCTTTTTGGTCGTCGTCGAGTGCGTCGACGTTCAGCGTGCCCGGCGTGCCTGCTTCCAAGTGCTCGCTGACTTGACGCCAGATGCGCTTCAAGAAGCGATGCGCGCCTTCCACACCGGAATCCGACCACTCCAGCGACTGCTCGGGCGGTGCCGCGAACATCATGAACAGGCGTACGGTGTCGGCACCGAACTTGTCGATCATCGATTGCGGATCGACACCGTTGTTCTTCGACTTGGACATCTTCTCGATGCCGCCCATCTCCACCGGCTGGCCGTCGCTCATCAGCACGGCGCTCAGCGGGCGGCCTTTCTCGTCGCGCTTCACTTCCACATCGGCGGGATTAAACCACTCTTTACCGCCGTTCTCTTTAATGCGGTAGAAGGTTTCGGCGATCACCATGCCTTGAGTGAGCAGCTGCTGGAACGGCTCGTCGGAATCGACCATGCCGAAATCGCGCAGCAGCTTGTGGAAGAAGCGGGCGTAGAGCAGGTGCAGAATGGCATGCTCGATACCGCCAATGTAGAGATCCACCGGCAGCCAGTAGTTGGCGCGCTCGTCCAGCATGGCTTCGTGGTTATCCGCACAGCAGAAGCGGGCGAAGTACCAGGAGGACTCCATGAAGGTATCGAAGGTGTCGGTTTCACGCACCCAGCCGTCGCCCAGCTCGGAGAACTCCGGCATCTTCTTCAGCGGAGAGCCGGAGGCATCTACGGTAACTTCCATGGGCAGGGCGACGGGCAGCTCGTCATCGGAGAGCGGTACGGTTTGGCCTTCCGGGCCGTACTTCACCGGAATCGGCGCGCCCCAGTAGCGCTGGCGGGCAATGCCCCAATCGCGCAGGCGGTAGTTGGTTTTCACTTCGCCACGGCCCAGTTCGGCCAGCTTGGCGGCAATGGCATCGAACGCCGCTTGGAATTCCAGGCCGTCGAACTCGCCGGAATTGATCAGCGTGCCGTGTTCGACATACGCGCCTTCGGAGACATCCGGCGTATTGCCGTGCTCGTCGGCGACCACCGGCTTCAGCTCGACACCGTACTTGGTGGCGAACTCCCAGTCGCGCTGGTCGTGGGCGGGCACGGCCATGACCGCGCCGGTGCCGAACTCCATGAGCACGAAGTTGGCGACGAATACCGGCACTTCTTCGCCACTCAACGGGTGAATGGCTTTATGGCCCGTGGCCATGCCCAGCTTCTCTTTGGTGGCCATTTCCGCTTCGGAGGTGCCGCCTTTGGCGCACTCTTCACAGAACGCCGCGATCTCGCTGCTCTGCTCGGCGGCCTGTTTGGCCAGCGGGTGACCGGCGGCCACGGCCACGTAGGTCACGCCCATCAGCGTGTCCGGGCGGGTGGTGTATACCGCCAGCGGCTCGCAGGCGCTACCATCGGCGGCTTTGATATCGAAGCTCAGCTCGACGCCACGGGATTTACCAATCCAGTTGCGCTGCATGGTTTTGACCTGCTCGGGCCACTCGACGTTATCCAAATCCGCCAGCAGTTCATCGGCGTAGTCGGTGATCTTCAGGAACCACAACGGGATCTCTTTGCGCTCCACCGGCGCACCGGAACGCCAGCCGCAGCCGTCGATGACCTGTTCGTTGGCTAGCACGGTTTGGTCGACCGGGTCCCAGTTCACCGTGGACATCTTCTTGTAGACCAGCCCCTTCTCCACCAGCTTGGTGAAGAACCACTGCTCCCAGCGGTAGTAGCTGGTGTCGCAGGTGGCGAATTCGCGGCTCCAGTCGTAGGCAAACCCCAGTGCCTTCAACTGGTTGCGCATATAATCGATGTTTTGATAGGTCCACTTGGCAGGCGGCACCTGATTTTGGATCGCGGCATTTTCCGCCGGCATCCCGAACGCGTCCCAGCCCATGGGCTGCATGACATTTTTACCCTGCATGCGCTGGAAACGTGAGACAACGTCGCCGATAGTGTAATTACGCACGTGGCCCATGTGCAGCTTGCCGCTGGGGTAGGGGAACATGGATAGGCAGTAGAACTTCTCGCGGTTGGCGTCTTCTACGGCTTTGAAGCACTGGTGCTTGTCCCAGTACTGCTGAGCATCACGTTCGATATCACGGGGGCTGTAATGTGCGTCCATCGGTGTTTTCAATGCCTTGGGGTCATTCGCCCAGATAAGGGCGCAAAGTGAATAATAGATGACGACTGTCAGATAAGTAGCGTCGATTGTATCCTATGCGGGTGTATCCTTGAACGGCTAGCCGATGATAGGCATCACCTGTGGCAACAAAAGGAGAGGACCCATGGAAAAACAGAACGATCACCGCCTTCGCGAAGGCTACGAGCGCCTGTTGGAGCGCATGCAAGATGGCGCCAACGAGCTCACTTGGGACAACCTGCAAAAGGATTTGGACGACGCCGTTGCCTTCGAAGCCGAGCTGGAAGAGTACACCAAAGACGAGCTGGCCCTGCTACGCGCCTGGGTAGAGCGCGACCTGAAAGACATGCGCTACTACATGGCCGATACCGGCAAGCAGGTGGCAAGCTGGCTAGGAATCGATATCGATCAGCTCTCCCGCCGCGTGGCAGAGTCGCTGCTCTCGATTGCCGACCGCAGCATCGTCGAGCGCGAACGCTTCGAGGATGACCTGGAAGCCGCCCGCGCCGACTACTGCGAAGGCGAAATGGCCGCCCCTGGCTTGATGGCCTGCACCCACTGCGATGCCCAGGTGATGCTCAACGAAGTCGCCCGGCTGGAACCCTGCCACCAGTGCGGCCACCGCTACTTCTACCGCTTCCCCAATAAAATTATCGAAACCTGATTGTTAACCCAGCCAAGCGCCCAAGCCTGCGATCGCCCCCAGCGAGAGCAGGCTCATCATTGCCGCGTAGGGCAGGTTGTCTTTCATCATTCGATAACCGCTCACCCCATAGCGCCCCTGCAGGGAAAGGTTGATACCGGAGAGCGGCCCCACGCTGGTGCCCACCGCCCAGGCGCTCAGCGCTACAAAGGCAAACAGCGTTTGCTCGCCGCCGCTCAAATCCAAAATAGACGCCAGCACCGAAACGCCAATGATCGGGTGCAGCCCCGCCAGCGCGCTCAGCGTAATGGCGGCAAAGCTGGCCATGGCCTGCCAGGTGCCAAAGCGGGCAAACAGCGTCCACTCATCGCCCGCAGCGGCGGCCACCAGCGTCGACAGCCCCAAAGTAAGTAACCCCGCCGCTAGAAACAGCGAAATCTCCCCACGCATGGCGGGCAGGCGGGTCACGGTATGCTGGCGAATACGCCGCAGGGTAAAGCGCGGCCCTTCCCGCAGGTTGCTTAAAAGCGCCACCCCCGGCAGTAAAAAGGTAATGATGCTGACTATAGTGAGCGACGGCGTGATCCAGAAGTGAAACAGCATCACCAGCGCCGCCATGCCCGCCGGCATCAGCAGGCTACGCGGCGATAGCGAAAAACCATCCACCTCGGCCAAATCGAACCGCCGCCGCAGCTCTAATGTGGTCAATAGCCCCGAGAGCATGGCCATCGGAAAACCCACCACGGCAATCTGGGCGTACTGCACCGATGGCACCAGGGCAATCACCACCGCCATGGAGGCAAAGAAGGGCGACCAAAGGGCTGCGCTAGAAAGCCCCCGGTTCAGCGCCAGTAGCTGCGGTGTGGTCAACGGCGCGCGCCGTGCCAAGCGGTCGCCCACCATGAATACCGTCGATAGATTCAAAATCGTGCCGAGGAAATGCACCCCCAGCCAGGTGCGCAGCACGCCGTCCGCCCCCGTTACCCGCTTACCCGGCGCACGCTTGTTGCCCTGGGTGCCAATCAGCGAGATAAAACTCACGCCCACCAGCATGGAAGCCACGAACACGTTCCCCTGCAGCATGGCAGGCCAGTTCACCGCCGCGCCATACACGGTTTGCGCCACCACCAGCATTACAACGCCAAGGGCAATCAACACCCCCGCCTGAAGGCGCGAGCGCTTGGGAATATCCCGCCACAGCAGCGCCACCGCCGCCCACAACAAATAGCTCACCGCCTGCGCGGTCGGCACCGCCCCGGTAAAGCCCACTATCTGCATCAAAAGCCCCAGCAGCACCAACACCCCTGCCAAGCGCTGCCGCCTCGTCGTCTTTTGCATCTCGATCCCTTACTGGCTGAGTTAGCAGGCTAAGCTGGTTTGCGGGAGAAGGCTAGTAGCAAGAAGTGATGGGGGAAGGTGAGATAACAGATGTGGGGGATGCCATATGTGGAAGGTGATAGAGGTGAAAGATGGAAGTTTTGGGAGATGACAGATGCGAGAGATGGAAGGAGTTGGAGATGGCAGGAGTGGGAGGGCGCTTCAGCGCGCGACGATCAAGCCACCATCCCTACGACAAAGCCACCAACCCAGTAGCGCGGCGTAACGAACGAAGTGAGGCACCCGCGAAGCACCGCAACGCGGTGCCGACACAGCCGCCCAAGCCACGAAAAATTTTCGCAAGATAGGTGACCTAAGCAAATTTTATGAATAGAGTATGATTAAACAGGCAAAACGAGCGGGCACGATAATAGAGGATATGTAGCCTGACCTAGAGAGCTGGATTTTAAAATCAATGGGTTAGGTTGTTCTTGGGGCTGTATAACATCAATGACTGTGATCGCTCAGTTATTGGGGTTATGTAGCGGTCTATATAACCACTGTTAGGCTAAAGGGAGGTCAACACAATGCTCAAAAAAGTGGGTGAAGTTGAGATTCACCTCAAGCACAGGGCTACGTGCCACTGCGGCATGGTGGAACTCGAGCTTGACCTGCCCGATGGGCTTGTTGATCCGAAACGGTGTAATTGCTCCATCTGCGCGCGCAAAGGGGCAGTTATGGCCTACGTTCCATTGAGTGGTCTGCGTGTCGTTAAAGGTTCTGAGCACCTTAAGCTTTATCAGTTCAATACAGGGGTCGCAAAGCACTATTTTTGCTCGAACTGTGGTATCTACACGCACCATCAAACGCGTTCTAACCCAAATGTGTATGGATTCAATGTTGGGTGTTTGGCGGGCGTAAACCCCCATGATATCGACAATGTTCCGTTCAGTGACGGTATAAATCATGAATCGGATCTGTAGCATAGAGCCTAACCAAGTGTTCCAGCCCGTTCCGGGCCTGACTGCCCTCCACTGGACAGCCTTGTCGCCGCTTCGCTCTGCCAAGGCTGCCGCTGAACAACGACGTTATACGGTGGTCGTACTGAATACTCTCAAGAATCAAGAAGAGGAGTGGGAAATGCGTATAATCAAGCGAAAAATATTTCCTTAAGGAAGATGAGCGTGACAGGAGAAAATTGCGGTGGTCCAAAGCTTCACGAAGTTGAGCCGAGGGAGAACGTTGGAAGGGAAACCATTGCCCGTTATCAGGCTCAATTTCGCGGAGCGGCTTTCGAGTGCTTGTCTTTGTTGGAGGATGATGCGCTAGATAGGGTCTATTGTGATTACCAGGACGATTTCGTGTCTCGCCTTAATGTCGACGGGAACTATGTTTATAATTTCTTTCAGGTCAAAACCAAAGGTAAGTTGAATTACCAATGGTCTGTAAATGATGTCTTGGGATTAAGGAAACGCGCTAAGACATGCGATCCAGCCAAGATTACTGAAAGCTACGTTGGAAAGCTCCTTGTCCACACTATCAGATTTGAGAACTCCTGTGGAAACGTCGTTTTTCTCACTAATGTCCATCTGAATGATGATTTAGAGGGGTTGCGTGATGCAATACAGGGCGATAGCGATAACAACTATTATAAATTATTGCTTGAGAATTTTAATGACGCCTTAAGCCCAGAAGCGCCAATAGAAGATCAAGATATTATAGATCGCATTAAGAAGCTTCAGCTTAAATCGAATATTTCCTATTTGAATCCACACGATGATAAGTTCTTCTCTGAGGCAAGAGAGACCATTTATCAATACAGTGAAATAGATTTGCAGCGTTCAGAATGTGAGCAAATCCTTAATAGTCTTATATCTCTTGTTGAACGGAAGTCGTTTGGGAAACTATTAGAGGAAATCGGAGAAGAGGACCTCGATGATATAGCAGGCGTTAGTCTTGCCGAAATGCTCGATATTTTGAGTATCTCCAAAGCGGCATATCAGAGCTTAAGAGATAGCGGCGACTCACAAGCCATCAAGAATGCTTCAATTATTCACAGGTTGATGAGTAAGGCGGGCGCGTCAGAACGAATGATAGAGTTCGTGTCTGACTGTAAGGTTCGATGGGATATATGGTTTAGGGATAAACGTCATACTATTCCAGAATTCGATCTGAATTTTATTCTTGAAGAAATAGAAAATAATGCTGCTGAGTGGGTTAAATCTGGAGAAAACCTGCCAATTCTTCGAAGTCGAATTGAAAAGATATTGTCAGCTTTGGATAACGAAGACTTGTCTACCACTCTTGACCGTGAACTCCTTCTCGGCGCTGTTTTCTCATTTTTAGTTAGAGGAAGCGCGTGATGGACTACGAAGAATTCTTTCAAGAAGCATCTGAAAAAGAAATTGTATTATCTATAGATCAATTCAGTGATTCAGCAACTCATCGGCTTAGTAATGAGGCGCTTTTTCATCTCCCCTTGCTTGCGATGACTATTCTATTGTTGTCCAAAACACGCCGTAAGCCAAAGTCAGACGAATTAGGTCAGTTAATTGGCGAGTGTTTTGAGCGAACGTTTTCAGGATTTAAAGGTTCATCCCAACACTTGGGATGGTCGGCAAATCTTAGGATGCGGACAGTCAAGGCGCTAACCTTTCTTGAGACAGTAAGCCTTGTTGAGGTTGACCGCCATGATTCGCGCATTAAAGCTACTGAGTTTGGGAAAACGGTCGTATCAAAAGCAATAGGTGTTCAATCAGACCTCGGTTATACACTCCAGGTAATTGAGCGAAATTATTTTGACTTACAAATAGAAAAGCAAATTGCAATGGATTTGGAATGAAACTTGTTAAATTAAAAATTCATCCTTCAGGGAAGGACGGCTGGGGTTCGAAAGACCTCGTATTTGCTAGTGATATTACCCAGCTATTTGGGCCGAACGGCGCAGGAAAAACGCCTGTCATTCATTCTATCGCCTTCGCGCTTGGATACCCTGTTCGATACAGGGACGATATTATGGCGAAATGTTCGTCAGCCAGCCTCACTGTAGAGCATGAAGAGGATGTATTCACTTTCGAGAGGTCATTTTCTGATAAGTTTCACATACAAGTGTCGGAGCGAGGTTCCAACGAAACACATATATTCTACAACGAACAAGAGATTTCCGAATACCTGTTTTCGAGGCTTGGACTCACACCGCTCGCGCTGACAACCAATAAGAATGAGCCCACTTACCCGTATATATCGACTTTTTTGCCTCTCTTTTATATAGACCAAGACGCTGGTTACACGAGTGCTTACAAGCCCCCAGGTAGTTTCATAAAAGACCAATACGCCGAGATGATCAGGTTGGGTATTGGCATAGCACCAAAACATTCGTTCGAGGCAAAGCGTTTTCTCATAGAAAAGAAAAAAGAACTTGATTTAGTAAATATTCAAATCGTTAACACCGAAGAGTTTATCCGAAAGCTCGAAGAACAGTCCGGTGTCGATAACGTTTCCGTGGAAGAGCTCGAAGATGAATTGGAGCAATTGAGAGACGAATTGGAAGAGCTCCGTAATAGTTTTGATGCGACGAACGATGCAGATTATGTTCTACAAAGACTAATTCGCGAGAAGCAGAATGAGCGGCTTAACCTTTCTGCTTCAATAAAGGACTTAGAAAGTCGGGTTTCAGGGTTCAATAAGATAAAGGGCGAAATTGAGATCGAGATCAACACCTTATCTCTTAACGAAGAGTCTCGGCGACTTTTTAGTTCTTTTAAGGATATTTGTGCCACGCCAGGGTGTGGTCTTTTTACCTCCAGCTCCGACTCCTACGGGAAAAATTTGCTGTATCTCCGCGATCAAATCAAAGACTTAGATAGAAATGCCAGATTTCAAGAAATCAGAGTGGATGAATATTCATCTAGCTTAAAAAAGCTCGATGAAGAAATTGCTTCGCTCGAATCGAATTTGACGAAAGAAGAGGGAGATTCCCAAACAACGTCTTTGATAGCGGCAATAAGTGCCTTAACGCGATCGATTATTGATCGACAAGGCAAAAAAGAAGTAATGGAAAGGACCGAGTCCGAGAAACGCGATTACGTTCAGCTATTGAATAGGCGCAGGGGCCTTCAAGGCGATATCTCCTCTTTTGAGGGAGGTGCGGGTTCGAATGATATCAGAATTCTCGAATTCAGAAATTCCTATCGCAAGAAGATTATTGAATGGCTTGATGTTCTCAGTACGAAGAACGTTTCGAGGGACGTTAATGTCGACTCTGATTTTAATGTTCAGTTTGGAACGGAAAAGTTATCCCAATTCAGTGGTAGCACACTTTTGCGTACAGTTCTTGCTCTCAGAGCTGCCTTCTTTGAACTGTTCATTTCCATGGGTTGCGCCTCCATAGAATTCTTGATATTTGATACGCCACGGCAGCATGATATTGAAACCAAAGATTTTGCAGCATTTATCGCTAAGTTAAAAAATATCTGTAAAGATAATCGAGCTCAGATCGTCTTCTCTACCACAGAGTATCACTACAACGCAGCAGAGGGTGACGTAGAGTGGCAGCCGGAATTTTCTGGCTTTGAACAGCCAATGTACTTAGGGGTAATTGACAATAATCAGTTACCTAGCCAGACGCAATGACGGCAAAGTATGAAATTTTGAAGGTGAGAATACCTTGAAAAATCAAATACATTGTATGTACGCTTTTTGCCGGATGTGCAGATGATTCAGATTACGTATAACAAACGCAAGCACTCGGAACAATTTTCCTCTTCGCTCCAAATTGTCCGGTGTTGCGAGCGTTATGCACTTACGAGCCGCAAGTGATAAAGGTAAACCTGATGCCCTATTATCTTGGTTCTTGTCTGTGTGGCAATATAAAATTTGAAGTGCAAGGTGACCTCGACAGCTTTTACCTGTGTCATTGTCACTATTGCCAAAAAGACACCGGGTCCGCTCATGCGGCCAATTTATTCTCAAAGTCAGCCAAATTAACTTGGTTGGCAGGCTCGAAATCTGTGACTACCTTCACGCTTCCTGGCAGTCGCCACAAGAAAAGTTTCTGTAAGCTCTGTGGTTCAGCAATGCCAAGCATTCATGAGGCAGGTCTGCTCGTCATTCCTGCTGGGTGTTTGGATGCGGAGGTCTCTATGTCACCCACCGCGCATATCTTCACATCGCGAAGGGCAGCTTGGGAGGACGCGACAAGCGACGTTCCTGAGTTTGAGGGGCTTCCAGAACCAACTAAGCGTGCATGACCAAGCGATTAACGAGACGCTAAACGAGCCTATGAACAACCCTCATATCGTCATATTCGATGGTGTGTGCAACTTCTGTAACGGCGCAGTGCATTTCATCATCAACAGAGATCCAGAGAGTGTTTTTGCATTCACCCCAATGCAAAGCGAGGTGGCGCAGGAGCTAACGCAGCGCTACAACGTGCCCGATGTGGGAACGGATACTTTGGTGCTGATCAAAGAGGGTAAGTGTTACGTTCTTTCTGATGCTGCCCTTGAGATCGCCAAAGAGCTAAAAGGGCCGTGGCGGTTCTGTTATGCATTCAAGATTGTGCCAAGGCCGATCAGAGATGCGGTTTATAAGTTATTCGCTCGGAATCGTTATACGCTTTTTGGTAAGAAAGATGTTTGCATGGTGCCGTCGGAGGAAGTGAAATCTCGGTTTTTGGGTACCCACATATAATCCAACGCGTCACGCGATTACATTTTCCAGCAGGCCATCAGGAAAGCGCTGTGATGTGCATGACGGTGTGCGATCAATGTCAAAACAACACGACCAAGGCGGCCCCATCGAATCTAGGCTCATCAGCCTGTTCGTGTCGCTATTCTTTTCTGTGCCCACGGCTGTTCTGCTGTGGGTGTGGGCCAACAGCCAACTGATGTACGTGGGTGGCTTTTTGAGCAGTCGCTACTTCTTCGGTTGTATTGTCACCTTTTCGGTGCTGGCGTTGGTTTTCCCTCACCTGTTTCCTTCTATGCTGGGTAGTGTCTGGCGGGCGATGCGAGCCTTACGGCGTTGGTGGGGGTGGTAAGCGCTTGCATGCTATTTATCGAGGTGGCGTGGCCTCGCGGGTGCCTCACTAATCGCTCGTTACCACGCGCTACCATTTCATTCGTTGCCTACTCGCGTCATTAAGGGGCTGAGTCTGTGGCACTCACACCATAAGGAAACGGTCACCCATGTCTACCGCTATCGTTCTTGGTGCCACCGGCGCCATTGGTCAGCACCTCGTGACTCAGCTTTCCCGGCGCAATGAGGTAAAGAGCGTCATCGTCATTACCCGCCGAGAGCTGGATGTTGCCCGTGAATTTCCCCACGCGACCGCCTCCAAGCTTCAGCCTGCGCTGCTGGATTTCGAACGGTTGGAAGCTGAGGTTGCCGAGCTGTTGCCCGCCGGGGCCGTGGCGTTTGTAGCGCTAGGCACCACGAAAAAGCAGGCAGGGAGTAAAGAGGCGTTTCGCCGAGTGGATCATGGATTGGTGCTGGCGTTTGCACGGGCGTGTAAAACGGCTGGGGTGAGTAAGTTAGGCGTGGTGACGGCGCACGGGACCAATGCGCGCTCTTCGGTGTTTTATAACCGTGTGAAAGGCGAGGTGGAGCGGGATATTCAGGCGCTGGGGTTGCCCTGCGTGTTCTTTGCTCGGCCTTCACTGTTATTGGGGCGGCCAGAGGATGGGCGGTTGGCGGAGACGTGGGCGAGCGCGCTGTTAGCGCCAGCGTCACGTTGGTTGCCGCGCTCGGTACGGCCGATCGAGGTGCGCGTGGTGGCGGCGGCGATGGTGGACGCGGCGTTGGGCTCAACCGACGGCCGCGCGTCGTTCGTGCTCTCGAATGTGGCCATGCACCAGGGTGAAAGCGCCCAGCGTTAATGCGTGTGGGCGGGTTGGCGGCTGTGCTCCAGCTCTTCGATCATTTTACGCGCGGCGTTGGAAAGGGTGCGGTTGGTGTGCACCAAATAGCCGAGCGGGCGGTGAATGGGCGCGGTGTCTACCGGTAGCGCCACCAGCTCGCTGTCGATCATGTTTTCCGGCAGCAGGCTCCAGCCAAGCCCGACGCTGCACATCATCTTGAGCGTTTCCAAATAGTTGGTGGACATGCTCACCGGCAGGGTCAGGCCTGCTTCTTCGAAGCGCCGTTCGATCAGCGTGCGGGTAAAGGTTTTAGCCCCCGGCAATACGCAGTTCACCTCACATAGCTCGGCCAGGCTCAGTGGTTTACCGTTCACGCGACTGCGCTGGGCAAGCGGATGGTCGCTGGCGCACACGACGCACAGGCGGTCGCGCCATAGCTCCACGACGTGAAGCTGTTCGACAGGATGGGGGGCGAGGGTGACGATGGCCATTTCCAGCGTGCCGTCCAGCACGCCCTGATAGGCCAGTTCGGAGTCCACGAAGTGTAAATCGAGCGCCACTTCCGGGTGATGCTGCGTGTACTGCTTCAACAACGGCGGCAGGCGGTGCAGGCCAATGTGGTGGCTGGTGGCAAGCGTCAGTTTGCCGCCCACTTGGCCAGAGAGATTCGCCAGCGCGCGGCGGCTATCTTCCACGGTAAACAGGATGCGCTGGGCCTTGGGCAGCAGCACGTTGCCCGCTTCAGTGAGCGCGATGCGCCGTCCAATGCGGTCGAAAAGCCGAGTGCCGAGCAGGTCTTCCAGCGTGGCGATGCGTTTACTAACGGCGGGCTGCGTGAGATGGAGCTGCTCGGCAGCGCGGGAGAAGCTCTGGGTTTCCGCCACGGCGAGAAAGGCTTGCAGGCTTTGGGTATCCACGGCGGCTCCTGGTTAACTATTCCTATTTGGAATCTAAAGTATGAATAACATGAATTGCTTTTATGCGCGAGTCGCGTAACACTCCTGGCATGCCATAGAAGCAGCCCGCAGAGGCTGCCAACACGAACTAGCAGGGCACCGCCCAGGAGAGCCACATGTCAGGCCAAACGCTTTACGACAAACTCTGGAACCAGCATTTGGTGAAGCAGCGCGACGACGGTACGGCGCTGATCTACATCGACCGCCAACTGCTCCACGAAGTGACTTCGCCGCAAGCGTTCGAAGGCCTGCGTTTGGCCAACCGTAAGCCCTGGCGATTGGATGCCAACCTGGCCACGCCGGACCACAACGTGCCCACCACGGTGAAAGAGCGCGCTGAAGGCAACAGCGGTATCAAAGATCCGGTCTCGCTCATTCAGGTGCAAACCCTGGACGATAACTGCGTCGAGTACGGCATCGAAGAGTTCAAGATTAACGACCCGCGCCAGGGTATCGTGCACGTAGTGGGCCCCGAGCAGGGTGCCACGCTGCCGGGCATGACCGTGGTATGCGGTGACTCCCACACCGCCACCCACGGTGCCTTTGGCGCGCTGGCCCACGGTATCGGCACCTCGGAAGTCGAGCACGTCTTGGCGACCCAGTGCCTGCTGGCGCAAAAAATGAAGAACATGCAGGTGCGCGTCGAAGGCGAGCTGGGCCTGGGTGTGACCGCAAAAGACGTGGTGTTGGCGATCATCGGTAAGATCGGCACTGCTGGTGGCACAGGCTACGCTATCGAGTTTGCGGGCAGCGCCATCGAGTCGCTCTCCATGGAAGGCCGCATGACGGTGTGCAACATGGCGATTGAAGCAGGTGCTCGCGTCGGCCTGATCGCCGTGGACGACACCACCATCGACTATCTCGCCAAACGCCCCTTCGCGCCCACCGCCGAGCAGTGGGAAGCCGCCGTGGCCGATTGGCGCAACCTGGTGTCGGATGCCGATGCCCATTTCGATAAAGTGGTGACGCTGAAAGCCGAAGAGATCGAACCGCAGGTGAGCTGGGGCACCAGCCCGGAAATGGTCACCGGAATCTCAGGACAGGTGCCCGACCCGCAAGCCGCTCTGGATGAGACCGTTCAGCGCAGCCATGCCCGCGCGTTGGAGTACATGGGCCTGCAGGCGAACCAGAAGATCACCGATATCAAACTGGATAAAGTCTTCATCGGCTCCTGCACTAACTCGCGCATCGAAGACCTGCGCGAAGCCGCCAAAGTGGCGAAGGGCAACAAGGTGGCCGATTCCATCAAGCTGGCCATGGTGGTGCCGGGCTCTGGCTTGGTGAAGCGCCAAGCGGAAGCGGAAGGTCTGGATAAGATCTTCATCGACGCAGGCTTCGAGTGGCGCGAGCCGGGCTGCTCCATGTGCTTGGCCATGAACGCCGATAAGCTGGGCGCGGGCGAGCACTGTGCGTCCACCTCCAACCGTAACTTCGAGGGACGCCAGGGGTACGGCGGTCGTACTCACTTGGTCAGCCCTGCCATGGCAGCGGCTGCCGCCATTGCCGGTCACTTCGTCGACGTACGCACCTTGCCCGCCAACGACGCCACCCACGCGCAGGAGGCCTAAGCCATGAAAAAGTTCGAACGTTTTGAAGGCGTGGTCGCGCCGTTGGATCGCGCTAATGTCGATACCGACCTGATCATTCCCAAGCAGTTTTTGAAGTCCATCAAGCGCACCGGCTTTGGCGTCAACCTGTTTGACGAGCTGCGCTATTTGGATGAAGGCCAGCCGGGGCAAGACTGCTCGAAGCGCCCGCTGAACCCGGATTTCGTTTTGAACCAGCCGCGTTACCAGGGCGCTGAGGTACTGCTGGCGCGCCGTAACTTTGGTTGCGGTAGCTCCCGCGAACACGCCCCTTGGGCGCTGGAAGATTTCGGTTTCAAGGTGGTGATTGCCCCCAGCTTCGCCGATATCTTCTACAACAACGCCTTCAAGAACGGCATTTTGCTGATCACCCTGGCGGAAGAAGAAGTGGATCGCCTGTTTGCTGAAGTGGAGGCTAACGAAGGCTATCAGTTAGATATCGACCTTGAGCATCAGCGGGTGATCACGCCCAGCGGCGAAATTCTGGAGTTTGAGGTAGACGCGTTCCGCAAGCACTGTTTGCTCAACGGCTTGGACGATATCGGCATCACTCTGCAAGACGAAGACGCCATTCGCAGCTTCGAAGCTCAGCACCGCCAGCAGCGCCCGTGGCTGTTCCGCCAGCCAGCCTAGCGTCCACTCACCGAGTAATGGCAAGGGCAAGTCTATGCGAGGGTCTTTTGCCATGGATGGCAAAAGTAGCGCCCAGGGAGGGGTTCACAGCGCCCTCGCAGAGAGTTGCCATGGGCTATGAATATCTAAATTATAAGTGCTAAGGATAGAGCATGACTCATAAAGTGTTACTGCTGCCCGGTGACGGCATCGGCCCGGAAATCGCGGCCCAGGCGGCGCGGTTGTTGAAAGCCTGCCAAGAGGTGGGCTTGGATATCGAGGTAGAAGAGGGCTTGGTGGGCGGTTCCGCTTACGATGTCCACGGCGAGCCGCTGCCCGCCGAAACACTGGAAAAAGCCAAAGCTGCCAGCGCCATTCTGCTGGGTGCGGTGGGTGGCCCCAAGTGGGATAAACTCGAGGACCTCTCCAAACGCCCTGAAAAAGGCCTGCTGGGGCTGCGTAAGAATCTCGGTCTGTTCGGCAACCTTCGCCCGGCCATGCTCTACCCGCAGCTAGCCAGCGCTTCCAGCTTGAAGCCGGAGCTGGTGGCGGGCTTGGATATCATGATCGTGCGGGAACTGACCGGCGGCATATACTTCGGGCAGCCGCGCGGTATCGAAGAGCGCAACGGTGAGCGTGTTGGCTTCAACACCTACGTCTACTCCGAAAGCGAGATCGAGCGCATTGGTCGCGTCGCGTTCGAGATGGCCCAGAAGCGCGGCAAGAAGCTCTGCTCGGTGGACAAGGCCAACGTTCTGGAAGTGACGATTCTGTGGCGTGAAGTCATGGAGCGGCTGGCGCCGGAGTACCCGGATGTCGAGCTGTCCCACATGTACGTGGACAACGCTGCCATGCAGCTGGTGCGCGCGCCGAAACAGTTCGATGTGGTGGTGACCGGCAACATGTTCGGCGACATTCTCTCCGATGCCGCTGCCATGCTGACAGGTTCTATCGGCATGTTGCCATCTGCCTCGCTCAACGAGAGCGGGCAGGGCATGTACGAACCGTGCCATGGCAGCGCGCCGGATATCGCGGGCCAAAACATCGCCAACCCGCTGGCCATGATGCTCTCCGTGGCGATGATGCTGCGTTACTCGCTCAATGAAACGGCGATGGCCGAGCGGATCGAAGCCGCCGTCGGTAGCGTGTTGGACGACGGCTTGCGCACTGCCGATATCGCCTCTGAAGGCATGAAGCGCGTCTCGACGATCGAGATGGGGGACGCAGTACTCGCGGCGTTCGAGCGTTAACAAGCATAAAGAGAGCTTGCTAACTAATTGATTCACCTCGTTGCTTTGTAAACAGACCGCGTCGGCCGCCCTTAGGGGTGGCCGACGTCGTGTCTGATATGTGTGTATAATATAGGTCTCATTCTTTGTTGGAGGACTTCACATGTTGAAAGTCGGTTTCGTGGGATGGCGTGGCATGGTTGGCTCGGTGCTGATGCAGCGCATGCAGGAAGAGGGTGATTTCAACGGCATCGAGCCGATCTTTTTCACCACTTCTCAAGTCGGCCAGCCGGGTCCCGATATCGGCGTGGACGTGCCTCCGCTGAAAGATGCGTTTGCGCTGGACGACTTGAAAGCTCTGGACGTCATCGTGACCTGCCAAGGCGGTGACTACACCAAGAAAGTCTACGGCGACCTGCGTAACGACGGCTGGAAAGGCTACTGGATCGATGCCGCCAGCACCCTGCGGATGGACGATGACGCTACTATCGTTCTCGATCCGGTGAACCGCAACGTCATCAACGACCAGCTTGCCAAAGGTGCGAAAACCTTCGTTGGTGGTAACTGCACCGTGAGCCTGATGCTCATGGGCTTGGGCGGTCTGTTCGAAGCCGATATGGTCGAGTGGATGACCTCCATGACCTATCAGGCGGCGTCAGGCTCCGGCGCCAAGCACATGCGTGAGCTGCTCAACCAGATGGGCCAACTGCGTGACAGCGTTTCCAGCGAGCTGGCCGACCCGGCGAGCGCGATTCTGGACATCGACCGCAAAGTGACCGCTGCCATGCGCGGTGGCGACTTCCCCACCGACAACTTTGCTGCGCCGCTGGCGGGCAGCCTGCTGCCGTGGATCGATACCAAGTTGGATAGCGGCCAAAGCCGCGAAGAGTGGAAGGGTAGCGTCGAGACCAACAAGATCCTGGGTCTCGACAATAACCCGATCCCCATCGATGGTCTTTGCGTGCGTATCGGTGCCATGCGCTCCCACAGCCAGGCGTTCACCATCAAGCTGAAGCAGGACGTTCCGCTGGATGAGATCGAAGAGCGCATCGCCAAGCATAACGAGTGGGTCAAGCTCATCCCCAACGAGAAAGACGCCACCATTGCGGGCCTGACGCCTGCGGCGGCGACGGGTACGCTGCAAGTGCCGGTTGGTCGCCTACGCAAGCTGAAAATGGGCGGTGAATACCTCTCTGCCTTCAGTGTGGGTGACCAGCTGCTGTGGGGCGCTGCAGAACCGCTCAAGCGCATGCTGAAAATTTTGCGCGAGCAGTAAGTGTCCGCGCGTGGGCGCTGCACTTGCATCGCTACAAAGCGCTAGACCATAAGAGGGAAGCTGTTCGCAGCTTCCCTTTTTTTGTCGTATGCCGCGTTCTCACTCCTGGGCTCATAAAAACGGCTTATGCAAAAAGGTGCGTTGAACCTAGCGTCATGGTAAATACGTTATGATAAGAACGAACTAACATAGCTCGTGGCGAACAGGCATGACGCTTGCCAGGAGCCAGGGAATGGAAGGCAGTAGGGGCCGAGATGAACAAAAAGCTGGCATGGTTGTTGTGGCTGCCGCTGAGCGCCGTGAGTCCGTTGGCTTTGGCCGTAGGGCTGGGGCAAGCCACCGTAAACTCAACGCTGCAGGCGCCGTTAGATGCCAGCGTGCCGCTCGTGAACGCCAGCGATGTGGTATTGGACGACGTACGCGTCGAGATAGCCGATGCTTCCGCTTTCCGCGCGCTAGGTTTGGAGTGGTCCCCGCTTGCGGCCAGCGTGCGCACCGAGCTTCAGCGCCTGCCTTCAGGCGCTCGGCTGGTACTGCGTTCCGATCAAGCGGTGAATGAGCCGTGGTTGGATCTGCTGGTCACCCTCATTACGCCCGAAGGGCGACGCACGGAAGCCCTGACGCTTCTCTTCGATCCGCCTAACTATGCTGCCAGCACCGCGTCCGCTGCGGGGGCTACGCCGACGGTCTCATCGGCACCTTCGTCTGCGCCGCCATCCGTAGCCGCTTCTCGACCCAGCAGCGCCGCCCGTGACATCGCCTATGTGGCCAGCGGTGACACGCTTTGGGGCGTGGCGGCCCGTATCAAGCCTGCAGACGTTAGCGTCCAACAGATGATGGTGGCGCTGGTGGATGCGAATCCGACGGCATTCCCCACCGGCAACGTCGACGACATGCGTGCAGGCCAGACACTCAACGTGCCGAGTCGAGAGCAATTGATGGCTCGCTCGCCTGCCCAGGCCGCGCAAGCGATTCAATCGATGCGTCAGTCGTCTTCCGAGCCCTCTACCGTGCCGCCCTCAAACAATGCCCCGGCCTCCGAGCCGTCGGCTGAGACGGCAAGTGAGGTGGCGGCCTCATCCGCTCCCAACACTGAATCGCCCGACAGTGCACCTGCGGCGACCGTGCAAGAGGGCGAGCTGGCGGGCTTGACCCTTAACGATCTAGCCGAACAACTGCTAGAAAGCCAGGCCATGTTGCAAACTCTGCTCGATGAGCGTGAAGCCATGCGTGCTGAGATGGCCGCGCTGCGCCAGGAGGTTGCCTCGTTGACGGAGGCGCTGAGTGCCTCTCAACAAGAGACTCGTCGAGCGCTGGCGGCGGCCGAAGCACGTGGAGCGGAGCCTAGCTCGCCCGATATTCAAGCGGTCTCGTCTCCCGTTGCTGCGGATACGCCCGCGGGCGCTTCTGCCAGCCCCAGCATCATCGAGCGGATGGAGCAATATCAGTGGCCACTCGCCAGCGTGGCCTTGGCCCTGCTGCTGGGCGCGCTGATTTGGTCACGTAAGCGCCGTGAGCGGCAGTGGGAGGATGCGCCCGCTCCCATGGGTATCAACGCCGATGTCACGCCCTCCAAGCGTACCGAGTCAGGGAGGGCTTCTTCGGCCAACGCGGCCCCGATGGCGTCGTCAGTGCCGCCCGAGGCTTCCCTCTATACGCCGCCGCGCACCGACACCGCCGTGCCGTCGAGCCACGCTGGATCAGCAGCGTCGGAGGAAACGGGCGGGCCTGACGAGCGCGTCGCAACCGATGACGATGGCCCCGGCCATCACACTGGCGAACGGGCGCCTGACCATTTGGAGCATGGGGATTTTGAGCCTCAGCCTCGTGAGCCGAGCGATCATGAGCCGTTATACCGTGAACCGTCCTACCCTGAGACAACTGATGACGAGACTATCACGGGCGATGAGCGCGACGAATTACGATATGCGGCTGATCAGTATGATGACGCTCCTCTCACGGCGGTGTCCGAGGAGGATGAGGCCGCGCTGGAAGCCGCTTTCCTAGACACCCCAGAGCCTGTCGATCAGATGGCGTCTGATGCGTCCATGCAAGCGTCCATGCAAGAGACCGGTGAGCCACCGTTACAGGACGAGGATCGTGCGCACTACATCGATTACCATCCGCCATCACTGACCCGCGAGGCATCAGGCGGCGAGGAAGGGGCAGACGACCAAGCAGGCGCGAGGTCGTCGCAAGAGAGCCGCGTGGCGCAGCCCCCCCGTGTGCCGGAAGAGGAGTGGGACATCGAAGAGGTGGCATTCGAGCCGCGACGTCGGGATAATAGCTAGTCTTCAATACTCTCCAAATGACGTGGCTCGATGACGCTGTTCTACCACTTTGATGAGACACAACCGCTAGCGGGCCGCTTGGCGATGGGCGTCGAGTACGATGGCTCTCGCTTTTGCGGCTTTCAGCGGCTCAAGCACGCGGCCTCCGTTCAGCAGGCCATCGAGGATGCGCTGGCCAAAGTGGCCGGTGCACCGGTGCATATTTACGCCAGTGGGCGTACCGACTCCGGCGTTCATGCCACCCGGCAAGTCATCCACTTCGATCCCCCGGCCCAGCGCACTGAGAAAGCGTGGATTTTTGGCGCCAACACCAATTTGCCCAGGGATGTGGCAGTACGCTGGGTGAAGCCGGTATCCGATGACTTCCACTCCCGTCTGGGCGCGCTGGCGCGTCGCTATCGCTATATTTTCTTGAACCAAATCAGTCGCCCCGTGCTAGAGCGCGCCAACGTGACCTGGTGCCGTGACCCGTTGGATGCCGATGCCATGCACCGTGCGGCCCAAGCGCTGGTAGGTGAACACGACTTCAGCAGCTTTCGCGCCGCCGGGTGTCAATCGAAAACCCCTTGGCGGCAGATGCACTTTGTGGAAGTGAAGCGCTACGGCCCGCTGGTGGTGATCGACATTCAAGGCAATGCCTTTTTGCATCATATGATTCGCAACATTGCCGGTGCCCTGGCAAGCGTAGGCCGTGGCGCCCAGGACGAAGGCCATATTGCGCGCCTACTGGCGCTGAAAAACCGCCGCCAGGGCGATGTCACGGCGCCTGCTTGCGGCCTGCATTTCGTCGACTCCATCTATGACGAGCGTTTCGAGCTGCCCAAAGAGCCGGTTGGGCCGAACCTGTTGGCCTTCACCGGCGAGTGGACCGGCGAGCGGGTGCTGCCCGACAGCCCTCGTGTTGCCGCACGTCGGCGGCTCACGTTCTCCAAACAGGCCCATCCGCAGCATCAGGAGACATCCTTATGACGCTGAGCGTAACGCGCACGCGCATCAAGTTCTGTGGGTTGACGCGTCCGGCGGATATCGACCGGGCGGTGGCGCTTGGCGTCGATGCGCTGGGCTTCGTCATGTGGCCGCAAAGCCGCCGGAGCATCACGCCAGAAACGCTGGCGACGCTGGCGGCGCAGGTGCCTGCCTTCGTAACGCGGGTCGGGCTTTTTGTCGATCAGTCCGCAGAGTTCATCGAGCAGTGCCTGCCGCACTTGGATTTGATCCAGTTCCATGGGGAGGAGTCGGCGGCGTTCTGCGAGCAGTTTGGTCGGCCTTGGATCAAAGCGTTACGCATGCGCGACGGGCTTGATTTACACGACGCCGCGACGATCTATGGCGGTGCCCAAGCGCTGCTGTTGGATGCCTATCGACCCGGTGTACCAGGTGGAACTGGTGAGACCTTCGATTGGTCTAGAATCCCCGCAACCCTGGCAAAACCTGTTATTCTCGCCGGTGGACTGACCGCCGATAACATTGCCAGGGCGGTCAACGACGTGGCGCCGTATGCGGTCGATGTGTCGGGCGGTATCGAGGCATCTCCCGGCGTGAAAGAGGCCGACTCGATGGCCGCTTTCGTTCGCCACGTGGCGCAGGCTGACATCCGCTAAACGTGCTTGCGCGCACGCACTTTTCGATGCGCTTCCCACCGGTCGTGGGCGAGCCAGACACTATTCATTCATTTGCCTTTTCTGGCGATCTCGTGAGGTATGCCTGTGACTGTCTCAGCAACAGAAACCAAGTTCAGCGACCTGACCCGAATGCCGGATGCCCGCGGTCATTTTGGCCCCTACGGCGGCCGGTTCGTGTCAGAAACCCTTAGCTTTGCTCTTGAAGAACTGGAGCAAATCTACCTCAGCCTGCGCGACGACCCGGATTTCCAAGCCGAATTCGATCGTGACTTAGCTTACTACGTGGGCCGTCCGTCGCCGCTGTATCATGCCAAGCGCTGGTCTGACTCGCTGGGCGGGGCACAAATTTGGTTGAAACGTGAAGACCTCAATCACACCGGTGCTCACAAGGTGAACAACACCATCGGTCAGGCGCTGCTGGCGAAAAAAACCGGCAAGCCTCGGGTGATTGCCGAAACCGGCGCTGGCCAGCACGGCGTGGCGACCGCCACCGTCGCCGCCCGACTCGGGTTGGAGTGTGACGTGTACATGGGGGCGGAAGACGTGCAGCGTCAAAAGCTCAATGTTTACCGCATGCGCTTGCTGGGTGCCCGGGTCATTCCGGTGGAGTCGGGCACGCGGACGCTGAAAGACGCCATGAACGAAGCCCTGCGCGACTGGGTCACCAACGTCGATAACACCTTCTACATCATCGGCACCGTGGCGGGCCCGCACCCATACCCGCAGCTGGTGCGCGACTTCAATGCCGTGGTAGGTCGCGAAGCTCGCCGTCAGTCGCTGGAACAGATTGGCTGTTTGCCGGATGCGCTGATCGCCTGTGTCGGGGGTGGTTCCAACGCGCTGGGGCTGTTCTACCCGTTCGTCGAGGATGACGCCGTGGCGATGTATGGCGTGGAGGCCGGAGGCGATGGGGTCGAGACGGGCCGTCACGCTGCACCGCTATCCTCGAATGCGCCACGCGGCGTGCTGCACGGTAACCGAACCTATCTGATGTCCGACGAGGGCGGGCAAGTGTCGGACACGCACTCCATTTCGGCGGGCCTGGATTATCCCGGCGTTGGCCCCGAGCACTCGCTGTGGAAAGACGTCGGCCGGGTCAACTACGTGGCTGCGAACGACAAAGAAGTGCTGGAAGCGTTCCGCGAGCTGACCCACATGGAGGGCATCATGCCCGCGCTGGAATCGGCCCATGCGTTGGCCCATGCCAAGGTGCTGGCGCCCACCATGCGCCCAGACCAGCATATCGTGGTGAATCTCTCGGGTCGCGGTGATAAAGACATCATGACCGTGGCGAAAATCGACGGCATCGAGTTTTAAGGGCGAGCATGAATCGTATTGACCAGCGTTTTGCAGAGTTGAAACAGCAGGGCCGTAAAGCCCTCATTCCCTACATCACCGCAGGCGACCCTGCACCGCAGTATACCGTGGGCTTCATGCATGCCCTGGTGGAAGCAGGGGCCGATGTGATCGAGCTGGGCGTGCCGTTTTCCGACCCCATGGCCGATGGCCCGGTGATTCAGAAAGCCTGCGAGCGGGCGCTCAAACAGGGCACTCGTTTGGTGGACCTGCTGGAAATGGTGGCCGAGTTTCGTCAAACCGATACCACCACCCCCATCGTCTTGATGGGGTATCTGAATCCCATCGAGCGCATCGGTTATGACGTGTTTGCCGACAAAGCGGCAAGCGTCGGCGTGGATGGCGTCCTGGTGGTGGATATGCCGCCCGAAGAGGCCGACGAGTTCGGCCCGCTGTTGAAAGCACGTGACTTGGCGGCGATTTTCTTGGTTGCGCCTACCACTTCCCATGCCCGTGCCGCTACAATATGCGCCCACGGTGAGGGCTACCTTTATTATGTTTCGCTGAAAGGCGTCACCGGTGCGGCTACGTTGAACGCTGAAGACGTGGCCGAGCACCTTGCACCATTGCGCGATATGACCGATCTACCGCTTTGCGTCGGGTTTGGTATTCGCGATGGTGTGACGGCTGCCGAAGTGGCAAAAGTCGCCGACGGCGTCATCGTAGGCAGTGCATTGGTGAACCGTATTGCCGATAGCGTCGATGCGCCTGAAACGATTGCCGGGCAATTGAAAAGCGTGCTAGCAGACATGCGCACCGCTATGGACGCCTAAGCGCGTTCCTCATCGTCTACACTGAATCGATTGACGACACTCATCAGGCTTGGCGTGGCCAAGCCTTGACGTACACGGAAGCCTTTTTGATATGAGCTGGTTAGACAAGATCGTGCCCTCCATGGGGCGTATCCAGCGTAAAGACCGTCGTGCCAGCGTGCCCGACGGCCTCTGGCGTAAATGTCCCAAGTGTGAAGCGGTTCTCTACCTACCTGAGCTAGAGAAGCATCACAGCGTCTGCCCCAAGTGTGAGCACCACCTACGCTTGACGGCACGCAAACGCTTGGACTGGTTCCTGGATAAACAGGGGCGCGAAGAGATCGCGGCAGAGATCGAGCCGAACGACCGCCTGAAATTCCGCGATTCCAAGAAGTACAAAGACCGTCTGACCGCTGCGCAAAAAGAGACCGGCGAGAAAGATGCGCTGGTCGCGATGCGCGGCGAGCTGGAAGGTTTGCCGATCGTTGCCGTGGCATTCGAGTTCACTTTCATGGGCGGCTCCATGGGTGCCGTAGTGGGCGAGAAATTCGTTCGCGCGGCGACCATCGCCCTCGAAGAGGGCATTCCACTGGTCTGCTTTGCCGCATCGGGCGGTGCACGGATGCAAGAAGCGTTGTTCTCGCTGATGCAGATGGCAAAAACGTCGGCAGCCCTCGAGAAGCTCAAGCAGGCGGGCGTTCCCTATATTTCGGTATTGACCGATCCTGTATTTGGCGGCGTATCGGCCTCTTTGGCGATGCTGGGCGACTTGAACATCGCCGAGCCGAATGCACTGATCGGTTTTGCGGGCCCCCGAGTGATCGAACAGACCGTACGAGAGACGTTGCCGGAAGGCTTCCAGCGCAGCGAATTCTTGCTGGAGCACGGTACGGTCGACATGATCGTTCACCGCCACGACATGCGCGCACGGGTAGGCGGCGTACTGCGTAAGCTCACGCATCAAAGCGCTCGCCCGGTAAACGATGAATCGTCAGACGCCGAGGTGGTAGAGCCGGTCGTGAATGAAGAGCAGTTGGCCGATGCCGCTGAAGCACCTGCCAAAAGCACGGGTAATGCAGAGGCGCGTCCTGCATCGAGCGATGACGCGTCACGCAATGCCTAATACGTTAGCGGAGTGGCTTGATTACCTGGAATCCCTGCATCCCGTTGGGATCGATATGGGGCTTGAGCGGGTGTCGCTGGTCGCCGAACGTATGGGGCTGTTGGATCGCCCCATCGCCAAGCGAACCATCACCGTGGCAGGCACCAACGGCAAGGGATCGACGCTTGCCATGATCGATGCGTTGGCACGTGGCCACGGCTTGCGTACGGGGACTTATACCTCTCCCCATCTATTACGTTACAACGAGCGCGTGACCGTCGACGGTCGTGAAGCCAGCGATAAACGCTTGGTCGAAGGTTTTCAGCAGGTTGAAGTCGCGCGTCTTCAAGCGCCTGCCGTCAGCCTGACCTATTTCGAAGCTGGCACGCTTTGCGCGCTATGGTGTTTGGCACAGGCCGATTTGGACTTGGCCGTGCTGGAAGTTGGCTTGGGTGGACGTTTGGATGCGGTGAACATCATCGATGCAGACGTGGCAATCGTTACGACCATTGCGCTGGATCACGCCAACTTTCTCGGCACGGATATCGAGCAAATTGGCCGCGAAAAGGCCGGGATCTTTCGGCCGCTCAAACCCGCAGTGCTGGGTAGTCAGTCTCTGCCCGCAAGCGTGCTCGACTCGGCGATTGCCATCGCTGCTCAAAGCTACGTATTAGGGGCGGCGTTTAGCCATAGCGCAGGTGACGTTGCTGGGGCGCCCTGGTGTTGGCACGGTTTGGCCACCGATGGTGGGACGCTTTCGTTGGACGGTCTGCCGGATCCTGGGCTTCCGATCGACAATGCAGCCACGGCACTGCAGGCGTTGACACTGGCGGGGGTCACGCTGCACGTCGATACCGTACGCAAAGCGCTCCGGACGGTCACGCTGTCTGGGCGGATGCAGTGGGTAGGGCAGTGGTGTTTGGATGTGGGCCATAATCCTCACGCCGCTCAGTACGTTGCTCGCCGCTTACCGTCACCCCCTAAGCGCGGCCGCCAGTGGGCCCTGATTGGCATGCTGAACGATAAGGATGCCGACGGGGTCATCCAAGCGCTGTTACCCCGAGTGACCGATTGGGTGTGTGTGACTCTTGCCGGGGAGCGTGGCCGCACGGCGGCGGAGTTAGCCGAACGTATTACGTCGCTGGGCGGACACGTGTATGATTGCGCCGACTCCCCCGCGGCGGGAGCTGCCAAGCTTGCCAAGCAGCTCGCCCCAGAAGACCGCGTGCTAGCCACTGGCTCTTTCTTCACGGTGGCTGAGTTATTGGCCATGCCGCTGCCGCAAGCCATGCTGTCAGCGCGTTAAGCTCGATGGAGAGGGATATGAAATACGGTAAAACGGAACGCATTAGTGGCATCGTGATACTGCTGGCGCTACTGGCGATTGTCGTCCCTTGGTTGATGAGTGACCCTGCCCCTCGGGAAGAGCGCCCTCAGCCGACCTTCGTCATCGAGCAGCCCGTGGACGTCGCTCGCCAAGAGGTACCCGCACCACAAATGCCCGAATCCATCGCGACGCCCGCTCCCTCCGAACCCGTTGAAACGGATGAAGCGCTCGAAGAGCCCATTGACGAGATGCCTCGTGCACCGCAAACCGATCAAGTCGTTCGCGCCGAAACCTCGTCGACGAATCCGGGGACGTCCGAACCGGCGTCCTCTTCATCAGCGCCAGAACCAGCCTCTCCACCGCAAGAGGATCCGATCGCCGCTTTGGTGGCTGCCAACGAGAGCCGAAATAGCAGCAACGGTAACACCCGTAGCGCTTCTTCGGGCCCGGCTGCCCAGCAGCAGGGTGAGTGGGCCGTTCAGGTGGGTAGTTTTGGTGATACCGCGAACGCGCAACGTATTAGTGATCAGCTCAGTGGGGAAGGCTTTCGTGTCTTTCAGCGCGCGCGTGACAATAACCTGACCACGGTTCTCGTTGGTCCTTACGCCACCTCCGAAGATGGTGAAGAAGCCATGGCGCTGATCAAGCAACGAATCAATGTTCAAGGGCTGCTCGTGCGAGTAAGAGATTGACCATGGCTTTGACTTGGATCGATGCTCTGTTTCTAGCGGTTCTTGCGCTATCCATGCTGGCGGGGTTCGTGCGTGGCTTCGTACGTGAATCGTTGGGTTTGGCGGCCTGGGTAGTGGCGCTGATGGTGGCGCGCGTGCTGGCTGAGCCGGTGGCCGAGCTAATGAGCGGCTTTATCGATAGTTTCGATGCCCGTTTAGTGTTGGCGTTCGTGCTGGTGATTTTTGCCGTCATCCTATTATGTGGCATCGTCATCCGCGTGGTGCACGCGGCCGTCGAGTGGGTAGGCATGGGCCTACTGAATCGTTTTGCAGGGGCCGCGTTCGGTGTCGCCCGAGGGGCAGTGATTCTGCTGGTGGCCACCGTGTTGATCACGTTGACGCCCCTGGCAGAGTTACAAGCGTGGCAGCAGGCTTCGTTGAGGCCCACGTTCGTCGAGCTGCGCGATTGGGCGGTCAGTCAGCTCGACCAGTGGGAGCGCGAACTGCCCACGCCTCCCGAGTCGCTGCGCGATATTTCGCTACCCGAGCTGCGTCGCCCGCAGCCAACGCTCCCGTCAACCGGATCGGCGGACGAAGACTCGGGCGCGCTATAAAGGGTGTTTGAATTCTCTTCACTGGCGCCCTGGGCGGTGCCAGTGTTTATCCGTTAGATGAACGTCGGGCTTGCGTCCGTAAGCCATGGTATCAAAGCGAGGTAACAGGAATGTGCGGTATAGTGGGCCTTCTGGCCAAGCAGGCGGTAAATCAGGGAATCTACGATGCCCTGACCGTACTTCAGCATCGGGGCCAGGACGCTGCCGGCATGATGACTTGGAGCGAGGGACGCTTCTTACTGCGCAAGAGTAACGGCTTAGTTCGTGACGTTTTCCATACCCGCCACATGGCACGCCTGAAGGGTAATCTGGGCATTGGGCACGTCCGTTATCCCACGGCTGGCTCTTCTAGCGAGGCCGAATCGCAGCCTTTCTACGTTAACTCCCCCTACGGTATCGCGCTTGCGCACAACGGTAACCTGACCAACTCCGAGCAGTTGAAGCAGGAGCTGTTTTCGACCGATCTTCGCCACATCAACACCAGCTCCGACTCCGAGGTGCTGCTGAACGTGTTTGCCCATGAGCTGGGCAAACAGGGCCTGCATCTTGAAGCAGAAGACATTTTCGATGCCGTTCGTAGAGTGCACCGGCGCTGCAAAGGCGGCTACGCGGCGGTCGCGATCATCAATGGCTTTGGCATGGTGGCGTTTCGCGACCCCCACGGCATCCGTCCGGTCGTCTTCGGTACCCGTCAAAATGCCGATGGCCAGGAGGTCATGATTGCCTCTGAATCCGTGGCGTTGGACGTTGGCGGCTTCGAGCTCGAGCGCGATCTGGCTCCTGGTGAGGCGATTTTCGTCGATATGCAAGGCCAGGTGCACACTCAGGTTTGCGCGGATCGCCCTCAGCTTCGCTCGTGCATTTTCGAACACGTCTACCTCGCGCGCCCCGACTCGATTCTGGACGGCGCCTACGTGTATGGCACACGCATGCAGATGGGGCGCAAGCTGGGCGACCGCATTCTGAACGAATGGCCGGACCACGATATCGACGTGGTCATCCCGATTCCCGATACCTCGCGGACCTCGGCACTCGAAATGGCGCAGCATCTCGGCGTGACCTACCGCGAAGGTTTCATGAAAAACCGCTATATTGGCCGTACCTTCATCATGCCGGGGCAGACCCAGCGCAAGAAGTCGGTGCGCCAAAAATTGAACGCGATCGATGTAGAGTTCAAAGGCAAGAACGTACTGCTGGTTGACGACTCCATCGTTCGGGGCACCACCTGTAAACAGATCATTCAGATGGCTCGCGATGCCGGGGCCCGCAAGGTCTACTTTGCCTCGGCAGCGCCGCCCGTGCGCTACCCCAACGTCTATGGGATCGATATGCCGGCGGCCACCGAGCTCATCGCCCACGGGCGTACCGAGGACGAAGTCGGCCAGTTGATTGGTGCGGACCGCATTTTCTATCAAGATCTGGAAGATTTGAAAGACGCCTGCCGTGAAGTGAATCCTGATATGGAAGCCTTCGACTGCTCGGTGTTCGATGGTAACTACGTGACCGGCGACATCGACGATGCCTATCTGGCCGTTTTGGAGGCGAGCCGGAATGATGCGGCGAAAGATCAGAGCGCGGGTGACCACGCGCTGGTCGATATGCATAATCAAGACGATGATCTGGACGATTGAGCGTGATGCTCTGCGGTGACGAGGTCATCGTAGGCATTCGGTTTGGTTGATGTGCACACGATGTGTGCAGCGTTACGATACAGCGGTTGGAATAAGGGGCTCTGCCATGCACGACGATAGCCACCAAGATGAGTGGTCGCTCGAAACGCTCGCTATTCGCGCGGGGCATCACCGTACGTTCGAGCAAGAACACGCTGAGCCGATATTCCCGACGTCGAGCTTCGTGTATGAGAGCGCGGCCGAGGCAGCACGCAAGTTTGGTGGCAAAGAGCCCGGTAATGTGTATTCGCGCTTCACCAATCCGACCGTTCACACCTTCGAGCGCCGGTTAGCGGCGCTCGAGGGCGGCGAGCGCTGTGTGGCCACCAGCTCGGGAATGTCGGCGATTCTCTCGACGGCGTTGGCGCTGCTATCGGCGGGGGATGAAATCGTTGCATCCCGCTCGCTGTTTGGCTCAACGGTCAGTCTGTTCGATAAATATTTGGGCAAGTTCGGTATCACCACCCGCTATGTCGAGCTGTCCAATTTGGCCGCTTGGGAAGCGGCGATCAGCCCCGCGACCAAGCTGATGTTTGCCGAAACGCCCTCCAATCCACTTTCCGAAGTGGCCGATATTCCGGCCCTGGCAGCGCTTGCCAAGCGCAGCGGTGCGCTGTTGGCGATCGATAACTGCTTTTTGACGCCCGCGTTGCAAAAGCCCATCGCGCTAGGCGCCGATTTGGTCATTCACTCCGCGACCAAGTACTTGGACGGACAAGGCCGCGCAGTCGGTGGTGCGGTCGTGGGGAAGCATGACGTATTGGAAGAGGTCTTTGGCGTCGTGCGCACCTGCGGGCCGTGCATGAGCCCGTTCAACGCGTGGATATTCACAAAGGGATTGGAAACACTCTCGCTGCGCATGAAGGCACACTGCGACAATGCCCTGACGCTGGCGCGTTGGCTCGACCAGCACCCGGCGGTGAATCGCGTTTATTACAGCGGTTTGGAAGCCCACCCGCAGCATGCGCTGGCGAAACAGCAGCAGCAAGGTTTTGGTGCAGTGCTCGGCTTTGAAGTGAAGGGAGGGCAAGAGGGGGCGTGGCAGGTCATCGATGCCACGCGTATGCTCTCCATCACGGGTAATCTGGGGGATGTGAAAACCACTATCACTCACCCAGCGACCACGACCCATGGCCGTCTCTCCGAGGCACAAAAAGAGGCCGCTGGCATCGCGCCTGGGCTGATTCGTGTCGCGGTGGGGCTCGAAAGCCAAGAGGACATACAGCGCGATTTGGCGCGTGGCTTGGATGCGCTATTAGCTCGCTAAGTCCATTACCTCGGAAGCTCACAAAAAAACCCACCGTAAGGTGGGTTTTTTGTTGCTCTAACGATCGTTGCGCGCAGGCTTATGAGGCATTGCGGTGCGGCAAGTCAGATTGCGCGATTTGGCTGTCGCGGTCGTTAGAGGCATGCGCTTCCGAGCTGGGCTCAGCCACGCGATTCTTGGCAGCGTCACCGTTCACGAGCGTCAAGTCTGCAGGCGTCATGTTAACGCTCTCGACACTGTAATTAGCCGAAGAGCTGGCGTGGACGATTTCGTTAAGCTCTGCGGAGCCTTGCTCGGCGAACGCGGCGGTGGACGACAATGCAACGGCGATGGCGGAAATAAGGGTCAATTTTTTCATCTGTCATACTCTCTATGGATAATAAAGTCGTTTTGGTCGCTGTGACGTTGTGCGTCAGGACGTGCACTAATAATAAGCGCACTAAACAAATAGTAAAATTGATTAAAATTGCAGGATTTGTTCGAATTTTTAAACTTTCGTCTAACGTGTTCGGTTGGGGTATGTCGCTGGCTGCGCATGACTAGAGGGCGAGATCCTTAGCGGCGTAAGCAATGGTTTTTACGAACGAAGTATTCTGCTTTTTTCAGCAGAGTTTTTAGCGGTGAAACGGTATGCTCTTAACACATAAGATAAGAGCGACATGCGAGCAGTTTTACACGGGGAATCAAGGATGTTGCGGAACACGCGCAGCGGTTGGGGTGTCATTAGTATTCTTTTTCACTGGTTGAGCGCCCTGGCGATCGTAGGGTTGTTCATTTTAGGGTGGTGGATGACGGGATTGGGTTACTACGATCCCTGGTATAACCAAGCTCCCTGGATTCATCGTTCGATAGGTATTTTGCTACTTCTGGCTACCGCTGGACGGCTGGTATGGCGCTGTATACAGCCGACCCCTGCAGCAGAAGGGAATCGCCTCGAGCGAATGGCTGCGCACCTTGGCCATATAGCGCTCTACGTGCTGTTATTACTGGTGTTGACTAGCGGCTATTTGATTTCCACCGCTAACGGCCGTGGAATCAGTGTGTTTGGTTGGTTTGAAGTACCTGCGGTGCTGTATGACTTGCCCAACCAAGCAAGTCTGGCGGGAGACGTACATTGGTACAGCGCGCTGGCATTAATGGTGTTGGCTGGCGGCCACGCCCTGATAGCGTTGATACATCACTACCGCTATCGCCATGCAACGCTAAAACGAATGATGAGCCCGCGCTACAGCAAGACGAATTTGTGATGGGATGACCATTTTTTGAACGCTGTTGGAGTTCTCGAACGTGGCTCCGATAGTGCCCATAAGGAAAGAGAGGAGATGGACGTTATGATGAAGAAAAGCGTAATGGCAGCAGCGGTAGCGGCAGCAGCACTGGTTCCACTGAGCCAAGTGCAGGCCGCCGATTATCAAATTGACACCGAAGGCCAGCACGCCTTTGTACAATTTAAAATCAACCACCTGGGTTTCTCCTACATTCTGGGTAGTTTTGAAGAGTTCGATGGTCAGTTCTCCTACGACGCCGACGATCTAGCATCCTCCTCCGTCGAGATGGAAGTGCAGGTAAACAGCCTGAACAGTAACCATGCCGAACGCGACCGCCATATTCTGAGCGGTGACTTCCTCAACGCCAGCGAATACCCCACGGCGACCTTCACATCGACCGGCTTCGAACCCACCGGTGACAACGAGGGTGTCGTCACCGGTGAGCTGACACTGCACGGCGAGACGCAAGAGATCGAAATGCCGGTCACGCTGATGGGAGAAGGTGAAGACCCCTGGGGTAACTACCGCGCAGGCTTCGAGGGTAGCACCATGCTGACCCTGGGCGATTTCGGCATCGACATGAGCGATTTCCCGGAAGCCATGCATGACGTCGAACTTTATGTAACGTTCGAAGGTATTCGCCAGTAAGCGATACCGTTCAAGAACGCTGCCACCCTTGCGGGTGGTGGCGTTTTTTGCGTTTAGCCTTTCCATTTTCTGACATTTAGGAGTCCGTTTTTGGCAGCAGTGATGCAACAACGCGAGTTGGCGATAACCCTATGGCGGCAGACCTGGCCAATGGCCATTGGGGTGCTGGCGCTATTGGGTTTTCAGCTTGTGGACAGTGCGTTCATCGCACGCCTGGGCACTGCGCCGCTGGCGGCGCAATCGTTTACCTTTCCGCTTTCGTTTCTGATCATTGGTATTCAGGTGGGCATGGGCATTGCCATTGCCGCGCTGATCTCTAGAGCATTGGGTGCTGAGCAACAGGCGAGAGCCAAGCGGCTCTCCTGCCTAGTGCTGATGGCTGGAGGGGGCGTGATTGCGCTACTTGCTCTGATACTGTGGTGGCTGGAAGTGCCGCTGTTTCGAATGCTGGGGGCAGATGACACGGCATTGGTCTACATTCGGGCCTACTGGGGACCTCAGCTTTTGGCGGCTTGGTTAGGAGCCGTGCTTTACTTCATGTACAGCGTCTTTCGCGCCCATGGCGATACCCGAATGCCTGGGAAAATGATGGTCATCAGTAGTCTCATCAATCTAGCACTGGACCCACTGTTCATTTTTGGGGTGGGCCGTTGGGAAGGCTGGGGACTACCAGGAGCAGCGTGGGCGACCGCCGTGGCGTTTTCGGTTGGGCTGCTGCTGACGGGACGCAAATTGCATCGACGCCAGTGGGCCACGACCGACGCCATTGGCACGGAGGCGGCACACTCCTGGCGGCCTTTCATTGGCATTGCGGCACCGGCCATGGTCAGCCAGTTGATGCCACCTTTGGCCGCCATGCTGGCCATTGCCGCGGTAGCGGGCCTAGGGGATACCCAAGTGGCGGCATGGGGGCTGGCGAGCCGTCTGGAAACGCTGTCGCTGATGGTCATACTGGCCATGACGATGTCGCTGCCTCCTTGGTTGGGGCGCTGCTACGGTGCAGGCGACTGGGGGCAAATCCAGCGGCTGCTGCGTTTGGCGTTGAAAGTGGCCGTAGTGTGGCAATTGAGCCTGGGCACACTGCTCGCGCTGGCATCGCCATGGGTAGCGATGGCCCTAGCGGGAACGCCCGAGGTACAAAACGAACTGGCGCTACTGATTCGTTTTCTTCTGCCCAGCTACGCGGCACTGGGAGTGTGCATGCTGGTGGTGTCGGCGGGTAACGCGCTGGGTTGGCCGCTACGGGCCATGCTGCTGTCGAGCGCGCGGCTGTTCATCTGCTACTTGCCCTGTTTATGGTTGGGGGCACAGCTATTTGGCTGGACGGGCCTAGCCGCGGGGGCAGCCATCGGCAATTTGCTGGCTGGATTGACGGCATGGGTGGTGTTGAAACGTATTCTCTCCCGCCCGCACCGGCAGGCGGGAGCCTCGCAATGAATCAACGCTTATCAGAGGCTTCTTGGAACGAGAAGTAGACGAACAGTAAGGCCATCGCCAAATAGCCCATGACGAACTCCGGTGCGGCGTTGAAGGCGAGCTTCGGCGCATGCATCAAACCGACGAACGAGAAGCCTGCGGCAATGACGGCAAAGGCTGCTGCTCGGCGAAACTGATGGTCGATCACCGAGACGGTCATGGCACCTAGGAAGATGGCCATGAACATGGCACCTTGGCCCATGACGACGATGGCACTGGAAATGTCGCTTACCACCTCGCCCGCCCCTCGGTTGAAACGGGTCATGACGTAGTTGGCAAAGTAGGGCAGCATGGCCAGCGCAATGGCCGGGTAGTAGCGCGTGTCGTTGGCTTGGAACGCCGTTGCGATCATCGACATGCCGACGAACACTAAAATCGGCGCAACGACAGAGACGGGAATGATCGCAGCCAGCGCGGCGATGAGGCCGAACATGGTCGCCAGCGCGTAAACCGCCCCGTTGAGCAGGCTGTAGCCTCGCCCTGCGCCCATCCATTTCGCACCTACCGTGGCAATATAAACCGTCGTTGGGAACACGCCACCAAATAGTGCCCCGATCATGGTACCTGCACCATCCACTGCCTGGCACTCGCGCACGTCATACTTGTCGCCAGCGGCCTCCATGGCTTCGACATTGTTCATCGTCTCTATGGCGTTATAGAGCGTGATGGGCAGTACCACGGTCAGCACGGCCAGCATGCCGGTGAACAGAAGGCCCAGCCCCTCGAACCAAGCGAGGTTGGGGAGTAGCGGGTAAAAGCCGAGATGCGTGAACGCATCGCTGAAGCGCTCGCTACCCGCATCGCCAATCAGGTAGGCCATGACGGTGCCCACCACGATAGCGAACAGCGATGTCGGTAGTTTGAAGGGCATGCTAACGCGGGCCACCAAGCCAACGATGATGATCCCCAGCACCAGCAGGCCAATGACCGGCATCTCCAAGGTTTTGAACAGCATTTCACCGGCGATGAAGGTCAGCGCTACGCCCGCTACGGCCCCCAGCATGGCGGCTCGGGGTAGGTGGTACTGCGCCCAACGGCCAATGATACTAATCACCGCTTCTATCGCGCCGCTGATGAAGCACGCGGCAACCGCTACTTTCCAGGCCAGTTCGGCATCGCCGGTGAGCTGTTTGGCAGGCAATAGAACGCCAAACAGGAAGACGAACATGACGGGGGTCGAAATGCCGTAGGAGAGGGCAGTAACGTCGCTACGGTTCTCTTTTCGTGCGAGCCTGGCGGCGCTCCAGGCGTAGTAAAAGTTACCGACCATGACTGCGACGGCGGCGCCGGGTAGCACCTGGCCATACACGATCGACGTGGGAAACCCCATGCCTAACATCGTAATCGCGATGATGACGAAGTTAGCGATATTGTTCTGAAAGAGCGCAAAGAATGCGTCGGTATCTTCCTTTTTGTACCACGGGTAATGAGTGCCAGCAGCCGCCATGTGATGCCTCTTGGTTATGGTGTGTTGTATACAAGGCTACGCTGAGTGTGCCGAAAGTTTGACTGATCGGTCAAGCGCTGCGTTGTATCGGACGCCGCGCGGGCGCCCCAGGCTCTGGCGGCGAAGGCGCAATTGTACACAATCTTGGCCAAGGGGTTGATAACCTTATGGCTTTTCTTGTGAGTGACCAACGAAAACGCCCAGGCGATGGCCTGGGCGTTGTGGTGGTATGCGGTGGATTAGTCGTTGACTGCCGCGATCGCTTTGGCGAGGTAGGGTAGATTCTCGTGTGAGAATCCCGCGACGTTGGCACGACCAGAGCGAACCATGTAAATGCCGAACTCGTCACGCAAACGGTCGACCTGTTCCGGTGTCAGGCCAGTGTAAGAGAACATGCCGCGCTGCTCGGCCACACAGGCGTACTTTTCATCTAAGCCGTAAGGCTTCAAAGCCTCGACGAAGTCGCGGCGCAGTGTGTTGATGCGGTCGCGCATTTCGGTCAGCTCTTCACGCCACAGGGCGGAAAGCTCGGTATCGTGCAAAATCTCGCTGACGATCGCGCCACCGTGAGCGG
This sequence comes from Halomonas sp. BL6, assembly GCF_006228115.1. Taxonomy (NCBI): domain Bacteria; kingdom Pseudomonadati; phylum Pseudomonadota; class Gammaproteobacteria; order Oceanospirillales; family Halomonadaceae; genus Halomonas; species Halomonas sp. BL6. The sequence continues at coordinate 68,613 of NZ_VDGL01000007.1, read as the reverse complement.
GCGGGTTGGAGTAGTTCTCACGCGCCACGATAGCCACCTGGGAACGCACGTTTTCCATTTGCTCGGCGTCTTTAGCGATTAGAATCAAGCAGCCGGTACGCTCGCAGTAAATACCGAAGTTTTTGGAGCAGGAACTGGTGATGATCACCTCATCCAGATGCTCGGCCAACAGACGAACGCCGTAAGCGTCTTCGTCCAAGCCTTCCCCGAAACCTTGGTAAGCGAAGTCGATCAACGGCAGCAGCTGGCGCTCCTTCAGTACGGTCAGAACCTCTTGCCACTGCGACTGGGAAAGGTCGAAGCCGGTGGGGTTGTGGCAGCAGGCGTGCAGTACGACGACATCACCCTCAGGGATTTTCTTAAGCGCGGCTAGCATGCCGTTGAAATCCAGCCGGTTATCCGCGTCGACATAAGGGTATTTGTGCAGCTCGATCCCCGCTGACGTAAAAATGCCGTGGTGATTCGGCCAAGTCGGATCGCTTACCCAGATGCCTTTGCCCGGCAGTTGACTGGCGACGAAGTCGGCCGCGAGACGCAGCGCACCGGTACCACCTGGCGACTGAGTAGCGCTGGCACGGTTGGCTTTGAGTACCGGTGAGTCCGAGCCCAGCACCAACGGCAGCACGGCTTCACCATAAGCGGGAGCGCCGTGCGAGCCAATGTAGGTCTTGGTGGATTCATTCTTGAGCAGGCGAGCTTCCGCTTCCTTGACGGCGCGCATGACTGGCGTGTTGCCAGCGGCGTCACGATATACGCCAACACCCAGATCGACTTTCTGCGGGTTGGTATCTTTTTTGAAAGCTTCGATCAGCCCGAGAATGGCGTCTCCAGGGACTCGCTCAATTTGCTCAAACATTTATTCGGCTACCTCGTCGGTTCTGGCGGCAAGAATGAAGTCGTTAAGATGCAGGCCGTTTATTTCATGGGACCACCAAGTGACAGTGGTTTTGCCCCATTCGGTGATCAAAACAGGGTGGTGACCCGCCTGCTCTGCGACATCGCCAACACGTTGGCTAAACGCTAGCGCGTCGGCAAAGTTACGAAACGTGAATTGTCTCGATAGCTTCATGATGCCATCGTGTTCGATAATCTGCCACTCTGGAAGTGCCTTGAGATGCGCTTGGCATGCCTCATGAGAGAGTGGCATGGCGTTGCCGCTGCAAGGTTCGCACTGTGTTTGTGCTAGCGATGTCATGGGAATGCCTCCTGTTGAAGTCGTCTCTTCAGGGTAGAAGGCATACGCAGTCGCGACCAACCTCTTTGGCGCTGTAAAGAGCCCGGTCGGCCCGATCGATCAAAGTGACCAAAGGCTCCCCGCAGTGATACTCCGCCACGCCAATACTCAATGTGACGCTGCCCTGCCCGATACCAAAATCGTGATCGGCGATGGTTTGGCGTAAGCGGTCCGCAAGCTTATGGCATTGCTGCAGCGAGGTGAGCGGCAGCACTACCATAAACTCTTCTCCTCCTAGCCGGGCGAGCATGTCTTCGCAGCGCAGTAGTGACTGGGCCATCATCGCCAACTGTTTCAGGACGTTGTCGCCCTGCAGATGCCCCCAGCGGTCATTGAGCTGTTTGAAATGGTCGATATCGATCATCATGATCGATAGCGGCGTGCCGTGACGGGCGCTCATCGAAGCTAAGTGGGTGAGCTGTCCCATCAATTTACGCCGATTGGGCAGGTTGGTGAGTGGGTCGGTATCGCAGAGCTTACGTAGCCGCTGCTCTTCGACGACTTGGTCGGTGATGTCCATCATTAGCCCATTCCATCGCACTCCTGATGCGATGGGCTCAGGGTTGGCACTTACCGCAATCCAGTGTGGCTTCTCTTCAGGGAAGGGAAGCCGAAAACGCGTATTGAGCGGGAGCATCCAGCGCGCGGAGCGCTCGATGGCCGACATCACTTTGGGATGGTCGTGGCCGGTGAGTTGCTCCAGCAGCAGGCTGGCATCTTCGGCGAGCTGCTGTTTGTCGACATAGGCTAACGCCATCCCACCCCCCTCAAGATAGGGAAAGTTCATATGGCCGCTATGGGAGCGGTAGAACTGAAAAATGACCCCAGGAATACGGGATACGAGACTATCGGCACTGGCGGGTATGTCGATAGACGATGTGGCTAGGTCATTCACGGGCATGCGTGAATCTCCGGTTTTTATGCCTGTTGTAAGTTAGCCGTGAAGGTTAGCGGTAAAAACGTAAACAATATGTAAGCCATTGCTGACAATTTAGCGGTTTTTAATACTTTTTGGTCATTAAAACTGAGATTTATATTCCATTTGTATGGATGTGACGCGAAAATAAGGGTTCTGCGTAAGCGTGGTCTTGTTCATTCTTTTCTAAAATATCATTAGATTCAAAATTTCACGGGTGATGGCTTTGAATACGCAACGATCAAATGGGGTTCTTCCCGAGGCTGACGTGCTTGAGTCCGCGCAACGGCAGGTTGGGCGCGTCAGTCTGATTGGCGCAGGGCCCGGCGACCCAGATTTATTGACGTTGAAAGCCTACAAGCGGCTACTGAGCGCCCAAGTAGTGCTGTATGACCGTTTGGTGAGCGATGAAATTTTGGCGCTATTACCCGCCGAGGCGGAGCGTTATTACGTGGGTAAGGCTCGCTCCTCCCACAGCGTACCGCAGGGAGAGATCAACCAATCGTTGGTGACTTGGGCTCGGCAGGGCAATCAGGTGATTCGCCTAAAAGGGGGGGATCCGTTCATTTTTGGGCGTGGGGGCGAGGAGCTTGAAACACTGGTGGCAGCGGGTATCCCTGTGGAAGTGGTTCCAGGTATCACGGCGGCGTCCGGCTGCGCTGCGTATGCAGGTATTCCGCTGACCCACCGAGATCATGCGCAGTCTGTCCGCTTCGTGACGGGGCATTTACAGGAAGGAGAGTTTTCGTTGGATTGGGCGACCCTGGCGCAGCCGGGCCAGACGCTGGTGTTTTACATGGGGTTAAGCAACCTAGCTTCCATTTGCAACGCTCTGACGGCTCACGGCTTGCCCCCAACCACGCCCCTGGCGCTGATCGAACAAGGCACGACCCAGCAGCAGCGAACCCATGTGGGAACATTGACGTCTTTGCCAGATAGCTTTCAGCGTGGGGAGATCCAACCGCCGGCGTTGCTGATCATTGGTAGCGTCGTCTCTCTTCATCAGACGCTTTCGTGGTTTGAGCGCCACCATGGTGTATCGGCTGGGTTTTCCCAGGGGAAGCATCGCCGTTTGACGAGGGGATAGACGATTGAGCGCTTCGTCGGGTGGCGTTATGACCTGCGCTGTGTATGCTAGTAACGAATAGATTCATAAAGCCACGACCTGATCACCATCTTGCTACCTGTCACTAACGCTGCTGATATCAGCAGCCAAGCGAAAAGAGGGACGCAGCATGTCAGAAGCCAATCACTCCGATTCGAACACGCCTGCTCACAAGCCGGATATGAAAACGCTTTTCCAGGATAACCGTGTGAAGGGTATCGCTGGGATTGCTGCCATTGCCGTGATTTGGGCCATCATGGCGCAATCCAATTCAGGCACCCATCAAGAGCGCGTCGAGACCTTGGAAGGTCAACTGGCGAGTGTCGAGCAAGAAAATACGGAGCTAAGCCAGCGCCTATCGGAAGTCGAACAGGCGGAAGCTGACTTGACCGCTATGCGCGATGAAATGGCGTCGTTGGAGCAGCAGCAGGCAGACGCAGCGGCTAGTCTTGAGTCGGCTCAAGAAGATGTCAGCGGTGTCGAGACCCGTTTGCAAGAGTTAGAGAGCCAGCGCGAGACGCTACAACAGGAAGTCTCGGCACTGGAGGAGCAGCTTGCTAGCGCCGAGAGCGAGCTGCAGAGCTTACGAGAAGAGCGTGATCAAGTTGTTAGTGAGCGTGACGAAGCACAGTCTTCTCTGCAGCAGGTAGAAGAAGCGCGACAAAGTGCGGAAGAGGCGCGTCAGCAGGCAGAGTCTGCCCGTCAGCAAGCAGAAGAGCAGCGCCAACAAGCCGTGGAGGACTTGAGTGCCGCGGAGAGCGAACTCAGTGAACTCGACAGCCAGGTAAGCGATGCCAACGACCGTTTGGCTACGCTCGAAGAGGAAATAGCCACCCAGGAGAGCGAGCTGCAATCCCTCCAAGAAGAGCGCGATAGCGTGATGCGCGAGCGGGATTCGCTGCAGTCTGATGTGGATTCACTTTCTCAACTGCGTGAAGAAGAGCAACAAAGCCTCGAACAGGTGCGCACCGAAATGGATGATCTCATGGTGGCCCTGGACATCGGCCGCGATGAAGTCGCGAAGGTCGAAAACGATATCGAAGCCCGTCAAGAGCAGCTCGCGCGTCTGGAAACGCAGCTCAGCGAGTGGCGAGACGAGCTGTCGACGCTCGATGAGCGTCTCCATGTCGATGATCCAGCCTCGGGGGACGTGCCAAACCTCACGGGCGAGCAGCAAACCCAGCAAGATGGGGAAGATGGCGCTAGTGGGGCAGAAGGGGAAAACGTTCAGGCGGATGAAGCAGAGAGCCAGCAGAGCGGAAGCTAAGTCGTTTAAAACAAAAATCATGCCTCTAACGCAAGCGGATGCGGGGTTTCCCCGCATCCGCTTCTGTTTGTTGGTTTAGAAATAGGGCGCTGAGGAGTATCATTCACGCCATGTTCACAATCAACAACCCTTGGGAGTGCCATTGATGGATGGTGTAAAGCATATTGTGGCAGTGGCATCCGGCAAAGGTGGCGTTGGTAAGTCCACCGTAACGGTCAACTTAGCGCTGGCGCTATCTGCCCAGGGCTACCGCGTTGGCGTATTGGATGCCGATATTTATGGCCCTAGCCAAGCGCAAATGTTGGGCGTGGAAGAGGGGGTACGTCCCCAGGCGGCGGCAGACAATAAGTTTCTGCCCTTGGAGGCTCACGGCATACAAGCGATGTCGATGGCGTTCATGGTCAACACCCGCGACGCGATGGTATGGCGCGGGCCGATGGTGGTGGGGGCGTTTCAGCAAATGCTCACCCAAACCCAGTGGGATAACCTGGATTTCCTGTTGATCGATATGCCGCCCGGCACGGGAGACATCCAACTGACATTGGCGCAGAAAGTGCCGGTATCCGGCGCCGTCATCGTCACGACGCCTCAGGACATCGCGCTGCTGGATGCCCGTAAAGGCATCGAGATGTTCCGCAAAGTCAACGTGCCGGTGCTGGGCGTGGTGGAGAATATGAGCCTCTACCACTGCGAGAAGTGTGGCCATGAAGCGGCGATTTTCGGCACTGGAGGCGGTGACCGTATCGCTGACGAATACGACACGACCGTGTTGGGCCGTTTGCCGCTGACGCTATCGATTCGCGAATTGGCAGATTCCGGGCGGCCCAGCGTGGTGTCCGAGCCCGATGGCGCTGTGAGTCGCATCTTTGCCGAGATTGCCAGCCAAGTGGCGCAGTCCGTCAGCGCTAGCCAAAGCGACGGCCCTACGATTTCTTTTAGCGAGTGATGAAGTAACCGATGAGCATTAAATCAGACAAATGGATTCGCCGAATGGCGCAAAGCGATGCCATGATCGAGCCGTTCGAGGCAGAGCAGGTGCGCTATGTGAACGACCAGCGGGTGATCTCCTATGGTACCTCCAGCTACGGTTACGACGTGCGCTGTGCCGATGAGTTCAAGGTGTTTACCAATATCCATTCGGCCATCGTCGACCCCAAAGCGTTCGATGACAAAAGCTTTGTCGACGTGAAGGGCGACGTTTGCATCATCCCGCCGAACTCGTTCGCCCTAGCGCGGACGGTTGAGTACTTTCGCATTCCGCGCAATGTGCTGACCATTTGTCTGGGTAAATCCACCTATGCACGTTGCGGCATCATCGTCAATGTGACGCCGCTGGAGCCCGAGTGGGAGGGGCACGTGACGCTGGAGTTCTCCAACACCACGAACCTACCCGCAAAAATCTATGCCCATGAAGGGGTCGCTCAGATGCTGTTCCTGGAGTCTGATGAGGTGTGCGACATCTCTTATAAAGATCGGGGGGGTAAGTACATGGGGCAGCGTGGCGTGACACTACCGCGTACCTGACACACCATTTTTCTTCTGCTACAAAAAAGCCTTGCCGCATCCCTGTGGCAAGGCTTTTTTTACACTGACAATGGAAACTTAGGCGTTGCCGCTTTCTTCGTCCAGCTCTTCGGCAGCATCGGCATGGGAGAGGCGCATGCCATACGGCGGAAGCGGGTGGCCGTCCATCGTGGCCCCGTCGGCAGCGTACTGTAGGCGTCCCTCAAGAAACCACTGCACCGCAATGGGGAAGATCAGATGCTCCCGGGCGTGCACCTTCTCCTTAAGGGTCTCGACGGTGTCGTCGGCGCTTACCTGTAGCTCGGCTTGTAGAACGACCGGCCCCCCATCCAGCTCTTCGGTAACGAAGTGGACGCTACAGCCATGATGAGAAACGCCGTCAGCCAGTGCGCGCGCGTGGGTATTCAAACCCTGATACGCGGGCAGTAGGGAGGGATGGATGTTGAGCATCCGTCCGAGAAAACGCTGTACGAAACGTGGCGTGAGAATGCGCATGAAGCCAGCAAGGACGATGACATCCGGCTCATGGCGTTCGATCACTTTGATCAGTGCGCCATCGTAAGCATCACGACTATCGTACTCGCGATGCGGTAGCGCGACTGCTTCGATACCGGCTTCATGGGCGCGTTTCAACCCGTAGGCATCGGGTTCATTGGAAATGACGGCGACAATTTCACCGCCCAACCTGTCGTGCTGCTGGGCCTCGATGAGTGCCTGAAGATTGCTGCCACTGCCAGAAATCAGTACTACCACTCGGCGAGCGCCCATGGGCTCAGGCGTCATGCCGTTGAGGGTGTCGCTGCTGTCGTCCGTACTATTCATTCCTGCGAACCTGCTTGACCGCGCTCGAGCACTACCGCCTCTTTCTGGCGCTGAACGATCTGGCCGATCGTGTAGACAGTCTCGCCCTGTGCTTCCAGATGCGCTTTGGCGTTGGCAGCTTGTTCGGCGGGAACGACCACGACCATACCAATTCCGCAGTTCAGGACACGGTGCATTTCAGTCTCGTTGACGTTGCCCTTGGCCTGAAGCCAGTTGAATACCTCTGGCCGCTGCCAGCTAGTGAGATCGATGCGTGCGGCCAGGGTGTCTGGCAATACACGGGGAATGTTCTCCAGCAGGCCGCCGCCAGTGATATGAGAAAGCGCATGAACCGGGATGTCGGTGCCCCGCATCATCGATAGCAGTGACTTCACGTAGATACGCGTGGGTGCCATCAGTGCATCGCCCAGCGGCTGGCCATCGATGCTCTCCTCCAAGGAAGCATTGCTGACTTCTAGGATTTTGCGGATCAACGAATAGCCGTTGGAGTGTGGACCAGAAGACGCCAAGCCAAGCAGCACATCACCTTCAGCCACGTTGCTGCCGTCGAGAATCTCGGACTTCTCCACGACGCCCACGCAGAAACCGGCCAAATCGTAATCGCTGCCTTCGTACATGCCCGGCATTTCAGCCGTTTCACCGCCGACCAGTGCGCAGCCGGCCAGCTCGCAGCCAGCGCCGATACCGGTCACGACATCGGCAGCGATGTCGACATCCAATTTGCCTGTGGCATAGTAATCGAGGAATAGCAGCGGCTCGGCACCGGCGACGATCAGGTCATTGACACACATGGCTACCAGGTCGATGCCAATGGTGTCATGCTTGCCAAGATCCATGGCCAGGCGCAGCTTGGTGCCGACACCGTCGGTGCCGGAGACGAGCACCGGCTGCCGATAGCCAGCAGGTAGCTCGCACAGGGCACCAAAACCGCCAAGACCACCCATCACTTCAGGGCGTGACGTGCGCTTGGCAACGTGCTTGATGCGATCGACAAGAGCGTTGCCGGCATCGATATCGACACCTGCGTCTTTGTAGCTCAGAGAGGGCGTAGCCTGGGAGGAAGAAGTCTCGGTCATGACAGGTCCTGTGAAGCCTATGCAATGCTGCAGTGCGATTGTGCTGGCAAATAGCCAGTGCCGGAGCAATAACGGTGGGCGATTGTATCACCCAGCGACGTAAGTCGCATCGATGTGGCGCGTTATCAGGTGCGTCGCGAGCAACTTTTGTTACTATTCGAGCACTACCGCTGACCGTATATCCAGGAAGGAGCAGGGAATGAGGCATTCATGGTGGGGGATCGCGCTGGTCGTTGCGCTGGTGGGAACGGTGTATTTTCTCGATGCCGTTCTGATGCCCTTTATCGCAGGGTTGATTTTGGCCTACTTGGCTGACCCGTTGACGGATTTCTTTCAGCGTTTGGGCATGCGGCGAGTCTGGGCAGTGAGCAGCGTTTTTTTGGTGCTGATGCTCGTACTGGCGGTGAGCCTGCTGGTCCTCATTCCACTCGTCGTTCAGCAGATCAAGCAGTTAGGGGAAGCGTTGCCGGGCGTACTCAGTTGGGTAGAGGGCGTGCTGGCGCCTCAAGTTCAGGAGTGGACAGGGTACGATCTTGCCACCGAGCTTAGCAATGTGCGCGAGACTCTCATCGACAACTGGCGGGATGCGGGTAGTTACGTGGCTCAAGCATTGGGCCATATCGGTCGTTCGGGCATGGCGTTCGTCTCTTGGGTGACGTATGTCGCGCTCATTCCGGTGGTGACGTTTTACCTGCTGCTGGATTGGGACCGAATGCTCGACAACCTGGGAAATTTGGTGCCTAGGCAGTGGGCAGACGATACGTTTCGTTTAGCGCGCCGCTGCGATGAGGTGTTGGCTTCGTTTTTGCGCGGCCAGCTGCTCGTCATGCTGTGCTTGGGCATTATTTACGCTGCTGGATTGACGCTGTTAGGGCTGAATTTCGGGTTGCTGATTGGCGCGCTTTCTGGGCTCGTTAGCATCGTTCCCTTTTTGGGCTTCATCGTCGGTCTAGCGATCGCGTTGGTAGTGGCGCTGTTTCAGTTCGATACCTGGTGGGCGGTGCTCGGCGTCATCGTTGTCTTTGGTTTGGGTCAAGTCGCCGAAAGCGTCGTGCTGCAACCAAAGCTATTAGGCGATAAGATTGGTTTGCACCCGGTGGCGGTCATTTTTGCGGTGCTCGCGGGCGGGCATTTGTTCGGACTCACGGGCGTGCTATTGGCGCTACCCGCAGCGGCGGTGATCATGGTGCTGCTGCGCGAGGTGAAAGATCGCTATAAAAACAGTGCACTCTATGACGCACAGCTAGACGCTCCAGAACAGCACAAACAGCATGAAGCGCTGCAGGGCGACGACAATAGGGAGTCATCATGAGCCGATTACCGGCACAGCTGCCGCTTGGGGTGGGGCTGCGCGACGATGCGACGTTCGATAACTATTATGCTTCTCGCGCCAATGCGTCGTTGGTCGACCACCTTGCTCATCAGCTAACGCCTGGCTCAGAGCCGTTTCTCTATGTGTGGGGTGCCCCAGGCAGCGGCCGTAGTCACTTACTGCAAGCCGCCTGCCATGCGGCTTCCGACCAAGACAAGCGTGCCCTCTATTTGCCACTTGCGGACCTAGGCCATTTTCCACCGCTCATGTTGGAGGATATCGAGCGGCTCGATCTGGTAGCCATCGATGATTTGGAATACGTCATTGGGCGCAAACGCTGGGAAGAGGCGTTATTTCACGCGTTCAATCGTTTGCGGGACGCGGGCAAAGCGCTGTTGATCGCGGCCAACAAGCCGCCGCGCCATTTGGAGGTAGTGCTGCCGGATTTGGCGTCTCGACTGGCTTGGGGAGTCACCTTCCATCTTCACCCGTTGGACGATAATGACCGTTTGGCGGCGCTAAAGCTACGTGCCCAGGTCCGTGGCATGCAGTTGCCCGATGACGTAGGGCGCTACATCATGCACCGTGGGCCGAGGGAGTTGGGCGAGCTCTGTCGAGCTTTGGACACCTTGGATCAGGCATCATTATCAGCAAAGCGGAAATTAACGATCCCTTTCGTAAAGTCGGCGCTCGATTGGTAAAACGCCCCTGCCAGTGGGCTGGCAGGGGCGTGACGAGACTGATCAAATGATCAACGCTGAATGCGTTAGGCGGTCTTGCTCATTTTAGTCGCGGCCGCTTGTGCCTGCTTCACATTCTCTTCTGTCAATTTCTGACTCTTCTGCAAGAAATCCTGCTGTAATGATACGACCTTGTCGGTATCGCCTTTGACACGCTCGGCCAGTTCTTTAGCCACTTTCTGCTGACCTTCCATGTAGCTACGCAGGCCGTCGACATCTTTGACACTCAGCAGCTGACGCATCTGCGCGACGCCGGTGTCGACATACGCTTTGTTAGCGTCTAGCTGAGCGTTTATCAGCTTTTCAGAGTAGTCGATGCTCAGATTCATGTAGGCACGTGCCGGTGCCATGAACAGGTTGTCGAACTGCTGGGTCATTTCGTTGGTATTGAACGTACGCATCATTAACTCTCCTATGCCATTACGAGCGTCTGGGGCTGCTAAGCTGAGCCCAGGACGATTCATTGATCAGCGTCGGCGGGTTAGATCGCGCACCGTCACTGATGGGTTATCTTGCATTGCAGCATAGCAAGTGTTTTTGTGCAGTGCAACATCAGAGGCGCAATGAATTTTTGACCGCGCGTGCCGCGCTGATATGGGCAAACGGTTGAACGAACAGTGGGTTTACCAAGAGGGGCTCGAACACTAGTCTAAAAGCTACAGAGAATCGTTATCACATGGCGGTGTGGATAGTCCGTGTCGCCGATGACTCACAAGGAGTGCAACATGGAAACACGTATCGAGCGGGATAGTATGGGCGAGTTGAAGGTTCCAGCCACGGCGCTTTATGGGGCACAAACGCAGCGTGCTATCAATAATTTTCCCGTGTCGGGCACGCCGATGCCGGAGGCCTTCGTTCATGCGGTTGCTCGTATTAAGCTGGCAGCGGCGCGCAGTAATCATCAGTTAGGGTTATTGGATGCCGAGCGTGCCCAGGCGATCGAAAAAGCCGCACAAGCGGTGATCGATGGCCAGCATGATGAGCATTTTCCTATCGACGTTTTCCAAACGGGGTCGGGTACGTCGACCAATATGAATGTGAACGAGGTGTTAGCGACGCTGGCCAGCCGAGAGGGCGTTGACGTCACACCTAACGATCACGTCAATATGGGGCAATCCAGTAACGATGTCATTCCCACGGCGATCCACCTGTCAGCGGCTATCGCGGTGAACGAGTCACTGCGCCCTGCGTTAACCGAACTCAAGGCAACGATCGACCGCCGTGCCAATGAGTTGAGTCATATCGTCAAAACCGGCCGTACCCACTTGATGGACGCCATGCCGCTTCGCATGGATCAAGAGCTAGGCGCGTGGTCTAGCCAAGTGGGTCAAGCCATCGAGCGGTTCGATAGTGCCATGACGCGACTATGCCGCCTTGCCCAGGGTGGCACCGCTGTGGGCACGGGGATCAATGCGCCGGAGGGATTTGCTGACTTGATGGCCAAAGACCTAAGCCAGCAAACAGGTCTCTCATTTGTACCTAACGATAGTTTCTTTGCCAGCTTGGCATCGCAAGATGCCGCGGTAGAGCTTTCCGGTCAGTTGAAGGGGTTGGCATGCGTCGTAATGAAGATCGCCAACGATCTGCGCTGGATGAACTCTGGGCCGCTAGCGGGGCTGGGTGAAATCGAATTGGAAGCATTGCAGCCGGGAAGTTCGATCATGCCCGGCAAGGTCAATCCCGTCATCCCTGAGTCGGCGGCGCAAGCGGCCGCTCAAGTGATTGGATTGGATGCTGCTATTACGGTGGCCGGACAAAGCGGCAATTTTCAGCTCAACGTCATGTTGCCACTCGTGGCCTCGAACCTGTTGACCTCGATTACATTGATGAGCAGTACCGCCACCTTGCTGGGTGAGCGCGCCATCGCCACCTTCACAGTCCGTGAAGACAATCTCCAAGGCCCGCTGGCGCGTAACCCCATCCTCGTCACCGCGCTCAACAGTGTGATTGGCTACAACGCGGCCGCTGCGATTGCCAAAAAGGCTTACCAAGCGGGGAGGCCCATCATCGATGTGGCGGAAGAAGAGACGGAGTTGGATCGAGCTACGTTGGAGCGGCTGCTCGATCCTACGGTACTGACGAAGGGCGGGGTGCCAGAGTAGCGAAGCGCCTTGACGCAGGGCAAGGCGGCTACGTCTTTTGGCGTTCCGTTTTGCCCTTTTGAATGGTCTCGCTGGCTTCTTGGCGCTCCTCTTGACTCGCTTCTGGATTGTCATGCTCATCTTGCCGTGAGGGGCGATAACAGAGCGTCGCGAGGATCGGGAAGTGGTCGGATCCGAAGGCGTCCAAGCGCTGCATACTGTCTAGCGTGAAGTGCTCACTGACGAATACGTGATCTAGTGGCCAGCGCAGAAACGGATAGTTTGCATGAAACGTGCTAAACATTCCTCGCCCGCGGCGCGGGTCGAGCATGCCACTGATCCGGCAAAACCGACGTGTCGTGCGTGACCAAGCGACGTCGTTGAGATCGCCCGCAACGAGCGTAGGCGATGGGTTCTGGTGAATTTCCTTGCCTACCAAGAGTAGCTCGGCGTCTCGCCAAAGCGATTTTTCACTCTCGCTGGGGGCGGGAGGGCGTGGATGCAGCGCATAGAAACGGATCTGATCGCCGCTCGCTAGGGTGACATAGGTATGGATAGAGGGGATGTCATCCTGAATCAACCATTTTACTTCCGTCTCGCTGAGCGTCAGTCGAGAGTACAAGTGCATGCCGTAAAGGTTGTCGAGGGGAATTTTTACGCTGTTTGGCCAGGCTTTTGAGAGAGCAGTATCCAACTGACGCTGCCACCACTGGTCGGATTCCAGCGTCAACACCATATCGGGCTGGTGCTGCTCTATCATGCTGATCAGCTTATCCGCTTGACGGTTTGGTGTGAGCACGTTAGCGATCAGTAACGTGATTTTCTGCTCATCCGGCGCCTTGCGGGTCGATTGAACCTGTACGGGCCAAAGTCGTGTCCAGGGAAAGATGTAGCGCAGTTGGAGCATGCAGGTGAGTAGCGACAACCCTATCGTGGCAGTCTGCCATCGGCTGGGGGGCAAGAGGAGTGCGCCAACGGCGGCGCAGAGCCCAGCGAGCACCGCGATTTGTAGTCGTGGAAACTCGAAACTTCGCACCCACCACCAACGTAGCCTTATTCGCGCGATGAGGGTGGATAATAGTAGTAAACCGGCGATGCATCCTAGCAAAGGCCCTAACAAAACCTATCTCCTTATCCGTAAGCGATCATGATTAATCTATGTGCAGCTTAGCCGGTAGGTTTGATAAGTGTCGATGTAATTTGCGGGAGCGGGTAGGGTAAGGCACTAAAGTAGGCAAAGGCGCAAAAATGACTTGCAATTCAGCCATGAAGCCGTAGAATACGCATCCGTTGCACAGCAGGACCATAGCTCAGTTGGTTAGAGCGCCACGTTGACATCGTGGAGGTCGGCGGTTCAAATCCGCCTGGTCCTACCAAATCTATCCGTGCACTTTTTTTCTAGGACCATAGCTCAGTTGGTTAGAGCGCCACGTTGACATCGTGGAGGTCGGCGGTTCAAATCCGCCTGGTCCTACCAGACAGTCACAAAAAAGCCCTGCTCATCGAGCGGGGCTTTTTTGTGTGCGCCTGTTTTATCGTTTGGCGTCTTGCATCATACGAAGCGAGGAAGGTCTGTTTGCCGTACGAAAGTCGCCACCAGCGCCTCGATGCCCGCCTGATCTTCTTGGCTAAAGCGCGCGTGCTGCGGGCTGTCGATATCCAGTACACCCCATACGACACCATCGCTCACGATAGGAACGACCAGCTCGGAACGTGAATCGGCGTCGCAGGCGATGTGGTCGGCCACCGCGTGTACGTCATCGACACGTTGCGTTGCCTGTTCACGGGCCGCTGCTCCACAAACACCTTTGCTAAATGGAATGGGGTGGCAGGCGGGTTTGCCCTGAAACGGCCCGAGGCACAGCAGTTGCGGTTCGCGCTGCAGATAAAAGCCAACCCAGTTTAGCGTCTCTAGCGCTTGCTGAATGAAAGCGCAGGTTTGGGCGCTGTTGGTCAGCCAGTCGCGAGTGTCTAACAAAGCTTCTAGCTGACGGTTGAGTAGGGTGTAATCGGTGGTCGACATACCATTTCCTTGATGAAAAACGCATCAGGCCAGCCTTTCGGCTGGCCTGATAATGAATCATGAACGGGTGAGAGTTACTCGTCAGTCCAGCCTGGTACCGCCGCACCTTTGAACAGCTCGTCGGCTTTCTCGATCACTTCCTCACGCTGATAGGCGTCGACCAACTGGCGAATTTCTTCGCGATCTTCATCGCCACCGCGAACCGCAATCAGGTTGACGTAGGGAGACTCAGGGCCTTCCTTGATCAGCGCATCGTCCAGGCTCAGGCCAGCCGGCTGGGCGAAGGTGTTGTTGATGAAAGCCATGTCGACATCCGGCAGGACACGGGGCAACTGCGCTGCTTCGATTTCACGGAAGCGGAAGCCGCGCGGATTTTCTGCGATATCGATCGGCGTGGCTTCCAGGAAGGTCGGATCGTTGAGCGTGATCAAACCTTCGTTATGCATCAAAATGAGCGCACGCCCTTCGTTGGAAGGGTCGTTGGGTAGCGCGATTTGGGCACCGTCCGGCAGCTCATCGATGCTGTCGTACTTTTCAGAATACGCGCCGATGGGGTACACGAAGGTGTAACCAGCAATGGCAAAATCGTAGCCACGGTCATTGACCATCGCCTGCATGTAGGGCTCGTGCTGGTAGGCGTTGGCATCCAGGCTGCCATCGGCCAGCGCCGCGTTCGGTGTGACGTAGTCGGTGAACTCGATGATTTCGACGTTCAGGTCGTACTCTTCTTTGGCAATGCGCGCGGCCACTTCCATGACTTCGGTTTCGGGGCCGGCGACGGTGCCCATTTTGATGGTACGGGTTTCCGCATTGGCCACGTTGATGGCCAGAGCCAGTGCGGTCAGGCTGCCGATAATGACTTTTTGCATGGCATTACTCCAGTGTCGTTGTGCATCGTGTTGCAATGATGCGGGAATAAGAAACGCAAGTCTAATGCGTTTTTGTTATATTTAGCTATGCCAATGAAAGAGGCTGGCTATGACTATTTACGGTCGCTTTTGCGCACCAAGTAGTCGCCCAGGCTTTGAAACCCTTGTACCAGTACGACTAGGATCATCACGGTGATCAGCATGATCGTGGGGTTGAAGCGGTTGTAGCCGTAGCGAATGCCTAGGTCGCCCAGTCCGCCGCCGCCCACGGCGCCCGCCATGGCCGAGTAACTCACTAAGGTGACCAGTGTGATGGTGAGGCCCGTGATGATGCCGCCGCGCGCTTCAGGGATCAGTACCTTGGTAATGATTTGCCAAGGTGTCGCCCCCATGGATTGCGCAGACTCGATCAGTCCCGGAGAGATCTCATTCAGCGCGCCCTCGATAAGGCGGGCCACGAAGGGAATAGCGGCAATCGTCAGCGGTACCGACGCGGCATTGATGCCGATGGAAGTGCCCACCAACATGCGAGTGAAGGGAATGATGGCGACCATCAAAATGATGAACGGAATCGAACGCCCGATGTTGGTGATGATGCCCAGTACCTGGTTGAGAATAGGCATCGCCATGATTTGCCGCGGGCGGGTCACGTAAAGCATGACGCCCAACGGCAGGCCCAATAGGGTGGCAATCACACCCGATACGGCCACCATGTAAAGGGTATCCAGCGTGGCCTGTAAAATGAGATCAAACATTGCGCTGGACATGACCAAGTACCTCCACCTGTAGTTGATGCGCTTCTAAATAGGACATGGCTTGCTGGGTTTGCTCATGGCTGCCCAGTAGCTCGGCAATCATTAGGCCCAGCGTGCGGTCTTGTATGGACTCGACTTTGGCCTGCAGGATGCTGACGTCCACGCTGCACTCCCGCGCCAGACGAGAAATGAGCGGTGTGGAAACGGCGTCACCCGAGAACGTTAGCCGCACCACCGGGTGCGTGTGTTCATTAGGGCGCTCTTCCAGGCGCTCCAGTAGCTCTTTCGGGGGGCTGAGTTGTAAGAAGTCGTTCAAAAAGTCGCGACCAAGCTGCGTTGCGGGCGCGGTAAAGAAGTCGCCCACTTCCGCGTCCTCTACCAGCTTGCCATCAGAGATCAGGCTGACCCGGTGGCAGATCGATTTCACCACTTCCATTTCGTGGGTAATGAGCAGGATGGTGATGCCCAGTTGGTGATTGATGTCGCGCAGCAGCTCGAGAATCGAGCTAGTGGTCTGTGGGTCCAGCGCCGAGGTCGCTTCATCGCACAGCAGCACATGCGGTTTGCTGGCAAGGGCGCGGGCAATGGCAACACGCTGTTTCTGGCCGCCGGAGAGCTGGGCGGGGTACTGCTTCGCTTTATCGGCAAGGCCGACCATCTCGAGCAGTGGAAGAACGCGGTTTTTGATCGCGCTGCGCTTTTCACCCATCAGTTCCAAGGGGAGGGCGACATTATCAAAAACGGTGCGTGTGGTGAGTAGGTTGAAGTGTTGAAAAATCATGCCGATACGATGACGAGCATGATTGAGTTCGCTACGGCTCAGCCCGGTCATCTCTTGCCCATCCACGACCACGCTGCCGCTCGTGGGGCGCTCGAGCAGATTGACGCAGCGGATGAGGGTGGATTTGCCAGCGCCGGAAAGGCCAATGACACCGTGAATCGTGCCTTTGGGGATCGTTAAATCGACGTTTTGAAGGGCATGCACGGCACTATCGCCGCTGCCATAAGTTTTACTAACGTTGCTAAGTTCAATCATAGCGTCTGCCTTAATGGTAGGCCGAAGACGGAGTGCGAGGGGGCAAGCGTAGGGCGGGGAACAAAAAAAGGCCACCCTTGCGGGTGGCCATCAACGCTGGACACACCCTTTTAGCTGCACTTCACCCCGCCAAAGGCCAGGTGGACGCCCGCAATCTGGGTACAAATCGGCGTCATTACATTTGCGGCGAAAGTCTAAAGAGCGATGGGGGCGTTGTCAACGGAAAGCGTTCTATTTCATGTTTTTAAGTTTTTAAACAGATCTATTTTCTTTTTTTGGTTGTTTTTTGGGTTTTTATTGCTGTTGAGTAAAGGTATGGCGGGGTGTTAGCAGCAAAAAAAACATGATCGATCAAGCGTGGGTGCTGCCTGGCTGCACAAGGTTGGGTCATTAGTAGTAAGCTTGCGCAAGTTTTTATGGCCTATGCCACCCTGCTCACCTGTAAAGAAAGGAAGGGATCATGTTCACGGGTATCGTTCAAGGTACTGCTGAGATTGTCGAAGTGCGCGAGCTAGAGGAGTTCCGCACCCATGTGGTTGCCTTGCCAGAAGAGCTTAGGAGCGGTTTGGAAATTGGCGCGTCCGTCGCGCATAACGGTGTGTGCCTGACGGTGACGGCCATCGAGGGCGAGCGTGTCAGTTTCGACCTGATGCGAGAAACGCTGCGACTGACCAATCTTGGTGCAATTACCCCGGGGCAATGCGTCAACATAGAGCGTGCGGCCCGCTTCGGTGATGAGATTGGCGGTCACTCCATGTCCGGACACATCATTTGTATGGCGCAGATCGTCGCCATCGAAGAGGCGCCCAATAATCGCCGTATCTGGTTCGCACTACCGGAAAAGGCCGCTAAATTCGTTTTTGAGAAAGGCTACATTGGCGTTGACGGCATCAGCCTCACCGTGGGTGCCGTGCGGCCATCGGCGGATGGGGCGGGGGTCGAGTTCAGTGTTAATCTCATCCCCGAGACACTATCCCGTACGGTATTGGGCAGCCGCTCGATGGGCGATTGGGTCAATATCGAGATCGATCCGCAAACACAGGTCATCGTGGAAACGGTGGAGCGGGTATTGGCGAGCCGGTCCTTTTAGCAATTTGAGGGTATTGCTTTGGGCTTTTGTTGACCGATCGGTTAGCTGATGGCCTAAAGTTTGCTAAACAGTAAGTGAGGGAACGTGCCCTCGATCAACGGCTGCATGTACGGCACTCGCATCACGCGGTGCCTTTCGGTAGTATGTGCGGCTTTTCTCGCACCAAGGGACGCATTCGGCGTAAGCGCGAAGGATAAAAACTACATGAAACTTCTGGACAACTACTTCAAGCTCACAGAGCAGAAGACCAACCTCAAGACGGAAGTGATCGCAGGGGTCACGACGTTCTTAACCATGGCCTACATCATTTTCGTCAACCCGAGCATTCTGTCGGAAGCGGGGATGGATTACGGCGCTGTCTTTGTAGCAACCTGTCTAGCGGCGGCCATCGGCTGTTTCGTGATGGGCCTGTGGGCTAACTACCCCATTGCTCAAGCGCCGGGCATGGGGTTGAACGCCTTCTTCACCTACGGTGTGGTGCTGGGCATGGGGTATACCTGGGAAGCGGCGCTAGGGGCCGTCTTCTTCTCGGGTTTGACGTTCTTCCTGCTGAGTATTTTCAAAATTCGCGAGTGGATCATCAACTCCATTCCGCTCTCGTTGCGCCTGGGGATTGCCGCCGGTATCGGTCTGTTCCTTGCGATGATTGCCCTCAAGAATGCGGGTATCGTGGTCGCTAATCCGGCTACGTTCGTGTCGCTCGGCGACTTGTCAGAGCCAGCGCCGCTGTATGCCTTGCTGGGCTTTTTCGTGATTACTGCCTTGGCCTATTTGCGCGTCACGGGCGCGGTCATGATCGGGATCATCGGGGTGACCGTGCTGGCCATGGTGCTGGGGCATAACCAGTATGGTGGCATCATGTCCATGCCGCCTTCCATTGCGCCGACGTTCATGGCCATGGACCTGATGGGAGCGCTGGATGTCGCCATGCTCAGCGTCATTTTTGCGTTCCTATTCGTCGATTTGTTCGATACGTCCGGCACGCTGGTGGGGGTTGCTCACCGTGGCAAGCTACTGGATGAAAACGGTAAGCTGCCACGTATCGGGCGTGCCATGATGGCCGATAGTACTGCGTCGATGGCCGGTGCCGCGCTGGGTACCTCCACCACCACCAGCTACATCGAATCCACGGCGGGCATCGTCTCCGGTGGGCGTACTGGGTTGACGGCGGTCGTGGTCGGCCTACTGTTTTTGATCAGCCTGTTTTTCGCGCCGCTGGCTGGCTCTATTCCCGCCTATGCGACAGCCGGTGCGCTTCTTTATGTCGCTGTGCTGATGGCGGGAAGCTTGGCGCATGCGAATTGGGAAGATCCCACCGACGCGGCCCCGGTCCTGATCGCGGCGATTGCCATGCCGCTGACCTTCTCCATTGCCGAAGGTATTGCCCTGGGTTTCATCAGCTACGTGGCGATCAAAACGCTGTCGGGCCGCTTCGCGGATCTCAACCCGGCGGTGGTGGTGTTAGCGCTGCTATTTGCAGCAAAGTTTCTATTCATGGGCTAACTGCCCAATCTTTGACTAATCAATGAGAGACGCGATGAGCATCTACGGCGATTACATTAAGTCCGTTATTCGCACGGTTCCTGACTGGCCAGAGCAGGGGGTGAATTTTCGTGATATTACCCCCTTGCTGCAAAACAGCGCTGCTTTTCGTAAGCTGATCGACAGTTTCGTGCACCGCTACCAGGAAATGAATCTGGATGCCATCGCGGCCATCGACGCCCGTGGCTTCATTATTGGTGCACCGCTGGCGTACGAGCTGGGCTGCAGCTTCGTTCCCGTGCGTAAGAAGGGCAAACTGCCGTTCAAAACCATTAGTGAAACCTACACGCTGGAGTATGGCCATTCGGAAGTCGAGCTTCATGCCGATGCGTTTCAGGAAGGGGATCGGATTTTGCTCATGGATGATCTGATCGCGACGGGGGGAACGATGCTGGCAGCGGCTAACTTGATTCAGCGCTGCGGTGGCCACGTCGTGGAGACGGCAACGATTATCGATCTACCCGAATTGGGTGGTTCTCAGAAGATTCGCGATGCGGGCTACAGCGTCTTCGCGGTCTGTTCCTTCAACGAAGACGAGTAACGTCCCATGAGCAGCGAACGCTATCATCAACACTTCACCGTCTCTTGGGACCAAATTCATCGCGACGTGCGCCAGCTCTGCCATCTGCTCATCGAGCGAGACTTCAAAGGCATCGTAGCGATTACCCGTGGCGGCTTGATTCCGGCGGCGCTGATTGCCCGCGAGCTGAACATTCGCCTGATCGATACCGTGTGCATCAAGAGCTACGATCACATGGAGCAGGGCGGGTTGGATATCATGAAAGGGGTCGACCATGATGGCGATGGCTGGCTGTTGGTCGACGATCTCGTCGATACCGGTAAAACGGCCCGTGCCGTGCGTGAAATGTTGCCTAAAGCACATTTTGTCACGATTTACGCCAAACCAGAGGGACGCCCTTTGGTGGATCAATATCTGACAGAAGTGGCTCAACAGTGCTGGATCCAATTCCCTTGGGATATGGGCATTGCCTACGTCGAGCCACTCGCCGATCAAATGAAGAAGTGATATGGCTAACCCGTTACCCGATGATTGGAGCCATTGGCTAGGGCAGGAGTTTCAGGCGGAATATATGTCCGCTTTGAAGGCGTTTTTGGCCGACGAAAAGGCGGCCAAGAAAGTTATCTATCCGCATTCGTCGAATTGGTTTCGTGCCTTTGAATTAACGCCTCTCGCGTCGGTAAAGGTGGTGATTTTGGGTCAAGACCCTTACCACGGGCCTAATCAAGCGCACGGGCTTTGCTTTTCGGTGCAGCCGGGTGTCCCGGTGCCCCCATCGCTTGTCAACATCTACAAGGAGTTGGCGAGTGACGTTGGCTTTACGCCGGTGCAGCACGGTTTTTTGGAGGCGTGGGCCAAGCAGGGGGTATTGCTATTGAACACGGCGCTGACGGTCGAGCAGGGCAATGCCGCGTCGCATCGTGGTAAAGGGTGGGAGCCCTTCACCGATCAAGCTATTGAGACCGTCAGTCGTCATGCCGAGCCCAGCGTATTTCTTCTTTGGGGGAGTCACGCGCGGCAGAAAAAGGCGCTGATCGATACCTCTCGCCATTTGGTGCTGGAATCACCGCATCCTTCCCCGCTGTCGGCGCACCGTGGCTTTTTTGGCAATCGTCATTTTTCCAAAGCTAACCAGTTCTTGGAGGCGCAGGGGCGCTCGCCCATTGATTGGCAATTACCGGAAACCCCTTAACCTCATGGTCAGTTGCGGGTAGAATGTCGCGCAATTTGTAAGCATGTCGATGGTGGCTCAGCAGGCTGCCATCTTGAATCCCCTGCAGTGAGGAAGTCCCATGAGTGTCTACGCCATTAACCATCCGCTTGTTCAACATAAGCTGGGACTAATGCGCGAAGCTGATTTGAGCACTAAAAGCTTTCGTGAACTGGCAGGTGAAGTGGCTAAACTCCTGACCTACGAAGCGACCAAGGGTCTGGAGCTCGAAGATCATGAGATTCAAGGCTGGAACGGTGAGCCTATAGCGACACGTCGCTTGAAAGGCAAAAAGGTGACCATCGTTCCGATTCTGCGGGCAGGCTTAGGTATGTTGGAAGGCGTGACAGACCTTATTCCTAGCGCGCGGGTCAGTGTCGTTGGCCTGTATCGCGATGAAGAGACGCTGCAGCCGGTGCCGTATTTTGCAAAATTCGCCAACGACATCGAAGAGCGTATGGCGATTGTGATCGACCCGATGCTGGCAACCGGTGGTTCGATGGTGGCTACGTTGGACATGCTGCGTGAGCGTGGCTGTGAACACATGAAAGTCATCGTATTGGTGGCTGCCCCTGAAGGGATTAAACGGGTGCAAGATGCGTATCCCGATGTAGAAATTTACACTGCCTCGGTGGATGACCGACTCGATGAGAATGGCTACATCGTCCCCGGCTTGGGAGACGCCGGCGACAAAATTTTCGGAACGCGCTGAGCGCTCCGTCTCGAAACGCCCCTTACGCTTTGCGTTAGGGGCATTTTTTTGCCTCCGTGACTTGGCTATGTACGAACACTATCTGCGCTAGCCGCCATTTCGTACAAAACCTAATAACAGACCCCAGGAGTGGTGTGATGATAACGAGTGCGAGACAAGAGTCTTGGCCAAAAATGTTACTGACCGGCGCGCAGATGCTGTTCGTGGCCTTTGGTGCATTGGTACTGGTTCCGCTATTGACTGGGTTAGATCCCAGCGTGGCGCTGTTTACAGCCGGACTCGGTACGCTGGTCTTTCATGGCGTCACCAAGCAGAGCGTGCCGGTATTTCTGGCCTCCTCGTTTGCCTTCATCGCGCCCATTCAGGGCTCTGTCGCCAGCTTCGGCGTGTCGGCGACGCTGGGTGGGTTGATGGCGGCCGGGTTGGTGTACGTGGTGATTTCTCAGGCGGTACGGCTGAAAGGGACGGCTTGGCTGCACCGGCTGTTGCCCGCCGTGGTGGTCGGTCCCGTCATCATGGTGATTGGTTTGGCGCTCGCCCCGGTCGCCGTCAGCATGGCAACCGGCGAGACCAGCGACTCCATTGGCTACGGCCAAGCGATATTTCTTTCCATGGCAAGTCTGTTGGTGACCCTGGTGCTCGCAGTATTTGGCCGCGGCCTGTTGCGTTTGGTGCCCATCATGGGCGGTATTGCAACGGGCTACGCGCTGGCGCTCATCATGGGAGTGGTTGACTTTACGCCGGTGCGCGATGCGGCTTGGCTGTCGTTACCCAACTTTACGGCGCCTAGTTTCCATTGGGCGGCCATCCTGTTCATGATTCCGGTCGCGATTGCGCCTGCCGTCGAGCATATTGGTGACATGGTGGCGATTGGTTCGGTCACGCGTACCAACTATCTGGAAAAGCCTGGCTTGCATCGCACGCTACTGGGCGATGGTTTGGCCACCACCGTCGCTGCGCTGTTTGGTGGGCCGCCCAACACGACTTACTCAGAAGTCACCGGTGCCGTGACGCTGACCAAGGCCTTCAATCCGATGTACATGGTGGTGGCGGCGGTCATCGCTATCGTTTTGGCCTTTGTCGGCAAGCTTGGTGCGCTACTGCAAACCATCCCTGGGCCAGTCATGGGGGGCATCATGACGCTTCTGTTTGGCTCGATTGCCGTGGTCGGTATGAATACTCTCGTGCGCGCAGGGCAGTCGTTGACGGCGGCGCGTAACTTGGTGGTGGTGTCGCTGATCTTGGTGTTTGGCATCGGCGGTATGCAATTTGGTGGCGGGCAGTTCACGCTACAGGGCGTAAGTTTGGCCGCTCTGGTCGGCATTGCGTTAAACTGGTTGCTACCAGCAGAAAAAGAGGGTGAGTGAGTCGTGACAGACAGGATGCGTTATGAGTGAGGCGCTACGCTGCCCGTTTCCGGTTCTGGGGGTGGCTGCCTGGAGTGGTACCGGTAAAACCACGCTGTTAGAGCAATTGTTGCCGCTTCTGCGCGGCATGGGAGTGTCGGTGGCGGTTATCAAACATGCGCACCATCATTTCGACGTGGACCAGCCGGGTAAGGACAGCTACAGGTTACGCAGCTCGGGGGCAGCGCCCATGTTGATTGCGTCGCGCCATCGCTATGCGCTGATGCAAGAGACGCCGGGGCAAGAGGAGCCCGACTTGGCCCATTTGCTGGCATTAATGGCTCCCCATTCGCCTGATTTGGTAATTGTGGAAGGCTTCAAAGCTTGGCCGATACCTAAGTTGGCGCTCTATCGAGAGGGAATTGGAGACCCGGCGATTCTTTCCGACCCTTGGGTGCAGGCCGCAGCGTTGACCGGCGAGCCTCCTGTGAAGCTTGCGTCTTCGGTCACGCGTTTGGATTTGAATCGCTGTGACGCGATCGCCCGCTGGGTCAGTGACTGGGCCGACCAGCAGCGGCGCAACTTGGCTTGATGATAAAAGGTGACACCATGCAGTTAACCCACCTGAACGCGCACGGCGAAGCCAATATGGTCGACGTCGGCGATAAGCAAGAGACACGTCGAGAGGCCGTCGCCTCGGGGCGTATCGTCATGCAGCCTGCTACCTTGAAGTTGCTGAGCGACGGCGCGTTGCCCAAAGGCGATGTGCTGGCCACGGCGCGTATTGCAGGGATCCAAGCGGCTAAACGCACCCACGAGCTCATTCCTCTGTGCCACTCGCTGGCACTTTCTAAAGTCGCGGTAGAGTTCGACATTGACCATGATCAAGGGTGTGTGAATGTGTCGGCCATGTGCCGTTTGAATGGCCGTACCGGGGTCGAGATGGAGGCGCTGACTGCCGTATCGGTCGCCTGCCTGACGCTTTACGATATGTGTAAAGCGGTCGACAAGGCAATGCGTATCGAAGCGGTACAGCTGGATAGCAAGCAGGGCGGACAGCGCGGCGATTACCGCCGCGACATGACGGCTCCCATCGTCACTGGTGAAGGTGCTGCGGGCGAGGTGAGCCTCGGCGAGCGCTGTGTCTCACCCTGTGTGCGGGTCAAGTTTTTGGCCGAGCTGCGCGAGCGCGTTGGGGAGAGTGATTTGGCCATTGGGTTGGACAAATTGCCAAGCCGTGATGTGGCTGGGCTAAAAGCCGCGCTCAAAGCTCAAGATGCGCGCTTCTCAGTGCTGGCAGACCGTCGAACGCTGTGCGCGATTAACCAGGTGATGGCCAACGACAGCGCACGCATTACCGATGAAGACGAAGTGGCCTTTTTCCCCCCGGTGACCGGAGGCTGAGCCGTGTCCGTTAACGAACAGAAAGCACCCGACATAGGGGTAGTCGTGCAGTCTGCTCCGTTCTCCATGGCCTACGGTTATGAAAGCGCGTTGCGCCAGCGTACCGACATTGGCGCGATCGTCACCTTTACGGGGCTGGTGCGAGATTTCAACGAAACGCCCGACGTCATCGGTTTGACCCTGGAACACTACCCAGGCATGACCGAGCGCACCTTGGCACGTATTGCAGAGCAAGCGTGTCAGCGGTGGTCATTGCAAGCGGTGAGGGTCATTCATCGCGTGGGAGATTTGTTGCCGGGGGACCCCATTGTCAGGGTGCTGGTTGCCAGTGCACACCGCCGAGATGCCTTCGAGGCCTGCGATTTCATCATGGACTACTTGAAGACCCAGGCACCTTTCTGGAAAAAAGAGCACTCTAGACAGGGAGCATACTGGGTGAAAGAGCGCGACACCGATCAGCAAGACGCTGCTCGGTGGTAGTGCTCAAGGCTCGTCGTTCAATTCCTCGATGGTTGGCATCTCGGCGGCCATGATCTGCAGGTGCACCTCGGGCATATGCTGCAAGTGATTCGCCAACCAGTGTACCAACCGAGGCTGTAGCGCATGGCGTAAATCGGCTAGCGTATCTGCGGTGATCTCATCGAGCTGCTCGTCCAGCCACTCGCTAAAGCTGTCTTCATCCATGGGGCTGGCCCCGCTAGCATCCAGCATCAAGCGTCCAATGCGGCACCAGCCCGTCTCGGTGGCCGCTACCGGCAAAGCCAAAAAAAGGCTGCCGCGACGTGCCGAGGAGTGGCCCGTATCCAAGCCAGGATGAGCGACTACGCTATTTTGATTGACGATGCAGGGAGGCTGAGGATAGCGCGTCTCGCAGCGTAACCCTTGCTGGTCGAGTACTAGCATGTCGCCATTCACAGGCGTCAGCGGTGCTTGAATGCCCAGCTCTTCGGCAAGCGCTTGATGCGCCGCTTGATGGCGAGCCTCGCCATGCACCGGTAGCAGCATTTTGGGTCTGACCCACTGATAGAGCTTTCTAAGCTCTTCCTGGGCAGGGTGTCCGGTAGCGTGAAGCTCGGGATGGTTCGTTTCATCGAACAGCGTGACATCGAGTTGCAACAAACGCTTTTTAAGCTGCTCGATGGGGCGCTCATTGCCTGGAATGGCTTTGGCAGAAAAAATCACGCTATCGCCCGGTTCTAAATCGACAAAGGGGTGGCGACGCTGGGCCAATCGTTGCAAGGCGGCGCGAGGCTCGCCCTGGCTACCGGTGGCAATGATCACGACCTCTTCAGGGGGGAGGTAGCCCAGGTCATGGGCGGGCACCAGGGGCGGGAAGTCGTCCAAATAGCCCAGGCCTCTGGCCACACTCACCATCCGCTCCATCGAGCGGCCCATCAGGCTAACCCGGCGTCCACTCGCCTGGGCTGCCAAACCAATGGCCAATACCCGCGCTAGGTTGCTGGCAAAGCAAGACACGACCACCCTGCCTGTGCAAGCGCTCAGCGTGTTCGCCAACGCCTTGGCAACGTCCCCTTCGCTGGCGGACTGTCCCGGCATGGGCGCGTTGGTTGAATCCCCTACCAGCAAATCGACCGGTGCCAGTGCTCTGAATTGAGCCGCATTGACCGGTGAGCCAATGAGCGGGGTTGGGTCCAGTTTCCAATCACCCGTGTGGAGAATGCGGTAATCCCCCGCTTGCATCATGATGGCGCAGCTCTCGGGGATGGAGTGGGTAACGCTGAGATAGCGAAGGGTGAAGGGGCTACTCTCTACTGCCTCCCCCGGTTCGATGGTCTGGATCGCTGCGCTACTGAGCTGATGTTCGGCAAACTTGTAGCGCAAGAGTCCCGCTGCGAGTGGGGTGGCAAAAATCGGGCAGCCCCATTTGGGCCAAAGCCACGCCACGGCGCCGATGTGGTCTTCATGGCCGTGGGTAATGAACAGGGCTTTGGGGGTGATCTTGAGCGCTTCCAGGGTTTCCGTGTTGGGGACTTGAAGCGGAGAATTCGGCAGGTCTTGGCGAATCATCATGCCGCAATCAACGGCGATCCACTGATCGTCATACCCATACAGCGTGAGGTTCATTCCAATTTCGCCACAGCCACCAAGCGGTAGCAGGCGCAGGGGCGGGCGGCGACGGGGACGAAGTTGAACGCGTGATGGATGCATCAGTTATGAAAAGCCTAGAAAGTAATGTCTTAACTATACGGGATGCGGGGGGCGGGTAACAATCATCGCGGCACCAGACCGCGGTGCTTCCTTATCTTGCTTACGTTACACTAATGCGGCTAAAGCGTTTATCTGCCGTTAGGCAGGTGCTTGGCGAGCGTGCCGTTAAATACGTTAAGAGTGTCTGTGATGTCTCATTATTACCGTTTAGTTGTTTCCTGCCCCGATCAGGTGGGCATTGTGGCGCGTGTCTCAAGCTTTATTGCTCAGCAGGGTGGTTCCATTACCGAAGCAAGCCAGCACTCTGATTTAGAGACTGGTCGCTTTTTCATGCGCTATGAAATTCTGGCGGACTCACTGGGTATGTCGGCGGAAGCGTTGCGCACGGCGTTCGAGCCCGTCGCCGCCGAATTCGATATGCAGTGGTCGTTGGTAGATACGCAAAAGCGTCGCCGTGTGGTGCTCATGGTGTCTAGAGAGTCTCACTGCTTGGTCGACTTGCTGTATCGCTGGCAAGCAGGCGAGCTGGATTGCGATATCGTGGGCGTCATTTCTAACCATGACGATATGCGTTCACTCACGGAGTGGTACGGTATTCCCTATCATCACGTACCGGTCGATCCTACCAACAAGCAGCGGGCATTCGATCAAGTGCAAGAGCAGATAGATGCGGCCCGCGCCGACTGTGTGGTGCTGGCGCGCTACATGCAAATACTGCCGCCTTCCCTTTGCGAACGCTATGCGGGCCGAGTCATCAATATCCACCACAGTTTCCTGCCGTCGTTCGCGGGTGCCAAGCCGTATCATCAAGCTTATGAGCGCGGTGTGAAGCTGATCGGTGCGACCTGCCATTACGTCACCGAAGAGCTGGACGCGGGCCCGATCATCGAGCAGGACATACATCGGGTCAGCCATTGCCACACGCCGACCGATCTCGTTCGCTTCGGTCGCGACGTTGAAAAAGCGGTGTTGGCGCGTGGTTTACGCTGGCACTTGGAAGATCGTGTGCTCATTCACGGCAATAAAACGGTCGTCTTTAGTTAATCTACCGGGGGCGCTATGTCGTTTGCACAGAGCGTATTGGCACCATGGGCGCTGGTGATGACGTGGTTGTTGTCATTGGGCATGGTGGGCTGGTGCATTTGGCTGCGCCCTTGGCAACCGTTGCTCGAAGATAACGCGCTCCAACATCGATGGTTGGCCGCGACGCTTGTCGTCATGCTGTTTTGGCAGCTTCGCGCTCAAGCAGTGGATTGGTTGACGCTTCACCTAGTATTTACGGTGTTAATGACGCTGGTCTTTAAAATGCCGTTAGCGCTGCTGAGCAACGTAATGATCAACGCTGCCATGGTAGCGATTGGACGTAACGAGTGGAACCTTCTTGGGGCGAACGTACTGGTGACTGGCATCGTGCCTGCTATGGTGACAGGCATCGTGTGGCGTCTGGTGGATCGCCGCCTGCCGGATAATTTGATGGTGTTCTTATTCGCCTGCGGATTTTTCGGCGCAGCGCTGTCGACGTTAGGTGGCGGGCTTGTCGCGGTGGCGCTCATCATATTGGCGGGCACGGATCCTGAGGCCGTATATCTCGCTCAAGAGTATGCCCGCTTTTTACCGCTGCTGATGCCGTCGGAAGCCTTCATCACCGGGATGCTGCTCAGCATCTTGCTAGTCTACCACCCAAGTTGGGTGGCCACCTTCAATGACCACCGTTACATCGACTCACAGTAAATACACTTCGTGTGCCGGGTCTGACCACGGCCTCAGCTCAGCCGAGCGCTTGTCCGTTTCCGCCCCGAATAACGCCGACGCCGACACCCTCGATATCCAGTTGTTGGGTGCGCAGATCGATCTCGATCGGTGGGAAGTCGGCATTCTCGGCGATCAACGTGACTTGATGGCCCTGGCGTTTAAAACGCTTGACCGTCACTTCGTCTTCTAACCGTGCTACGACGATCTGGCCATCGCGTACGCGATCAGTGCGATGAACGGCCAGAAGATCGCCTTCCAAAATGCCGACATCTTTCATGGAGAGGCCGCGTACACGTAATAGGTAATCGGCTTTGGGCGTAAAATACTCGGCTGGAAGCGGGCAGTAGCGGTCTATGTGTTCGGCAGCCAAGATTGGACTACCGGCGGCAACTTCGCCAATCACGGGTAGCCCATTGGGTACAGGCTCGGAGGCGGCCGTTGTCGTTGCTGGCACTTCGCTAGGTTCCAGCACCTCCTGGTTCGGTAGCCGAATTCCCCGCGACGTATTTCGAATGATGCGTATGGCGCCTTTACGCTCGAGCGCACGCAAATGCTCCTCGGCAGCATTTGGAGAGCGGAACCCCAGCGCCTTGGCGATTTCAGCGCGCGTTGGCGGGTACCCCAGGTCACCCATGGTTTTGACGATGAAATCAAATACGTGCTGCTGACGTGCTGTGAGTGGACGAGACATACCAAACTCCAAAACAGTGAAAAGACAGTAGCTACATGTCGGCTTAATCAGTATGTGTTTAAGTATACAGTATGTTGCTCTGTCCAGTACATGGTCCATGACAAACGCCAGTACATAGCGAGCTCTTTGAAAGCTAGGTAAAGAAGGCGCCGCCCATGGACCGTTGGCGAACTGGATAAGTGATTGAGCCTGTCAAACATATGTCATAGTATGCAGCGTTGTTTAAAACACCTGTTTTTTGGAGGGCGAGATGGCCCAATCAGATACGGTAACGCGTATATTGGACACGGCAGAGGTGCTATTTGCAGAGCGAGGCTTTGCCGAGACGTCGCTGCGCAATATCACCAGCAAGGCACGCGTCAATTTGGCGGCCGTCAACTACCACTTTGGTTCCAAAAAAGCACTGATTCAAGCGGTGTTCGCTCGCTATCTCGATCCGTTTTCGGCACGTTTTCATACGGCACTGGATGAACTCGAGACGCGCCATCAAGGTCAACCGATTCCTTTGGAAGTGCTGCTTGAGACCATGGCGACCACGGTGTTGGCCGTCCCGGCAGAACGCAATAGCCTGAAAGTGTTCATGAGGCTCCTGGGTCTGGCGTATAGCCAGGCTCAGGGGCATTTAAGGCGTTATATTCAGCAGCAATATGGCGACGTGTTTACGCGCTTCACCGAGCTGGTGCGCCAAGCGACCCCAGACCTGCCGGACGCTGAGCGTTTCTGGCGGCTACACTTTATGTTGGGAACGGTGATATTCACGCTGTCAGGCTTGGATGCGCTGCGTGATATCGCCGCCAAGGATTACCAAGAACAGGTCACGGTGCGAGATCTGGTACGACGCCTGCGGCCCGTCGTGGTCGCCGCCATGAATGCGCCGTTGCCCGCCGCGGTTGAAGAGGGTCACCATGGAAACGCCCAAGCTAGCTGAGCTGCCGCCTACACACGGTGGTTGGATAGAGATCGATACCCAGCGTCAGAGACTCTGCTGGTGGCAAGGTAACGATATTCAGCATGAGTGTACGATTTCGACGGGGCTGGCAGGCGTTGGGCAGGAAGAGGGCAGCGGTCAAACGCCGCTTGGCTGGCACTACGTTCGCGCATCGATTGGCCAAGGCTGCCCCGATAACGCGGTATTTCAGGGGCGCCGTTGGACGGGCGAAGTCTATTCGCCAACTCTCGCGGCCAGCTTCCCCAAGCGTGACTGGATCCTGACGCGGATACTTTGGCTATGCGGTTTGGAGCGCGGCGTGAATCGCGGGGGAAACGTCGATTCCCAGCGGCGCTACATATACTTGCATGGCACCCCAGAGGATCAGCCCATGGGCACGCCAGCCTCACACGGTTGTATACGCGTGCGCAATCACGATTTACATTTCCTATTCGATCACGCCCAGCCCGGTACGCCGGTTTGGCTGCATTAAGCCCACCCACAGGACGTCGCGCCAGAATTTTGACACGCCAAGCGGTTAGTCTAGAATGGCGCCCTTTTTGTTGGACTCACCATCATGACGCAACCCATTGGCCCGGTCATGCTCGACCTTGAGGGGCCACAGTTAACCAACGCTGACAAGCGCCTGCTAAAAGATCCTGCCGTAGGCGGTGTGATTTTGTTTGCTCGTAACGTCGAAGACGCGTATCAGGTTCGCAAGCTGTGCGACAGTATTCGTCGTGTGAGAGGCGATTTGCTACTGGGGATCGACCAAGAGGGGGGGCGTGTCCAGCGAATCAAGCAGGGCGTTACCCGGCTACCCGCTATGGCGCGTCTGGGTGAGCTGTTCGCCAGCGACCCGGTCGCGGGTGTGAGTCTTGCCAAAGATACCGGCTGGCTGTTGGGCATGGAGATGGCCGCCTGCGGATTGGATATCAGCTTCGCCCCCGTATTGGACGTTGAGAGTGGCGTGTCCAGCGTGATTGGTGAGCGCAGCTTTAGCAGTGACCCTATTCACGTAGCCAAACTTGGCCATGCGTTTATCGAGGGCTTGCACGAGGCTGGCATGGCCGCTGTGGGTAAACACTTTCCCGGGCATGGGGGCGTGGCGGCAGACTCCCACGTGGCGCTACCCGTCGATGACCGGCCGCTAGCCGAATTGAAAGCGCGCGATCTTGTGCCGTTTCGTGAACTTGCGGGCGTTTTAAACGGCGTCATGCCAGCCCATGTCATTTATTCGGCGTTCGATAAACGTCCCGCTGGGTTTTCGCCGACGTGGCTGGGCATGCTACGCGAATCGCTGGGTTTCAAAGGGTGTATTTTCTCGGATGATTTGAGCATGACCGGGGCGCATGAAGCCGGTGGACCCACGGAGCGCGCCAAGGCAGCTTTGACGGCTGGCTGCGACATGCTGCTGATATGTAACGATCGTGCCGCTGCTCTTGAGGTCGTCCACGCCTGTGAAGGGGTATCGAACAAACGCCCTGCCAAACTGCGTTATGGCCGTGCGAGACCTGATATCGATGCCCTGGCTGCCCTTGGGCGCTGGCGGCGCACTCATGCCAAGCTAGAAGCATTGGCGAATTAATTTTATACCGTTATCTGTTAAGACGTCTTTATGGAGATGGAGCATGTCCAAGTTGGATAAAGAAGCGCTTGAATCGTTGGATTCCATGCGTGAGTTGATGGATAACGCGGATTGCCTGATATCACAGGAGCAGGTAGAGCGAGCGTTGGATCGCATGGCCGAAGAGATCACGCGTGACTTGGGCGACAAGCTGCCGGTGTTTTACTGTGTCATGAACGGTGGTCTCATTACCACGGGCCACTTGTTGACACGTCTAGGCTTTCCATTGGAAGTGGACTATCTACACGCCACTCGTTATCGCAACGAGTTGCGCGGCGGTGAGCTTTTTTGGCGCGTTTCTCCGGAGGTGCCGATGGCGGGGCGTCACGTCGTCATCGTCGATGATATTCTCGATGAAGGCGCGACACTGGCCGCTATTCTCGAATACTGCAAAGAGGCACAGGCCGCCAGTGTCACGACCGCGGTATTAGTCGATAAACAGCATGACCGTAAAGCAGTGCCGGGACTGAAAGCCGACTACTGCAGTTTGGAGGTGGCCGACCGCTACGTTTTCGGTTTTGGTATGGATTACAAAGGCTATTGGCGTAATGCCCCTGGGATTTTTGCGCCTAAGGGCATGTAATCACATCCGCGCCTAGCGAGGAGAGAAACGCCTTGCTAGGCCGGTCTCCGCAATCATTCGCGTTGAAATCTCCTCCACGGAAAACCGCGTCGTATCGATGAACGGAATGTGCATGGTTCGATACAGCGATTCTGCCTGCTCTACTTCCTGCAAACACTGATCCATTGAGCTGTAGCGGCTGTTGGGCCGTCGCTCGTTACGAATGGCCGATAGCCGACGGGCATCGATGGTCAAACCAAACAGTTTGTGTCGATGAGGAGCTAAGGCTTTGGGGAGCTTGAGGTGACCGTCTTCGTCGAGGTCGTCCTCGGTCAGCGGATAGTTGGCGGCGCGAATGCCGAACTGAAGCGCTAGGTATAGCGACGTCGGGGTTTTGCCGCAGCGAGACACCCCGACCAAAATGATGTCGGCTTTGTCGTATTGATGGGTGCGTGCGCCATCATCGTTATCGAGCGCAAAGTGTACCGAGTGGATACGGTCCATATAGACGTCGTCGCTGCCAATGGAGTGAGTGCGCCCGACGCTATACGATGAGTGGGTTTCCAACTCCTGCTCCAGCGGCTCCAGGAACGTCGAAAAAATATCGACCTTGAAGCCCGACGCCTGGCGAATGACGTTACGGATGTTTTGATCCACGATGGTATCGATGATGATTGGCCGATGACCATCGCGGATAGCGGTGGACTCGATGACCTCCGCCAGCGCTTGGGCTTTTTCCACGGTATCGATATAAGGTTTAGTCAGCATGTTGATCTCGACATCGCTGAACTGGGCCAGCAAGCTGCGACCCAAACTCTCTGCGGTAATGCCTGTACCATCGGAAATGAAAAAGGCCGTTCGTTTCATAAACTGTTCCGCCAGCTAGAGATGCGTTAAGCGTCTATTGTGGGCTGCCTCTTCCATCAGCACAATGCTTCTTGCCACTACATAAAACAGCCATATTCGATCGTTGTTGTAAAAATCCTCCACTCCCTTCGCTGTTAGACCAATGGCGAATAGGGCCCCGCAATGCTAGGGTGTCAGCGTCTAACAGTGTCGCCCTGATGGGTTGCAACAGAGTCTGAGAGCGAGGGGGTTGCGTGGAAGAGTACATTCTGTGGTTCGATCAGCTAGGTATGGCAGACGTCGAACGCGTGGGTGGTAAAAATGCCTCGCTAGGCGAAATGATTTCCAACTTGTCGGGTGTTGGCGTCACGGTGCCCGGCGGTTTTGCGACCACGGCCCACGCATATCGTGAGTTTCTGTCCCATGAAGGCTTGAACGACCGCATCAATGACACGCTCGCTCGCCTAGACGTCGACGACGTCAAAGCGTTGGCTGAAGCTGGTAAAACGATCCGCCAATGGATCATCGAGACACCGCTGCCCCCCGCTTTCGAAAAATCCCTGCGTGATGCCTATGAGCAACTCCAGGCGCAGCATCCCAACCTAAAAGTGGCCGTGCGCAGCTCTGCCACGGCTGAAGATCTGCCCGATGCCTCCTTTGCAGGGCAGCAGGAAACCTTCTTGAACATCGAGGGTTTTGCCAACATCAAGCACGCCGTGCATGAAGTGTTTGCCTCGCTCTTCAATGATCGCGCAATCTCTTACCGCGTGCACCGTGGCTATGCCCACGAAAACGTGGCCCTGTCAGCGGGCGTCCAAAAGATGGTGCGTTCCGAAACGGGTGCTTCCGGGGTGATGTTCACGCTCGATACGGAGTCGGGCTACCGTGATGCCGTGTTCGTCACGGCCTCATGGGGGCTGGGCGAAACCGTGGTGCAGGGAGCCGTCAATCCTGACGAGTTCTATGTTCACAAGCCCACCCTGGCTGCCGGCCGTCCGGCGGTGTTGCGCCGTACGTTAGGGTCCAAGTTGATCAAGATGGTTTACGGCCAAGATGCCAGTGCCGGTAAGTCCGTCGAAACTGTCGATGTGCCCTTTAAAGACCGCGGTCGCTTTTGTATTGATGATGAGCAGGTCATGGATCTGGCGCGCCAGGCCGTGATCATCGAGCAGCACTACCAACGCCCCATGGATATCGAGTGGGCACTGGACGGTGACGACGGCAAGCTCTACATCGTGCAAGCACGTCCTGAAACCGTGGTGTCTCAGCAAGAGGGTGGCAAGCTCGAGCGCTTTCAACTGCGTGAGAAAGGCCGCACCCTGATTACTGGTCGTGCCATCGGTCAGCGTATCGGGCGAGGGGCGGTCAAGATCGTTCTTAGCCCTGACGAAATGGACAAAATTCAGGAAGGCGACATTCTAGTGACCGACATGACGGACCCTGATTGGGAGCCGATCATGAAGCGCGCATCGGCCATCGTGACCAACCGCGGCGGCCGTACCTGCCACGCGGCGATCATCGCGCGTGAGCTGGGCATTCCGGCCGTGGTGGGCTGTGGCGACGCTACCACGCAGCTGCAGGAAGGCATCGACGTGACGGTTTCCTGTGCGGAGGGTGATACTGGCCACGTTTATGAAGGGCTATTGGCTTTTGATTGTAATGTGTCCAGCGTCGATTCGATGCCGGAAATCCCGTTCAAAATCATGATGAACGTGGGTAATCCGGATCGTGCGTTTGGCTTTGCCAGTCTGCCTCATGCCGGTGTCGGCTTGGCGCGTCTGGAGTTCATCATCAACCGCATGATTGGCGTGCATCCGAAAGCGCTGCTCGAGTACGATACGCTGCCTGCGGATCTTCAGCAGGTCATCGATCTACGTACTGCTGGCTATGCCGATCCGGTGAGCTTCTACGTCGATAAGCTGGTGGAGGGAATTTCCACGCTAGCTGCCGCTTTTCATCCGCAGCGCGTGATCGTTCGGTTGTCGGATTTTAAGTCCAACGAGTATGAAAACCTGATAGGCGGTAAGCTCTACGAGCCTGGTGAAGAGAACCCCATGCTGGGTTTCCGTGGGGCTTCTCGCTATATCTCCGAGGCATTTCGTCCTTGTTTCGAGCTCGAATGTCGCGCGCTGAAACGTGTGCGTGACGACATGGGGCTGAACAACGTCGAAATCATGGTGCCGTTCGTCCGTACCACGGATGAAGCGCGTGAAGTGGTCGATCTGCTAGCGGCTAACGGTTTGCAGCGTGGCGGTGATGAGCACCCTGATGGTTTGAAGGTCATCATGATGTGTGAATTGCCCGCCAACGCGCTATTGGCGGACGAGTTCCTCGAGTATTTCGATGGCTTCTCCATTGGCTCGAATGACCTTACCCAGTTAACGCTGGGCTTGGATCGGGATTCAGGCATCGTGGCGCACTTGTTCGACGAGCGTAACCCTGCAGTGAAAAAGCTGCTCGCCATGGCGATCAAAGCTTGTAAGGAGAAAGGTAAGTACGTGGGTATCTGTGGCCAAGGGCCGTCTGACCACCCAGATCTTGCCAAGTGGTTGATGGAGCAGGGGATCGATTCGGTGTCGCTCAACCCTGACGCCGTGCTCGAAACGTGGTTCATGCTAGCGGGGGAAACCATCGCCTAAGCTTGCGACCTTGAAATTAGCCTGCTTGCTATTTTACGCCCGGCCATTGTGCCGGGCGTCCTCGTTTTATAGGCTAAGCTGTTGTTTGAATGTCAACCGGGCGCTTTCGTCTGGGTGGCTAACGTCTGCGCTAAGGTTCAAGGAGAAAAGCGATGCGTCCAACAAGGGCTCTCTCACTCACTGGTTTACTGCTGGTGCCCATGGTGAGTTGGGGGTTTAGCTACGAAACCCCTTCTATTACCCCAGAAGTTGGATCGGGTTTCGAAGAGAAACCTGGCTGGGCAGCCGAGACCTTTGCCGTGGCCGCTGCCAACCCGTTGGCCACCGATGCAGGCTACCAAGTGCTCAAGGCGGGAGGAAATGCCATTGATGCGGCAGTCGCCGTGCAAATGGTACTGACGCTGGTCGAGCCGCAGTCCAGCGGTATCGGCGGCGGGGCGTTTCTAATGCACTTTGACGGGGCGGACGTGCAAGCTTATGACGGGCGTGAAACGGCCCCTGCCACGGTGACAGGCGAACTGTTCATG
The DNA here is from genome assembly GCF_006228115.1 of Halomonas sp. BL6. Classification (NCBI taxonomy): domain Bacteria; kingdom Pseudomonadati; phylum Pseudomonadota; class Gammaproteobacteria; order Oceanospirillales; family Halomonadaceae; genus Halomonas; species Halomonas sp. BL6. Next base: position 32,288 of record NZ_VDGL01000007.1, on the reverse strand, counting down.
GAAAATGGTGAGCCGTTACCCTTCATGGGCGCCGTTGCCAGTGGTCTCTCCGTGGGAGTGCCGGGTACCGTCCGCATGCTGGAGCAGGCCCACGCTGAGCATGGTCAGCTCCCTTGGCGAGAGCTTTTTACACCCGCCATCACGTTGGCAGAAGAGGGGTTTGCCGTCAGTCAGCGACTGCATACCAGTCTTGCCAACGACGAGGCCTTGCGACAGAACGAGCGTGCTCGGGCATTTTATTACACCGCCGAGGGCGAACCGCTTGAAGTCGGCACCTCCCTGAAAAATCCTGCGTTGGCGGCCATTTTGCGCCGTATCGCGGATGAGGGAAGCGCCGCATTCTATGAGGGGGCGGTCGCGGAGGATTTGGTAGAGCAAGTGCAGTCACACCCGGTGCGGCCCGGTACCATGACGCTGGAGGATATCAGCGGTTATCAGTCGTTAGCGCGTGAGCCGCTGTGTACGCCCTGGCAGCAGTGGGAAGTATGTGGTTTTCCTCCGCCCTCATCTGGTCATCTTACCGTCATGCAGATTCTGGGCATGATGGATCAGCAGCCGCTGCTTGAAGCGCCGTTGGAGGATGGCGTGACCAGCAGTGGTTGGTTGCATCAGTTCTTGGAAGCTTCTCGACTCGCCTTTGCTGACCGTGGACGTTACATCGCCGATCCTGATTTCGTCGACGCGCCGGGCGGTGACTGGTCACTGATGTTGGCACCCGATTATCTGGACAAGCGCAGCCAATTGATTGGCGACGAAAGCATGGGTGAGAGCGCCGAGCCGGGCAACCCAGGGGAACTGGCCGTCAGCTTTGCCAGCCAGCCGGAACAGCCTGAGTACGGTACGAGTCATATCAGTATCGTCGATGCCGACGGCAATGCGATTGCAATGACGACCACCATCGAGCAGGCCTTTGGATCGCGGCTGTTAGCGGACGGCGGCACCGATTTGCCGGGCGGCTACTTGCTCAACAATGAGCTGACGGATTTCTCTTTTACCCCAGAAATCGATGGTCAGCCGGTGGCCAACCGTGTCGAGCCAGGTAAACGTCCTCGCTCAAGCATGAGTCCTACGCTGGTTTTCGATCAAGAAAGCGGCGAGTTAGTGGCGAGCCTGGGGTCTCCCGGTGGCGCGGCCATCATTCATTATACCGCGCGCACCCTGGCGGCCATGCGTGATTGGGGGCTGAACGCTCAAGAAGCGCTCAATCTACCTCATGCCATCACGCTGGGTGGTGATGTCTATCTAGAGGAGGGGCGTTTTCCAGATTCGACCATCGAAGCGTTGCGCGAACGTGGTCACACCGTCAGCGAACGTGAGCTGACAAGCGGCCTGCAAGCGATTCGGCGCTTGGAGGATGGCACTCTATTTGGCGGAGCCGATCCTCGCCGTGAAGGCGTTGTCATGGGCGAGTGAACCCGATTCACTGGCGTAGCCAGTTGCGAAGTTTGACCAGCATGAGGCCGCCGTCGCTCAGCGATCGGCGGTCTTCTATTAGCTCACGAAGCCGATCAGGGTAGTCGGTAATGATCGCATCGACACCCAAATCGATGAGTGTCGACATTCTCGCTCGATCATTGACCGTCCAAGCATGGATCTCATACCCAAAGCTTGCCGCCAAGCTGACCTCTTGACCCGTTATACGATTATGGCGCAAGCCCAGGGCGTCAAATTGGCGGCGATCCAGGGTGCCTGGCAATATCAGTTGCGCCAGCAGCGTAACCCTTAGTTCGGGAGCCCTTGCTTTGATGTAACGCACCAGATCAGGCGACATGGTCGCGATGCGCATCTCCATTAGCGCGTTGGGAAAGCCACAAGCGGTCATGCCGCTCAGGGCGCTTTGCTGCGTGGCCCAACAGCGATAGCGCAGATCGCTCTCTTCTTGGAGAGCATCGATGACGGCTTGAGCAAGCATCTGCTCTTGGCCCGGTAACGCTTTCATGTCGATCATTAGTGACGCCCGTCCGCGCACGATGCCAAGAGCGTCATCCAGCCCCGAGATGCGCTCGTTTTGAAAAGCATCGCCAAACCAACTGCCGACATCGAATTCGCTCAGTTCACGACGAGTCAGATCGCCGAATTCCCTTGGGTCGCCAGTGAGGCGGGCGAGCGTTCGATCGTGATAGAGCATGACCTGCTGGTCGGCGCTCAAACGTACATCGAGTTCAACGGCGTCGGCGCCATCTTCTAGTGCTTGTGATACGGCGGCCAGGGTGTTTTCCGGTGCTACCATGGAGCTACCCCGATGGGCGATGATGGTGACGTTGTCGCGAATGTCAAAGCTGTTGAGAATCCACCACGCCTGCAGGCCAGCGAGCAGCAGCACACAGAGCTCCAGCGCCCAGGCCATGCGACCCGTATGTGCATTGGATGATGGCGGTGCCGGACGTGTTTTGTGATGGGCGAGTTGCATATACAGACACGCCGACAGCAAGGCATTGGTGGTAATCCCCAAAAACGTCATGGCCAGAGTGATGAGCACATAGCCGGTCAAGTAGACCAGCATGGCCGGTATCAACAGGGCATTGTGTTCCGGCAGCCACCACAGTAGCGGGGTGACCACGCTGTCGAATAGCCAAGTAGTGAGGATCGGCAAGCTAATGATGATGGCCAGCAGGATGAGGACGGCTGCGCCAATCGAGCGATGCCAGCCGCGGGTCAAATGCACGCTGTGTTTTAGCGCCTGGAGAGGCGAGTAGGCTTCTAATGCCACGAGCGGCAGCGCCAGTAGCCAGCGCAGGTAAAGCCAAGCGGCTAGCAGCATCCATAGCAGAACGAGGGGTAGCGCACAGGCCAGAAAATACCACAGTACGGGGGGGCGAATGCGCTGCAGGTAATAAGGGTCGAGGCCGCTTAGCCAAAGATCGTAGAGCCATGTGAGCGCTACCATGAAGGGGGCCAGAAGTAGGAGATGACTTCCGACTTGTAAAACGACCAGCACGGCTAGCGCCGGCAGACGTCGCGTGCCTAACCACAGTGCCTCCAGGGCCAGTCGGTAGTGATGGTCTTTCGGCCTGACAGCGACATGTAACATACCCGCTTGCTGCCAGTAGATAAGTAAAAACGTCAGGCCGAAGCCGACGAGCATGACCAGTAACCCCAGGGGGCTGAACAGCAGCGCGAGTAGGGCGTCTGTGGTCACCACCGTGCGGTTTAGCTGTGCTAGAAAACGCTGCGACAGCCAGGCAACCGTAGGCAGCAGCAGAGCGGATGCCAGTAAGGTAAACAGTAGGTGATAAGCAATCAGTGGTCGAAGGTGGTCTCGCAGGGTACGAAGAAGGGCGTGGCCTAATAGAGTGAGCGGCTGCATGGTCACGAAAGTGTCAAAGTAAAGCTTCAGGGTGGCACTCTCTGCCACCCCTGGCAAGTATGCTAAGAGAGTTTGAGCGGCTGTTCGGCGATGATGATGCCGTTGTTGTCAGCATAAAGCCACTGACCAACCCTAAGCGTAACGCCTGCAAAGGTCACGGCAAGGTCACGCTGGCCCTCACCGCGCTTGTCACTTTTGCGGGGATGACTGCCGAGGGCTTGGATACCTAAAGGCAGTGTTGCAAGAATATCGACATCTCGTACACAGCCGTACATGACGACTCCCGCCCAGCCGTTTTGTGCGGCTTTCTCTGCCAACATATCGCCTAACATGGCACAGCGATGCGATCCACCCGCATCGACCACCAGGACGGCCCCTTCGCCTGGTTCCGCCACGGCTTGTTTGACCAGCGAATTATCTTCGAAGCATTTCACGGGTGCGAATGGGGCCATAAAAATTGTCGACACCGCCAAAGTTAGCGAAGAGAGGCTCTAGTACCTCTACCTCGGGATAGGCATCGCATAGATCGGGGGTGATCACTGCGCTTGTCGTTGTCATGGGTAACTCCTTGATTGAATGTGCCATAAAAAAACGCCCCTACCATCGAAGGAAGGGGCGTTCTGTCATCGACTCAGCGAGGGATTAGCCTGGCTGCGATGTTGCGAGCATCGGCGATGGGTCGGTGCCACGGGCTATCAGGCCTCTTGGGCGACCGGTATCACGTTCGAGGCAATCTTTTGATACTCCTCGATTTCGTGGAAGTTCATGTAACGATAGATCTCGCCTGCCAGGGCGTCAAACTCGCCCATGTAACGCTGATACTCATCAACGGTGGGCAGACGACCTTCTACAGCGGCAACCGCTGCCAGCTCTGCTGAGGCGAGGTAGACATTGGCACCATCGCCTAGACGGTTCGGGAAGTTACGTGTAGACGTGGACACGACGGTGCTTTTCGCGGCAACGCGTGCCTGGTTACCCATACACAGAGAGCATCCCGGCATTTCCATGCGAGCGCCTGCACGGCCATAGATGCCGTAGTAACCCTCTTCGGTCAGCTGATGCTGATCCATTTTGGTCGGCGGTGCGAGCCAAAGACGGGTTTTCAGGCTGCCCGCAGGCTGTTTTTCGAGTAGCTTACCGGCCGCGCGGAAATGACCGATATTGGTCATGCACGAACCGATGAACACCTCGTCGATTTTCTCACCAGCCACGTCGGACAGAAGACGCGCGTCATCCGGGTCGTTCGGTGCACATAAAACCGGCTCTTTGATGTCAGAGAGATCGATTTCGATGACTTCGGCGTACTCGGCGTCTTTGTCGGCGCGCATTAGGCTCGGGTTGGCCAGCCACGCTTCCATGCCTTCGATACGACGGCTAATGGTGCGCTCGTCGCCGTAGCCATTAGCAATCATCCACTTGAGCAGCGTGATGTTGGATTTCAGGTACTCCGTCACGCTCTCTTCAGACAGCGTGATGGTACAGCCAGCGGCGCTGCGCTCGGCGGAGGCATCGGAGAGTTCGAATGCCTGCTCGACGGTGAGGTCTTCCAGGCCTTCGATTTCCAGTACGCGGCCCGAGAAGGCGTTTTTCTTACCGGATTTCTCGACGGTCAGTAGGCCTTGTTTGATGGCGTACAACGGAATGGCGTGAACCAAGTCGCGCAGCGTGACGCCCGGCTGGCGCTTGCCTTTGAAACGCACTAAAACGGATTCCGGCATATCCAGCGGCATCACGCCCGTGGCCGCCGCAAACGCGACCAAGCCCGAACCGGCGGGGAAGGAAATGCCCAGCGGGAAGCGGGTGTGCGAGTCACCGCCGGTGCCCACGGTATCCGGCAGCAGCATGCGGTTTAGCCAGCTGTGGATAATGCCGTCACCTGGGCGCAGCGAAACGCCGCCTCGGTTCATGATGAAGTCCGGCAGGGTGTGGTGAGTGTCTACGTCAACCGGTTTCGGATAAGCCGCCGTGTGGCAGAACGATTGCATGACCAGATCGGCTTGGAAACCAAGACAAGCAAGATCTTTCAGCTCGTCGCGGGTCATTGGGCCCGTGGTGTCCTGGGAGCCTACGGTGGTCATCTTCGGTTCGCAGTACATGCCGGGACGAACGCCGTCCATGCCGCAAGCCTTACCCACCATCTTCTGCGCTAGCGTAAAGCCTTTGCCAGTATCGGCCGGCTGATCGGGCAGACGGAAAACGTCTGAAGGCGCCAAGCCTAGCGACTCGCGCGCTTTACCGGTCAGGCCCCGGCCGATGATCAGTGGAATACGGCCACCTGCGCGAACTTCGTCGAGAATGAGCTGAGTTTTCAGCTCGAAGGTGGTCAGCACGTCATCGGTACCGTGTTTGCACACCTTGCCTTCATAGGGGTAAACGTCGATGACGTCGCCCATTTCTAGTTTGGAAACGTCCATTTCTACGGGCAGCGCACCGGAGTCTTCCATGGTGTTGAAGAAGATAGGCGCAATTTTGCCACCGAAGCAGAAACCACCGGCGCGCTTGTTCGGGACATAAGGAATGTCGTCACCGAAGAACCACAGCACGGAGTTGGTAGCAGACTTACGCGAAGAGCCGGTGCCGACGACGTCGCCGACATAGGCCACTGGGAAACCTTTGGCTTTGACGTCTTCGATCTGCTTGAGCGGGCCCGTGGAGCCCGGTACTTCAGGCTCGATGCCTTCGCGCTCGTTTTTGAGCATGGCGTTGGCATGCAGCGGAATATCGGGGCGTGACCATGCATCCGGGGCGGGGGAGAGGTCATCGGTGTTGGTTTCACCGGGCACCTTGAAGACGGTCAGGGTGATTTTCTCTTCCAGCGCGGGCTTGGAGAGGAACCATTCGGCATCGGCCCAGGATTGAATCACGTCTTTGGCAACGACGTTGCCTTTCTTGGCACGCTCTTCCACATCGTGGAAGGCATCGAACATCAGCAGGGTGTGCTTCAGCTGTTCACCTGCTTCACGGGCTAGCTCTTCATTATCAAGTAGCTCTACCATCGAAACGATGTTGTAGCCGCCTTGCATGGTGCCGAGCAGTTTGACCGCGTGAATTTTATCGATCAGCGGAGAGGTCGCTTCCCCTTTGGCAATGGCCGTCAAGAAGCCAGCTTTGACGTAGGCGGCTTCGTCGACACCGGGAGGAACGCGATTGGTGATTAAGTCGAGAATGAATTCCTCTTCACCGGCCGGGGGCGCTTTGAGTAATTCGATCAAGGCCGCGACTTGCTCGGCGGTCAGGGGCTTGGGGGGGACGCCCTCTGCGGCGCGTTCCTCGACATGTTGGCGGTAAGCTTCAAGCACGTTGGGGCCCTCTCATCTTCTTGGTAGTGATGACTCAGTGGTGCCGAACGACTGCTAGCACGGTGGGTGAGGCGTTCGGACACGTGACAGACGCTTGACAAACAGCGCCTGGTGGATGAGCGCGATTCTACGGGAAACTGTCGACAATGTTAAGAAGCCAAGCTAAGTGCTTGCTTGTACTTTATGTTGAGGTGCTGTTTTTTGGCTCCTTCTAAGCCGTTTTTTTCGTTACTGTGCTCCCTAGCTGAAAGTTTTTTACCAATCGGGCTGTTTTACGGTAAGCGCGGGTGTGATTATTGTTATGCCGCGTTACCATGGCCATAGACGAGGGTTAGCGCGTCACCACTAGGTTTATGGGGTGTGTGGAGCATCAAATAAACCAAGCTTATATATTAGCGATATGCTATATGGAAATTGGAGCGCCATAGTAATAAGTGGCCTTCGGTTTTTAGGGAACAAACGCCAACGGCGTTTATATGTTGTACAATAGTGTGATAAACGCTCGGTAGCGGTAATATGTCTATACAATTAGTCGAACTTAAAACAGCAGACCACGCCATGCAGGCGGAAGATTTGCTGCCAGAAAGCCTGCATGCGTTTCTGGCCTGCCCCACACCGGATAGCTGGCTTCAGTGGGCGCTTACCAATCCGGACATACTGCTGATCGATCATGCGCAGTGCGAAAAGAAAGCGGCTTCTACGGCCATGAGCCTACTGTATCGCTACGTCGATCAACCGCTTTTGCTCAGTAAAATGTCTCAGTTGGCCCGTGAAGAGCTGCTCCACTTCGAGCAGGTAGTCGGTCTCATGGAGAAGCGCGGAGTGACGTACCACCACCTCACTGCGTCGCGCTATGCCGAAGGGCTGCGACAGCATGTGCGCAGTCATGATCCAGAGCGCTTGATCGATGTATTGATTATCGGTGCCCTGATCGAAGCGCGTAGCTGTGAGCGGTTCGCACGTCTCATCCCTTATCTCGACGAAGAGCTGGCAAAGTTTTACCGCACGCTTGTGAAATCCGAAGGACGCCATTTCGAAGATTATCTGCTGTTGGCTCGTCAACAGACTGCAGAGCCGATCGATGATCGTATTGCCTTCTTTATCGCACGTGAAGCGGAGTTGATCACTGCTCCGGATACGGCGTTTCGTTTTCATAGCGGTGTGCCCGCCTAAGCCGCCGCTAGCCAGGCAGGAAGTATTCCATGCGCGATGCTCAACAGACAGATCAGCTGACCTTGTTTGGTCACTTCTCCTTGACGCAGGGAGAGGACGTACTCACTCATTTTAGTTACGACAAAGTGAAAGCTCTGCTGGTGTACCTGCTGTTGCATCGCCAGCCGGTCAATCGGGCAGCGCTGGCAGAGCTGCTCTGGCCAGATCAGGGATTATCGTCTGGCCGTACCAACTTACGCCATGCGCTGCACTGCCTGCGGCAGTCGATGGGGGAAAGCGCTGACCAAGTGCTGAACGTTTCTCGTCAGACGATCGCTTTTCATCTACCTGCCCATTGGCAAGTCGATCTACACGATTTGCAGCAATTGCTGGAAGGCCCAAAGGATCTTGATACGCTCGAAGAGGTAATGGCCTGCTACCAGGGTGACCTCATCGAGGAGCTGCAGTTGTCCAACTGTAGCGAGTTTCAGCGCTGGCTGGTGCAGGTGCGTAACGAATGGCGCCAGCGTGTCATACGCTTCGCCGAACAGGTGTTGGAGAGCCATGACGAGACGCCTAACGATATGCTGGAGGGCTTGGTAAGCCGCTTTTCGGGCTATGGACCTTTCCATGAGCGGTTAGTGCGCCAGTTGGCGGAGCAGAATCAAATGGCGGCTGCTCATGAGCAATACAATAGCTACTTACAGTTGCTGGCGCTGTCGGGCCAGCAACCTGAGCCTAGTTTTTTGCAATTGGCGAGCTATTGGTCCGACGGCCACCATGACCCACGAGCGATGTCTCCCCAGGGAGCTTTCTCTCGTGCGTTGGCCGCCGATAGCAAGCCGCTGCGTGAAGATGAGATCGAACTTCGCCAATTGTCGGTCATGGCGATTCGTTTACGTTTGAAAGGGGACTGGCAAGATCGCGCTGCCACCCGTAACTGCCTGGCGCTTCAACTGGAACTGATGCGCTGGCTAGAACAGCAGTGCCATCACTTGGGTGGTTTTTGGTTGCCAGGAGCCACAGGGGGATTGGGGTTGGCGTGCTTTGGTACTCATGGTCCGGCGCACCAGCTTGCCGAGCTAGTGGCGCTTTACGAGCATTGCCAGCAGGCGCTCAGTCAAGAAACCGAACGCCACTGGAGTGGTGACGGCGAGGCCCCCACCTTCGAGCTAGCGGCAGGTCTCAATAGTGGACGGGTAGTCTATTTGCCCGAGCGTCAGCTAGCCGATCCCCTGGGCCAGGTCACTCAGGTATCGCTCGAGTTGATGAGTGCCGCCGAAGGCAGTGAGCTGGTGATTTCCCAAGAAGCCAGTCAGCACATGCCGCCGGCACTAGACCTACAGCCGCGTTTGGTCTCGCGGCTGGTGGCCAGTGATGGACGCGTTCGCTTACGCGCACTGGTGTTGGGCCAGAACGAGGGTGGCCGCGACGCGCTACCGCCAAGCTTGGTCGGCCGCGAGACGTCGCTGCGAACCCTGCGCGATGCTCTGGCGCGCGCAGGTATTGGTTTACGCCAAAGCGTTCTCGTACGCGGTGCCTCTGGAATGGGGAAATCGGCGTTGATGGTGGGGTTTCGTCAGCTAGAGCTAAGCCGCGACGCTGCAATCTGTTGGCAGCCTACCACGCGCTTGTCCGTACTAGAGCCCTATGGGGTGGCGCGAACGCTGCTGGCGTGGCACCTGGATACTACGCCGACGTTAGCAGGGTTGCACCAGTTGCAAGCAGCGCTAGGCGACGCGCCGCTGGACGCTGCGCGTCAACAATTGCTCGAAGAAGCGCTAGGGGTGAGAGACGTTCAGGAAATTACCCAGCTCACACAAAATGGTGAAGCGGTCGAGCTGGTCGTGAAGCTGCTGCATCGTCTGATCGATCAGCGCGCTAGTGCCCAGACGCTCGTCTTGATGGTCGATGACTTGCAGTGGCTAGACGAGCCCTCCTTCAAGGTCCTTGCTGGTTTACAGGCCCGCCTGCCGATCAATACGGCCTTCATGCTGGTGGCTAGCCATCACGGTCGAGAGGCGCTGCCGGTCAAGCTGCATTGGGATCAACAGATCAGCCTCGGAAAGCTTGATGCACTGCAATCCTCGCGGCTGCTCTCGCAGTTGTCGCGTCGCTACCGTATGCATTTGAGTCCCCGTTTGCGCAACCAGATCATTGAGCGCTGTGACGGCGTCCCGCTCTATATGCAGGAGATTTGCCGACGGCTCGATATGGATCGACGCGAAGGTCGCAGCGTTCAGTTCGACGAGTTGCCCAAGGGTTTACTGGGGCTGTTGGCGAGTCGTATCGACCAGTTGGAAGGCGATCGAGAGATTGCTCATATTGCCGCCGTTCTGGGCAAGCGTTTTCGCTTGGATTTCTTGGCTGAATGCAGCGGATGGGAGAAGGCGCGGCTCTCGCAAGCGGTGGAGCACATGCGTCAACTGGAGGTCATCGAGCCGGTTGATAAAGAGAGCGCTGAGCACGAATACCAGTTTAGCCATCAGTTGCTGCAGGAGGCGGCGTACCTCTCCTGTCCTCGCGACGTGCGGGTCAAGTTACACCAGCAGGTCGTTACCTTGATCGAAGAGCGTTTCCCAGTATGGATCAGCCGCCATCCTGGAGATTTCGCGACTCACCTACGGCGTAGCGGTCACTATGCCCGGGGTGCGCGCTATTTCGAGCTGTCTGCCCGTGAAGCGCTAAAAGTAAGCGCCAACCGAACGGCGCTGCGGATGGCGGACTTTGGTTTGGCGAGCTTGCGCCATGTCGAGCATGAGGTGGAGCGCGAGGTGAGTCTGCTGACCGTTCGTGGCCAAGCAGCCTTTGCGCTAGAGGGCCACGGCTCGCCCACGGCTCATGAGAGTTTCGTGCGCGCGCGGGAGTTACTGCGTCAATCGGGTGGCGATACGCCGGACGACCCGGAGGATCTCGAGCAAATTTTCTTGGTGAAGTGGGGGCTATGGGTGGGCCGCAGCCAGCGCTATGCCCATGCAGATGCGTTTGCCCTCGCCTCGACGCTAGCAGATATCGCCGAACGCCTGGAGGACCCCCGCTATCGGCGTCTGGCCGACTACGCCCGGGCACACTGTGAATATTGGGCAGGGCGCATTCAGCAGGCTCATGATCACTTGGATGAAATCGATCCACTCAATGCGCCCATGATGATCGAGTGGCTGCCGTTTTCGGATCACCCGCAGGTAACGGCGGCCTGCTTTCAGGGGTGGGCGCTCTGTTTGCGCGGTGACTATCAGCGCGCCGAACGACACGTGTCGTCGGCCATTCGGTTGGCCGAGAAAATCGGCCATCCAGGGACACTGGCCATGGCGCTGTTGTTCGCCGCCGCTTTGTATCGCCAGCTGGGCCATGTACATCTCGCTGCCCGTCACGCTGAGCGTGCGGCGGCGATGACGGGAACGCCTGATCTACAGCTGTGGCAGATTTCTGCTCAGGGCATGCTGGGCTGGCAGAAGGCCATGGCGGGAGATCATGCCGGGTTGGTGCAACTGAGAGACAGTCTGGATCAGATGGCCGAGCTGAACGGGCGTGACCGGTTCCAACGTCCTGTTTTATGGTATTCGGACGCCTGTATCGAGCTTGGTGAGTTGAAGGCCGCCGAAGAGTACCTGGATCAGTGCTTGGTGATTGCCCGAGAGCGCACCACACTATTTTTGCCCGAGCTGGCGACACAGCTGGCTAGGGTGCGTGATTTGCTGGGTCATCCCGCCAGTGAAGTGAGAGCCTTGGCCGATATGGCAATCAACCAGGCGCGAGAACATGGCAATCGCCATCAGGAACTAGCGGCCCTGGAGCTCTGGTTGACGCGTATTGCTCCCCATGACCAGGCGGCAAAAGAAGCGTTCCGGCGCCTGTTGGGGGAGGTAAGTCATAGTGATGCGCCGGTGCTGGTGCGCTGGGTAAGCTTGTTGGATCGACGTTTGCCTCACACGCTAAGCGTCGAAAAGGAGACGTAGGCCATTTAGCGCGTGCTCTGCTCCAGCCATGATAGCGTGGCGAGCGCCTCATTACGGTGTTCGCCACATACCATAGGGTCATAATCGAATTGACCGCATACGTCCGGTCGCTGCGGACTGCCAAACAGCATGCATAGATGGTGGTCGTCTAGGTGAACGCAGCGTACGCCCGCCGGTTTTCCATGGGGCATCCCCGGAATGGGGGAGGTTATAGACGGCGCGATGCAGCATGCACCGCAGCCTGGACGACAACCAACGGTGCTGTCACTGGCAATGAGCTCGCTCATGGTGTCGCCAGTGCCGTCGCACCTTTGTTTATGCCCTCGAACGCATGAACTTCGGTCACTATTCCCGTCTTTTCGGCAATCTGATTGGCCAGCCATTGAGCGATGTTTTCGACGGTGGTGGGTTTGGGTAGCACGCAACACCGCTCGGTTGGCAAGGTGATCGAGAAACGGCCTTGAGCAGCCTCATAGCGGCAAGTCAGTTGCGTTTCGCTATGCTCTGTCATGTCCGCTTCTTCCAGCAAATACCGGTTGTCTAGCCAAGCGCCCCACTGCCGTTCCAGCGACGGCTGTCTCTGCTGCTCTTGGAAAATATGTAAGCGAGAGCGGTGGCCGTGGGCGATGCGCTGGCAATTCCCCAAATGGCGCTTAAGTCCATGACTGTAGCCATAGGCTGCGCCATCTACACGCTCATTACTAAGCGTCAGCATTACACGTTCCACGTTGGCTGGTCGCTGCTCGGTGAGTTGATCGCTGAGATAACGGGTGACGCGTGCTAGGGAGATCGATTCCCAAGGCAGCAGCGTAAACGCCTCTGCCGGTCCACGAACTTCCATGGGGTAGGGGTGGGTGGTACGGAGGCAAACGCCTTCATCGCACTCGCTGATCTCGACCCCAGGTGCTTGGGTGGGAACCAGTAAGGTGTGATCCAATCCGCTATCCAGGGTGCGCTTGATCCATGGTTTGACTTCGCCGAAGTCGAACAGCATGCCATCCTCGCCTAGCTCTCCCTCAAGCTGGGCATCTACCTGCCAGCTACAGCCAACCAGCCCGCTCACAGAGCACCAAAGGGAAACATCGACGTGGGTTAGTTGATTAACGAATAGCGCCATTACTCGAATCCTGCGATTTTGTGCGTTTGCAGTGACAGACGCCACTGGGGGTTGGCCATGCAGTAGGCAGTGGTAGCTTTCACGATGTCCGCCCTGTCGGTAGCTATCTGCGCATGGGCGACAGCACTGAGGTCCATGGGCTGTAAAAAGAAGTGCTTGAAAGCGAGGTGAGTAAACTGCTCGGGCAGCGCATCCGCCTGAGGGTAGACCAGCTTCAGCTCGTCCCCCTGAGTGATCGCTAATGGATTGCGGCCCTTGGGACTCACACAGAGCCAGTCGATGCCTGCAGGGGCAGGCATCGTGCCGTTGGTCTCAACGGCCACTTCGAAGCCTTCGCTATGTAACGTGGCGATCAGGGCGCTATCGAGTTGTAGCAACGGTTCGCCGCCAGTGAACACCACGTAAGGCACTGCTTGACTCACTTCTCGAGGCCACAGTGCTTTTATATGAAGTGCTAGCGCCATTGCGGTCTCGAATCGGCCGCCGTTGACCCCATCGGTGCCGATGAAATCGGTATCGCAAAAGGTGCATTTGGCGTTAGGTCTATCCGCTTCTCTACCTGACCAGAGGTTGCAGCCGGTGAAGCGGCAAAACACGCTGGCGCGACCCGCTTGGGCGCCTTCGCCCTGCAGGGTGTAGAAAGCCTCTTTGACGTGGTACATCAGCGGCCACCCTGCGACGTGTCGATAGCGTAAGCAAGAGGATCGACGCAATTGTTGGCCGCAAAGGCGGCCAACCGCTCACGGCAACTACCGCACTGGCCGCAGGCGAGTTCGCGGCCTTCGTAGCAGGTCCACGTCTGGCGATAGTCCAGCCCCATGGCTAACCCTTCGCGCAGAATATCCTCTTTACGAACGTTTAGATAAGGCGCATGAAGTAACACGGGTTCGAAGTTGGCGATACCTGCAACGTGATTCATGGCATCGACAAACTCGGGACGACAGTCTGGGTAGAGTACGTGGTCGCCCCCATGAGCGCCGTAATCCACCCGCCCCGCGCCAATGTTGACCGCCTTGGCAATGGCCAGGGAGAGCAAAATCATGTTGCGATTAGGCACTACCGTGGCGCTGAGGTTGTTTGCGTCGTAATTGCCGGTGGGCATGTCGATAGCGCTATTGGTCAGCGCTGAGTTATCGATCAGCCCATGGATGGCGCGAATATCGACGACTTGGTGAGCAATGCCCAGGGATTCGCACACCTGGCGGGCGGTGTCGAGCTCCCGGCGGTGGCGCTGGCCATAGTCGAAAGAGAGCGCGTGGACAGTGAGTCCTTCCCGAATGGCGCGATGTAAAACAGTGAAAGAGTCCATGCCGCCGGAGTAAATCACGACGGTGGCTGACGCCTTGGCGCCAGGTGAAGCGGTAGAGGACATACGAAATGCTCATCGTCGGAGAATTTATGTGTCTTTGCCTCGGTGCAAGGCAGTGTTCCGGGGTCCGGTCCGGAAAGGCGGCAGTTTACGCAATAGCGAACCATCTAGCCAGTGGGCTAGTGCGTCTCAGTCGGTGTGTGTGAGTGGTTTGCCATGTTAAGCTAATTGGCCAAGCCGTTAGGAAGACACTTATGGCCACGATAGAACATAGCGAAATCGTCAAGGCTCCCCCCGAGCGGGTGTTTGATCTGCTACGCCGTGTCGAAGATTTTGCCGATTACTCGGACCTCATTCGCTCCATCGATAGCTTAGGCGAAAACCGCTATCGCTGGCACGTGCGGGCAGTAGGGATGGATTGGTCGTTCGATGTTGTCGTCACCGACATTCAGCCGCCCCATGTGCTGGCTTGGGAGTCGTTGGAGGGTGTCAAAAATCAAGGCCGGTATCAGCTGCGGGCCGTACCCGAGGGCACGGAGGTGGCGTTGACGCTACATTATGAGATTCGCAATCGCCTAATGGAAAAAGCCGTCAACAAAGCAGCAAAGCCGTTGGTGGGCAAGGTCAGCCGACAAATTCTCGATCGGGTCGAAGCACGGCTGAATGGCTAAATTGTCGCTTCATTCTTGGCGCTGGGTAGTAAGCTTTGCGGCCGCTGCCATGTTGGCTTATCTCTGGCTGTGGTACTCCCCTGATTTGTCCGCGCTGAGGCGCTGGGCCGCCACGATGTCTCATCACCCCGCGGTGATCGCATCTGTGATGGTGGCCATGGCGCTGACACTTGCCGTAGGTCTGCCCGGTAGCATAGGCCTATGGCTGATTGCTCCGTTTTATACGCCTCTAGTAGCCACACTGATGTTAACGGTCAGTAGCGTGGTGGGGGCCTGGGGGGCATACGCATTGGCTGCCCGACTGGGTGAGCGCTGGCAGCCTAGAGGCTTGACGCTAAAGGTGATGGAGCACCTCAAAGCACGAAGTGATCTTCTAACGCAGTGCGCCATACGAGTGTTACCGGGTTTTCCCCACTCGGTTATCAATTTCGCAGCAGGGTTGGGCAAAATTTCGCTTGGTCGCTATCTGCTAGCCGCATGTCTTGGGTTATCGGTCAAATGGGCAGTGTATAGCAGCGCCATCTATGGCGCGCTGGAAGCCATCGAAGAAGAGGATGCCCTGCAATGGGATGTCATGCTGCCACTGCTGGCATTGACACTCCTATTACTTTTAGGGGCGTGGTATCGGCGCCGCCTGGAGGCGGCGCGTCAAATGTCTTCATG
Source organism: Halomonas sp. BL6 (assembly GCF_006228115.1). Taxonomy (NCBI): domain Bacteria; kingdom Pseudomonadati; phylum Pseudomonadota; class Gammaproteobacteria; order Oceanospirillales; family Halomonadaceae; genus Halomonas; species Halomonas sp. BL6. Next base: position 16,814 of record NZ_VDGL01000007.1, on the reverse strand, counting down.
AGTTCCAGAACTTAGTGGGTCTTGTGCATAGACGCATCTAGGTGGTCGACCACCTCGGCCCAATCGGCGTCTTCCTCTACGGCTTCCCTAAGAAAGTCGGCTTGTCCCTCGTTCCAGCAGGGTGCATCCGCCAACGGCATCTCTTTGGGTAGAGGTGAGTGGCGCTGAATGAAGCGCTCGATGGATTCCGCATCCGAGCGTAGGCCTAACTGCTCGAAGAGTTCACTAAAGTGATGCACCGGCTGATCCATAAGTCGCTTCCTATCCTATTGGGGTAATAAACGTTAAACAGATAAGTTAACCATAGCGTTTATTAGCGGCTACGCCAGTATGAGTCGGAGTCTTGCCGTTAACGCTCGCCTACGAGCGGCATCATGAAGCGCTCGCGCCGGTCTTCTGGTGAAAGCGGTTGAGCAATTAGATGGACCAGCTTGGTATAGACGGCTTCGGGTGTCATGTCGTCTCCAGACAATACGCCCGCATCCACGAGGCCATTACCTGCAGCATAAGCGCCCATCTTTACGCGACCCTGGGGGCATTGGCTGATGGCGGCGATCAACTTGCCTTCGCCGCTGGCTTTGGCGATCACAGCAAGAAGGTCGGGGTCATCAGGCAAATTACCTGCTCCCCAGAGCTGTAGCAGCGCCCCTTTGACGTTAGGGTGGCCAAGCCATGCGTCGAGTTGCCAAGCAGCCATTCCTGGCCAAAGAGTAATCCGGACCACTTCGCCCCGAGCCACGGGTTGATAATCCAATCGTTCGAATCGCGGTGCGCCGCGCTGTTGGTAAACCAAGCCACGGCTTGGGAAGAGGATGAAATCGTCACCTACGCGCTCCCCTAGCGGTGGGTAACTTGGTGAAGTGAAGGCATCGGAGGCTTCACTGTGTTGTTTGATGGCGCGAACCCCTCTGAGTAAACGATCGGCGAAATAGACCGCGACTTCCTGCAATTGAGGATGGGCTGAGAACCGTAAAGCGCCATACACATTGCCTAACCCATCGCCGTTGGGGGTTTCGAGTGGTGCCATCGCGCCTGTTAAAACGACGGGCCGGTCCAGGCCTTGGAGCTGATAGGCCAGGCTCGCGGCGGTCCAGCTGAGCGTGTCGGTGCCGTGGATGACCACGAATCCACGGTATTGATCGAAGCGTTCGGCGATATCGTTGGCAAGCTGCTGCCACGTCAATGGCGTTGCGGCGCTAGAGTCGATCAAAGGCGAGTAGCTCATCACGTCGTAGGCGGGAAGCAGGGATTGATCCTGCAGTGACCGTTGACTCAGTGCCTTGTCTAAGCGCTCGGAAAAATTTCCCGCTGGCGACAAGCCGTTGGCCTGGGGCTGCATGCCAATCGTGCCACCGGTGTAAATGACCAATACCCGCTCTTGGCGGTGGGGCGTATCGGCTAGAAGAGGAGCTTGGCTCATCGCGGTATCCTGTGAGAGCTAAACGTTATCGGTGATAGACCTGAAGATGGCCGCTATGGTCGTCGAGTTGCCGCTGTCGGCCTGCAAACAGCGCGAAAATGCCGCAAATGCCAATCAGGCCAACGAGTAGCCAGGCGATATGTTCAGTGGTAGCACCGGCTTGGAGCATCAAGCCTACCCCAAAGGGCCCCAAGGCGGCCAATGTGTATCCGCCGCCCTGTACCAAGCCGGATAGCTGCCCTGCTAAGCGCTCGTTGGCAGTTCGTAACACCAGTAGGCTTAATGCAAGGCTAAAGCTTCCGCCTTGCCCAAGTCCTAGCAATACGGCGCCTGGCCAGCGCCAGGTCAAAGGCGCTGCCAGTAAGCAGGCGAGACCCATCGCCGTGCAGATCAATACCAGCAGGAGGGCAGGGCGTTGGTCGTGATGGAGGCGCGCAATCCATGGGGCGCTCAGTGCCGAGGCCAGCTGACACAGGATGGAAACGGCCATCGTCCACCCGGCAGTAGCTTCTGTGTAACCCCGCTCGATGAGCAGTGTTGGCAGCCAGCCGAACACGATATAGGCCATGGAGGACTGGATGCCCATGAACAGCATGACCTGCCAGGTAAGCGGCTTGCTAAGTAACGTGACGAGCGGAAGGCTGGAGGGGGAGCCAATGGCCTTCGAGGAGTAAGGCGTGGGTGCATAGCGAACCCAAACGATAAGGGTGGCGAGCGCTAAAAGCGCCCAACTGACCAAACTGGCCTGCCAACCGCCTAGCCACTGCATCAGCGGGACGCTGAGCCCGGCACCTAGCGCGCCTCCCATGCAGAGTGCCATAGTGTAGAGTCCGGTCAATAGGTCCGCATTTTGGGGAAGTTCGCGTTTGACCAGCGCGGGTAACAGCGTCCCCGCAAGCCCAATAGCGCTTCCTGCCATGGCAGTACCCACGTACAACATCCCAGGCAGTGGTAGTACGCGGATCAATAAACCGCTGGCCAGCAGAAGTAGGGCACTGCTTAGCGCACGTTCGCTCCCCAGTCGACGACCGATGATAGGCGCAAGCGGTGCCGTCAAACCAAGAAACAGCACGGGAAGGGTGGTCAGGAGGCCCGCTGCTGGGGCTGAGAGCCCTGCGTTCTCTTGCAAACGATTGAGTAACGGTGCCACCGATGACATGGCAGGGCGCAAATTGAGCCCTACCAAGAACATCAACACAATGAAGCGGCAAGCGTGGCGTGAAACCATGGCGCAGGCTTATTTCAAGTGAGGGCGCAGGTCGCCGCGTACCGCATCGAGCAGGGTGATGAAGTGAAAATCTTCCGGGTTATCCAGGCAGTCGACGCGTACTTGCGTTCGCATGCCTTTGTCGATTTCCAGTTTATCGTAGATTTCGAGCGTCAGCTTATTGGCGGGCTTCTCTCCTGGTGCCACGATACCATCTTCCAGCGTGAAGGTTTCCAGTAGAGTGGCACGAACACGTGTGCTGTTCCCTTCACTCAATACGCGGCGTACGAACAGCCAACCTTCGCAGGGGAGTGACGCGTTGTCACGCTCGCGTAGGAAAAGCGTGCGATAGCAGGCGCCTTCGGCAGCAGCTTTTTCAGCCATGCTGCGGTAGGCTTGCACGACCTGATTCGCTGAGGCGCGGGCGTCCTCCAAGCGTTGCGCGATTCCCTGGTGTTCGCGGCTGAGTTGCTCCTGACGCTGAAAGACCAGCCATTGGCGATAATCGGCCATGAGTTGTGAAGACGCCATAGTCACTCCATGAATTAATTCAGCAAAAACGCCCGAATAGGCGAGGCGATACCTTCGCACATTCCGGGCGTGCGGGCTAGCGGCGGCTACGGCGACGTCGCTCTCCACCCGTATTGGTAGATGGCCCATCTTGCTTGCGCCGACGAGGTGGACGCTGACTCCGGCGACCATTTTCGATGGGTTCTGGCTTGGCGTTGGGGTCAGGCTCGAAGCCCGGTTCGATGTGTTTCGGCAACGTTTGATTGATCAGTCGCTCGATGTTTTTGAGCAGACCATGCTCGTCGATGCACACCAACGAGACAGCTTCACCATTGCTGCCCGCACGCCCTGTGCGACCGATGCGGTGAACGTAATCTTCCGCGACATTGGGCAGATCGAAGTTCACCACATGGGGAAGTTCATTGATGTCTAGGCCACGGGCGGCAATATCAGTGGCGACGAGCACCTGTAAATCGCCGCTCTTGAACGCACCGAGCGCACGCGTGCGTGCACCCTGACTTTTGTTGCCGTGGATCGCCATGGCAGGGATATCCTGCTTGGAGAGTTGCTCGGCTAGCCGGTTAGCGCCGTGCTTGGTGCGAGTGAATACTAGTACCTGAAACCAGTTGTGACGCTGGATCAAGTGCGCCAACAAGTCGCGCTTTTTATCGCGATCCACTCGGTAGATCGCTTGCTCGACTTTTTCTGCCGTGGTGTTGCGTGGCGCCACCTCGATGAGAGCGGGATTATCGAGTAGCTGCTGCGCCAACGTTTGGATTTCGTTGGAGAATGTGGCAGAAAACAGGAGATTTTGGCGTTGCTTGGGGACCAGGCGCAGTAGGCGCTTGATATCGTGAATGAAGCCCATGTCCAGCATGCGGTCCGCCTCATCCAGTACCAGAATTTCAATGGCGGACAGGTCGACGTGCCCTTGCTGGTGCAGGTCGAGCAGGCGGCCAGGGGTAGCGACCAGCACGTCGAGACCATGCCTTAAAGCATCGACTTGGGGCTGTTGACCGACGCCGCCAAAAATGATGTGGGAGCGCAGCGAAAGGTGTTGTCCATAGGCCGCTACGCTTTCGCCCACCTGTGCCGCCAGCTCGCGGGTCGGCGTTAGGACGAGCGCGCGCACTTGGCGCTTCCCGGGACGCTTGCCGTTTGCCAAGCGCTGTAGCATCGGCAGTGTGAAGCCTGCCGTTTTACCCGTGCCGGTTTGTGCGCTGGCAAGGAGATCGCGTCCTTCGAGAACGACGGGAATGGCCTTTTGTTGAATCGGCGTCGGCTGTGTATAGCCCTGCGCGTTCACCGCGCGTAATAAATCGTCGTGCAGACCAAGATCAGAAAAGCTCATGCGTTCTCCGCAGTCGCATAGCAGGCGGCACCACCTAATGGGCGGCGCTGCTAAGCGTCATGTTCAAAAAAGCGAGGATGGTACACCGTCGCGGCAGCGAAGTTTGACAGATAGCACGCTGTGCCGCGACGGGCGTTAAAACGTCTTGTGACACCTCTGGGTTTCACAAGAGGGAGACAGGGTGGCGCTGACAGTGACGTCGTCGTGGTCGTGAGTGTAACACGAAAGTCTCACGTCGACGCGCTACCCGTAGCGAACACGCCTGGGGTTATAAGTAGCCGCCTTGACTCAACTGGTCGGCGATTTGCTCGGCCACTACCTGCCAGCTCTCGCCCAACGAGCGCACCAGGGCTGGGTAACCGTCCTGATCGAGGACCGTTTCAGCAGTGAAGCTTTTTAGGGCGAGCATCTCGCCATCGCTATCGCGCAGTTGCCATTGGCCGCTGGTCACTGCAACGCCATCATAGCGGCCCTGGAACTGATCCACTTCCAATGAGAGCGTCAGCGCACTGGGACGACTGCCTTCCGCCCGCACTACCTGCACGCTAGGAAGCTGGTCGGCTAATTCGGCGCGTAACGCGCGTTCTAATTGCCGGCCAATGCTCTCCGCCCACTGATGCTCGCGCGCTTCATTCAAAGTGATGTCATCGAGCTGCATTACGATGCCGTCCACATCCAAATAGTGGGCTAGGCGGAGGGGGCTGACTTGAAGCGTTGTTTCGGCACGGCTCGGTGCGTTGACCGCCGGGCTTGTAGGTAACATATAGCGCGTGGGTGGAGATACGCTGCTGGCACAGGCGGACAAGAGTAGGCTCGTAAAAGCCGCCAGCCAAAATAGAGATAAGCGACGTAACATAACGGTCATCCTTAATTAGCGAGGAGCGCGAGGAATCGGGTCCTGGGTGTCCAAGTTATCGAACAGCAGCGCCCTTGGGTTCTCGTTCAGCGTCCGGGTGAGCGGCTGTAGATCGCGCATTAGTCTATCTAGGCGCTCGATGGCGCCGGTCAGTTCTTGGTACGCTGGCGAGGAGGGCGAAACGCCTTCCAGTGTGCGGCGCAGTTCTTCCAACGTGCCGTTCAAGTTGCCGCCAATCGCCTGAGTATCCGGGTCGTTCAATAACTGATGGATCGATGTACTGACCTCGCGAACCTCGTTTAGCACGCTTTCCGAGGCTTGAAGATTACGCTCTAGCCCCGCAAGAAGAGGTTCGACTTCCAGCGCGTTGAGCTTTTCGAGCAGGCTGGTGACCTGTGCCTGAATCTGTGCAAAACCGCCAGCCACAGTGGGGAACACGGTTCGCTCGGCAAATCGCTCGGCGACGTACTCATCGGCAAGGTCGCGCTGAAAGTTAAGGTCGACGAACAGCGCCCCTGTGAGCAGGCTGCCATTCTTAAGCGAGGCGCGCAGACCTAGCCCAAACATCCGCTTGAAGCGTTCATCCCACTCCTCTAGGTCGATGTCGGTGTTTTCGATACCCAAGCGTTGGGGTTCGATGCGAATGAGTACCGGAATGGCGAATCGCGCCCGGGAATCAGGCTGTGGCGCCGTGAAGTTCCAAGGGACCGCGGCGACGGTGCCGATTCTCACTCCACGAAACTCCACCGGTGCTCCCCGAGACAAGCCTCTTACCGTGTCGTCAACCAGCAAAACATACTCCAAGTATCGGTTGAACGTGCCTTCCCGGGCAGTATCTTCGTCCGCGTAGAGATTAAAGCGTGTGTTGGCCTCCACAGGTTTGCCCATGGGAAGGTCTTCCGGTACGCCAAAGGTCACCCCACCGCCCAATAGCGCTTCGAGGGATTCGACATTGACTCTCACACCATCGGCATCCAGGCGGAAGTCGATCCCGCTGGCCGTCCAGAAGCGCGTGCTGTCGGTGACGAGCTGGGCGTAGGGCTCTTCGATGAAAACTTGATGGTGCATGGTGCGCGTTTCAGGTTCAAAGCGCGTGTCTTCGACGCGGCCTACCGTGTAGCCCTGATAAGAGACCGGGTCGCCGATGCGCAGCGAGTTGCCTAGTTGGCTCACCAAGTTGATTTGCAACCCAGCTTGGCCGGCGGGAGCCACGGGAGGTACATCGCTAACCTCGAATTCTCGCTGTGGCTCTTCTGACTGACCCGGTTCTAGCTGGATGTAGGCACCTGAAAGAACGGTACCCAGCCCACTGATGCCCTCGCGGCCAATACGCGGTTTGACGACCCAAAAGCGGCTATCTTCTCTTAGCATAGCTTCCGCCCCGGGTTGAATGCGTGCCACCATGACGGCATGGGAGAGGTCATCGGACAAACGTACGCTCTGGACCCGACCAATCTCGACGTTGCGACTGCGAATGAGCGTACTGCCCGCCTCGATTCCTTCCGCGCTTTCCATCGTCAACGTGACCAGGGTGCCGCGACTGGAGTAGTTGTCGTAAACCAGCCATAGCCCGATGATCACGGCAACCAGCGGCACGATCCAAATCGGGGACAAGCGTGTTTGGGGCGACGCCTTGGCTTTGTGCAACTCGCCTTGATCTGGGTTGGGTGTGTTCTGAGGCATGGAATCGTTAGCCATCAACAGGTTCCTTGGTGGCCGTTTTACGGCGAAGAGAGCGTGAAGGTTGAGTATCCCATATCAAGCGGGGGTCGAAGGTCATAGCCGCGAGCATGGTGAGCACGACCACCGCGCCAAACGCCAGGGCGGCTGGTCCAGGCGTAATCGACATTAACGACCCCGCGCGGATGAGAGCAACCAAAATGGCCACCACGAATACGTCGACCATGGACCAGCGTCCAATGAACTCGGTCAAACGATAGAGCCGGGTGCGGCTCTGGGCATTGAGTTCATTGCTGCGTTTGAGCATCAAGCAAAGCCAGGCCAGAGCGACCAGTTTGCCGACCGGCACGATGACACTGGCTACGAATATGACGGCGGCTACTGGCCATGATCCCATTTGGATGAGCTGAACGACTCCCCCAATGATGGTGGAGGGCGTAGCGTTGCCCAAGCTCGTGGTGGTCATGATGGGATAGAGGTTGGCCGGAAGGTACATGACGGTGGCGGCAAACAGCAGCGCCCATGTACGCTGCAGGCTGTGTGGCAGCCGAGTATGCAGTTTCTCATGGCAGCGCAAACATCGCTGTCGGTCATGTTCGATGCGATTGACCAATCCGCAGGTGGGGCACCCAGTGACACCTTGGTTGGCAGCGGTCGTACCGGTCAATGTGCCCTCAGGGGCAAGGGGCTCGCCTTCGAGCGAGAACCACATCCAGTCGCCGTCGATGGATTGCACCGTCATCAATAGCAAAATACCGAAGAGGCAAAACGCCCAAAAGGAGATGCCTAGTTCGATTTGCGCCATACCCGCTATTTTGATCAAGCTGACCAGGGCGCCAATGATGAAGACATCCGCCATCATCCATGGGGTCAAATGGGCCAGCGAGCGGGCGATATCACGGCTGAACGGCATGGGTCGCGCTCGCAAGAGTCCAAACTGTAGCCATACCACACCCACTAAATAAACGGCGGGTAGCACGAGTATGGTCATCATGACGGCGATGGCAACGATGGGCTGATGAAACGCGATCAGCGTCGTCGCCGTTTGTGATAGTTCGATGCGATTGCCGACGCCGCTAACGCTAAAGCTCACGAAGGGAAACGAGATCGCTACCAACAGTGCTATTAGTGAGGCCAGTGCGAGCGCCATGCTGCGCTGAGCCGGATAGCGATGGCGCTTTACCAGTACGTGTGAACAGCGCGGGCAGGTTGCTTTTTCACCTGATTTGAGCGGCGGAAGGGCCGAAACCCAGTCACACTCATGGCAGGCGCGCAGGCGCCGCCGCTGAGTGCGGGTCTCAGGTGGAAAACAGTCGACCTCGGGAGAGTTAACCGGCAGAGAAGGCCGTTTGATGAAAGAGTAATGGGGCAACAGCAAACTCTCTGTGCATGAGACGGTAAGAACCAATACGATGGAGCGTGGTGCCAGTCAATTTAGGGAACGGAACCGACGCTTGCAAACGGCACTTGACCAAACAGGCTCGTTAGACAAGGATGCAGCCGCGATAGTGCCTAACATTATGACATTAAGGAACTGAAATGTTACTCGCCTTTCTTGCTGTGGTAGTGGGCTTGGTCCTGCTGATATGGAGTGCAGAGAAGTTTATCGACGGTGCCGCGGCGACGTCGCGCTGGTTAGGGCTTTCGCCGCTCTTGATCGGCATGCTGGTGATTGGGTTTGGTACATCCGCCCCGGAGATGATGGTCTCGGTACTGGCGGCAATGCAAGGCAATCCTGGTTTGGCGGTGGGTAACGCTTACGGTTCTAACATTGCCAACATGGGGTTGGTGCTGGGTTTTGTCGCACTGATGGCGCCTCTCGCCGTCCATTCGGGGGTAATTCGTAAAGAGATGCCGCTACTCGTCTTGGTGATGCTAGTGACGGGATACATGCTATGGGACGGATGGATATCGCGGCTTGAAGCGGCGCTGTTGCTCATCGGGCTTGGCGTGTTCATTACGGCGAGCATCTTCAACGCTCGCGGTCAGCAAGACGATCCGTTGATGGCAGAAGTGACCGAAAGCCTGGATAGCAAGCCGATGTCTCGCGGTAAGTCCATCATGTGGACGCTGATTGGATTGGTGTTATTGATTGCCAGCTCTCGATTGCTGGTATGGGGCGCCGTTGAAATTGCCGTGGGTTTTGGTGTGAGTGATTTGATCATCGGTTTGACGGTGGTGGCGGTGGGCACGTCGTTACCTGAATTAGCGTCCTCTATCAGCGCCTTGCGCCGCAATGAACATGACATGGTGCTGGGTAACGTTGTCGGCTCGAACCTCTTCAATAGCATGGCCGTGGTGGGCTTGGCGGGCGTCATTGCGCCGATCGAGGCGGGGCGTGAAGTGCTGATGCGGGATTGGAGCGTAATGACGCTCATGACGCTCGTCATGGTGCTGTTTGCGTTCTCTTGGCGTGGGCGTCCGCGGCGTATCAACCGTATCGAGGGTGGTGCACTCTTTACCATGTTTATTGCCTACACCGGCTATATGGTCAGCATCGTGGTGATGGCCTAGTACGGCAAAGTGGTGTTGCCTGGAGAGTGTGCGTCAATGCGACACAGCTTTTCAGGCAAACTAACGCTGTATAGCGATGGTCGAACCGGTAAACTACAACGCATGTAAAGAATAAGCTTAGTGCTTATAACTAAAATGCAGTGCCATTAAGGCTCAACTAAGCTTGTGACACCCATTGACGGGATACCAACTCAGGTCTTAGGAGAGTGTGATGGAACTCGACCCCCTAGTACTATCGCGAATACAGTTCGCCTTCGTTGTATCGTTTCATGCGATCTTTCCAGTCTTTACCATTGGGCTAGCGTCCTATATTGCGCTGCTCCATGGGCTGTACTTTAAGACCGGCAATCCTGCGTGGGACCGCCTTTCGCTGTTTTGGACCAAGGTATTTGCCGTTGTCTTTGGCATGGGCGTCGTCTCGGGTATCGTGATGTCTTTCCAGTTCGGCACCAATTGGAGCAACTTTTCCCAGGCCGCCTCCAACTTCTTGGGGCCCGTGCTGAGCTATGAAGTCGTCACCGCGTTCTTCTTGGAAGCGGCATTCCTCGGTGTGCTCTTGTTTGGCCGTGGAAAAGTCCCGCAAGGGGTGCACCTGTTTGCTGCCATTATGGTGGCAGTGGGTACGTTCATTTCTTCCTTCTGGATTTTGTCAGCCAATAGCTGGATGCACACGCCTGCCGGTGTGGAACTGATCGACAACCGCTTCCACGTACTCTCTTGGTTCGAGGCTATCTTCAATCCCTCTTTCCCGTATCGCTTTGCCCATATGGCCATGGCGTCTTTCTTGACGGGTGGTTTCGTCGTGGCGGGCGTCAGCGCTTGGTTCCTGCTTCGTGGGCGCGATCCAGAGGCCAATCGCCGCGCGCTCTCCATGTGCTTGTGGCTACTCCTTTTTCTCACACCTGCACAAGCGGTGGTCGGGGACTTTCATGGTTTGAACACACTCGAGCATCAGCCGACTAAAGTGGCGGCGATGGAAGGGCATTGGGAAACGTCTAGCAACGTACCGCTGCTGCTGTTTGCCATTCCGGACCAGGAAGCGCAAACCAACCATCTTGAGATCGGCATTCCGAACCTCGCTAGCATTATCTTGACCCACTCTCCCGATGGGGTAATTCCTGGGATCAGCGAAGCTGCTCCTGAGGAGCAGCCACCCGTTATCATCGTATTTTGGGCTTTCCGTGTCATGGTCGGCATCGGTCTGCTGATGATTGCAACCGCCTTCATTGGTCTGCTGATGCGTCGCAAGGGCAGAGTGTACGAACACTCGGGCTATTTAAAGGCGCTGGTCTGTATGATCCCCATGCCTTTCGCGGCGGTGTTGGCAGGTTGGATCGTCACCGAATCCGGACGCGCTCCTTGGCTGGTTTACGGCATGATGACCCATGCCGAGGGCTTGACGCCGTCGCTGACCGGGCCAATGGCGCTATTCACTCTGATTGGCTACGTGGCAGTCTATGCCGTCGTGTTCTACGCCGGTATTTACTACCTCACTCGCGTGGTACGCAATGGCATGCTGCCTCACGACGAGCAGGAAACGACGAGTGAGAACTTCAAGCGGCCTATGCGCCCATTCTCTGCGGCACACACCCCTTTTGACGATGACGTCGATCCGGTCAGGAGCTGAACATGGAAATGTTTGATTTAACGCTAATTTGGGCGGGCATCATCGGCTTCGGCATCATGATGTACGTATTAATGGATGGTTTCGATCTGGGCTTGGGGATACTGTTTCCCTTCGCCCCAGATGAAGATTCCCGCGATGTCATGATGAACTCGGTAGCCCCTGTATGGGATGGCAACGAGACCTGGCTAGTTTTGGGGGGCGCGGGCCTGCTCGGTGCTTTCCCATTGGTGTATTCGGTCTTTTTGCCAGCGCTTTACATAGGGGTCTTTTTGATGCTGGCCGGGCTGATTTTCCGCGGCGTCGCGTTTGAATTTCGCTTCAAGTCGCGTCGTAATCGGCGCTGGTGGAACCGTGCATTCAGCTGGGGTTCCGGTGTGGCGGCGTTTGCCCAAGGGGCCGTGGTCGGGGCGTACATTCAAGGCTTCCGTGTCGAAAACTTTGCTTTCGTGGGCGGTGCTTTCGACTGGTTGACGCCGTTCTCAGTGCTCACGGGACTAGGCTTGATGGCGGGCTACGCTCTGCTTGGTGCGACCTGGTTGATCCTCAAATCGGAAGGTCATATCCAAGACTGGGCCTACAAGATCACGCCCATGTTGCTGGCGCTGGTGCTCGGGGTGTTCGCCATTATCAGTATTTGGACGCCGTTCGTTAATCCGGTGGTATGGGAACGTTGGTTCGGCCATCTGCAACTGATCTGGATTTTCCCGGCGTTGGCGCTTTTTTCGGCCTTCATGGTGTATCGCTCCGTCAAGCGTCGCGATGAAGGGATACCGTTCGTAGCAACGATAGGCATCTATGTCTTTACCTACTTAGGGCTGATCGTCAGTAAATGGCCGGTTATCGTGCCGCCCAATTACACACTTTGGGACGCCGCGTCAGCGCCCGAATCACAATTGTTCCTGCTGATTGGCGTGCTGTTCGTTATCCCGATCATCCTGGCCTATACCGCTTGGACCTACTGGGTGTTCCGCGGCAAGGTGCGTGTAGGGGAGGGATACCACTAACGCTATGGCAGACCATCCTCCCGAAGTGAATACGGTGGAGGCCATGACGCCGCGCCATTGGCTTAACTTGCTTGCCAAACGCGAGCAGAAACAGCTGATGTGGGCGGCGGTTTGGGGCGTGCTGGCGGGTATGCAAACCGTCCTGCTGGTGGTGGGGCTTGCTTGGCTGATCGACCAGTTGGTCATTGCAGGGCGTTCCCCCTGGTCACTCGTGCTACCGTTCGTTGGCCTCGTGGTGGTTGTCTTGCTGCGTTCGCTTTTTCAGGCCCTGCAAGAGACGTGTAGCGCTAAAGCAAGCCTTCGCATTCGCCAATATGCCAGGCAAACCCTGCTCGACAAAATCTCGGCGCTTGGGCCAACATGGTTGACGCGTCAGCAGAGTGGGGCATTGGCCACTCAGTCGGTGGAGCACATCGAGGCGCTGGATGGTTACTTCGCTCGCTTTTATCCGCAGCTGAGAATCGTCGTGGCGTTGCCGATGCTGATACTGAGCATTGTCGTTTGGCTCGACTACCTGGTTGCCTTTTTTCTGCTTTTATCCGCCCCACTAATACCGCTGTTCATGGCATTGGTAGGGATGGGGGCTGAGCGATTGAATCGTGATCAGTTCATGGCCGTCTCTCGTCTTTCCGCAAACTTTATCGACCGAGTGCGCGGAATGACCACCCTGCAGCTGTTTGGTCACACCAAAGAGGCTCAGCAAGATGTGTGGTACGCCACCGATCACTATCGTCGACTGAGTATGCGGACGCTGCGTTTAGCGTTCTTATCGTCGGCGGTCTTGGAGTTTTTTGCTTCCGTCGCGATTGCTGTCGTGGCCATGTATGTTGGTTTTGGCTTGCTAGGATACATCGATTACGGTCCTTCGCCCCAGTTGACGCTGTTTAGCGGGTTGGCAGTGTTGCTCCTTGCGCCGGAATTTTTTCAGCCGCTTAGAACGTTGTCGCAACATTATCATGATCGTGCTGCTGCCCTTGGCGCCGCTGAGAGCGTCGTGGCCATTCTCAACGAACCCAACCAAGTAGCTTCCTCTCCGTTGCCGCCCTCGGCGTCTGGCGTGCTCCTCGAGCTTGATGGCGTCGATATTCGCTACGCTGAACGTACGCCGGTGCTCAGCGATGTGAGTATGTCGCTAAGGCAGGGCGATGTGGCCGTGCTTACCGGTGAGTCTGGTAGCGGTAAGTCGTCACTGCTGGCACTCATGGCGGGGTTCATGAGGCCTACTCGTGGAGTGTGCCGCATCGACCTTTCTATTCCTATTGCTTGGCTGGATCAAGCGCCGTGCATACTGCAGGGCTCTTTAGCTGATAATCTGCGCATTGCTTCTCCAAAGGCGGATGACGCTGCGCTCGTGAAAGCTTTGCAGCGAGCCGGGCTTGGCAAGCTATTGGCAAGTTTGCCCCATGGATTGGAAACGACCGTGGGTGAACGTGGTGTTGGCCTTTCTGGTGGACAGGCGCAGCGGCTTGCGCTGGCGCGCGTGTATCTTAGTCAGGCTCGGCTTATTTTGCTCGATGAACCGACGGCAAGTTTAGACGCAGAAACGGAAAGCGTGGTCATCCAGGCGCTGCTCGAATGGGCAGGTGAGGGGCGTACGCTAGTCATGGCGACGCATCACCCGGCCGTCATGACGGTAGCCAATCGCCACTTTGTATGCCGCTCAGGCCAGTTGGTGGAGGTAAAGCAATGATGGCCCTTTTTCGTGACGTTGCGCCTTGGCTTAAGTTACTGCTTCGCCGCCGTCAACAGTTCTGGTTGGGAGCCTTATTGGTTTGGGTGACCTTGCTTGCGGGTTTGTCACTACTAGGACTGTCCGGATGGTTCATCGTGTCCTGCGCCTTGGCGGGGATCGCGCTCGCGGCGGGTCTTCCGTCGACGTTGGACGTATACGTACCCGGTGGAGGCATCCGCTTTTTTGCCCTGCTGAGGACTTTGGCGCGGTACGTTGAGCGTTTATACAACCATAGCACCGTGCTTACCCTGTTGGCCGATCTACGCTACCGAGTGTTCGGTGATTTGACAGGCCTGGATGATGCGACTCTCAAACGGCAACGTGCAAGTGAATGGCTCAGCCGTCTAACGGCAGATATCGATCAACTCAATAACCTCTACTTACGTTGTCTGATCCCTCCGGTAGCGGCGCTGCTGACCGTACTCGTGGTCTCCGGGTTCATCGCCATATGGCTACCTTGGGTTGCTGTGGTGATGGCTTTGGTATTCACGCTGCTTTGGCTAGTGGTGACGGTCGGTTTTGGTTGGATCGGCTTCGGTAATAGCTACCAGCACGTCAGTGATCAAGAGGAGCTACGTCGATTGGTATTGGATCAGGTGCAGGCATCTGCGGAGCTGCGTAGCTATCAAACAAGCGGGTGGCATCGCCAGAAAATCCAGAATCTCGAAGCAGTATCCACCGAGAACCAGCGTCGTTTGGCTTTGAAATTGGCCTTGGGCAACGCCTTCGTTTCTGCGGTGACCGGGCTGATGCTCATCGCCACGCTATGGCTGGGAAGTTTGGCGTTTTCGGCAGAGCAGGTCGTGGGTCCGGTGCTCGTCATGGCCGTGATTGCTGTGCTGGGAATGAACGAAGTGTTCGCGTTGCTCCCCGCGGCGTTCTTGAAACTGGGCGCGAGTTACGCAGCCGTGCAGCGTTTGAATGCTCTCAAACCCCTAGCGCCTGCAATCGACATGCAAGGGCTTCCCTATCGTGCCGATGAACATGCCATCCAGCTTGTTTCCGTTCATTACGCTTATCCCAACACGATGTATCCAGCACTGGTCGATGTACAGGCGACGCTCTTGCCACATACCCGAGTCGTGATTACTGGTGTGTCGGGATCTGGTAAATCGACGTTGGCCAGTGTGTTGATGGGACGTATGGCACCGACCCAGGGCGAGATTCGTGTCGCTGGAGTGCCGCCACATCGTCTCTCCACAGAGAGTCGAGCCGAGTATTTCGCCTTTCTCACTCAGCAAACGGATCTATTCGATGGAACGCTTGAGTCGAATTTACGGATCGCCAAGCCGAGCGCTACCGATGACGAGTTGTGGCGGGTACTCAACATGGTGGGCTTGGAAGACTGGGTAGCACAGCAGCCTAAGCGGCTCTCGACGAACGTGGGCGAAAAAGGCCAGCAATTGTCTGGAGGTCAGGCAAGAAGGGTTGCTTTCGCGAGATTGATGCTGCGCGATCCATCTGTTGTGTTGTTGGATGAACCGTTTGCTAGCGTAGACGCCGATACGGCAAAGCACTTGGCCGCGGCGCTAGATCGCTGGCTCGCACGGCGAACCGTGATTTTCTTCGTTCATCAAACCGAGGACGCGGCGCTTTTGGCTGGGATCGATGCTTGGTGGCACCTTGATGGTGGGCGCTTATGTACCGATACTACTTCTTTCTCCCAACCGCAAGCAGGCGCGCCGTATGAATGAGTTTTTACGTCAACTTCCCAAAGTCGAGCTCCACTTGCATATTGAAGGCACCTTGGAGCCTGAGCTCATGTTCGCACTGGCGGCCCGTAACGGGATCGAGTTGCCCTATGCGTCCGTGGACGAAACGAAAGCGGCCTACGATTTCAAAGACCTTCAAGGGTTTTTAGATCTTTATTACCAAGGCATGAACGTACTGCGCAATGAGCAAGACTTTTACGATCTTGCCATGGACTATTTTAAGCGTGCCCGTAGCGAAGGGGTGATGCATATCGACATCCACTTCGACCCCCAGGCGCATCTACAGCGCGGCGTACCGCTCGAAGTCGTCATGGCCGGTCTTCTACGGGCGAAAGAGGAGGCCGAAGCATCGTTGGATTTGACGATCGGCATGATCATGGCTTTTCTTCGTGATCGTCCCGCCGATGAAGCGTTGCATGTGCTTGAACAGGCCTCTCCCTATTGGAAGTTCCTGGATGCTATCGGACTCGATAGCGCCGAGCGCGATCATCCTCCGGTCAAGTTTCAAGCGCTGTTCGCTCGCGCCAAGGAACTTGGTCTGGTCCGTGTTGCCCACGCCGGAGAAGAGGGACCTGCCGAATACATTGCTCAAGCGCTCGATATCCTAGAAGTGCAACGTATCGATCACGGCGTGCGCTGTCTGGAAAGCGATGACGTGGTCAAGCGTTTGCGTGATCAGCAAACGGTCCTGACCGTGTGTCCGCTGTCAAACGTCAGCTTGAAAGTTGTCGAGCGGCTAAGTGACCACGCTTTGCCCCAACTGTTGGCCGAGGGGCTCAAAGTCACCATTAGCTCCGACGACCCTGCCTATTTCGGCGGTGGATTGCTGGAGAACCATTTGGCGTGTGCCGATGCGTTTGGCTGGGATGAAGATACCTTTCGAATGCTCAATCGTTACGCTATCGAGGAGGCATTTGTCAGCGAGCAGCGACGCGACGAACTTCTCAAACGTTTAGCCGCTGCTTGATGAGGTGTTTGGCAAAAAAAGGTGTTGACGCGCGGAGTTAAATGCGTAAAATACGCCCCACATCGAACGGCAACGCCCTTCGAAAAGCTCTTTAACAATTTGATCAGGTAATTCATGTGGGCGCTTGCCGATGAGGGTGACAAATCACCCATTATCAAGGCAAGCGACTCGTCAAACAGGCTTCGGCCTAATGAATGAATTCGTTTGACCCTTGAGCCAAGTTTGGTTCGCTTC